>CAMZED010000048.1 GCA_947305675.1 uncultured Clostridia bacterium | reverse complement strand
AAAAAACGCAAAGGGGTTATGCTGCTTTCACCAAAGCCGCGTAACCCCTTTAAAACGGTGCTTTTCCGAAAAGCTCGACTGTCGTACACTTGTACGCCGACGCTGCTAAACCCCACAAATAAATTTGCGGGGACCCCCAATAACTAATCACCGGGGTCCCCGCGAAACACGGTTTCGTGGGGTGGTTTAAAAAAATATCTCGCTTCTCTGCGCTCTGAATAATCCCCCATACGGGAGATTATTTTTGGACATTTTTAAGCGTTTATCAACTATTGATCTCTTCGGCGGCTCTTATAAGCCGTTCTTTTTCGTTGGGAATGAGTTCGTCTATCACGCGGGAAAGCAGGATGTCAAGCGTTTCGCCGACGCGTCTTCCGGTTATGCCGATTTTTTTTAGATCGCGGCCTTTTACCGCAAGTTCTTTAAGCGAAAGGCATTCGTCCGACCCTGCGACCGATTCGACTTCCTGCCCCGGGTCTTCGCCGAAGGCGGCGCGGCGGTAGGAGGCGATCATAACAGCGGACTCCCTGCCGTATTCCGCCGCAAAGCGTTTTATCCCGATGCGATCGGCGGGGATCGCGCGGGAGTTCGCAAGCAGCCCGGCGGCAGACGCGGTCGCGTTGTCGGAGCGAAGCGAGCGAAGCACCTCCGCCGAACCGGCACCGAAAAGATATGCGAAGCGCATTGCCGGGACGGGCGGCAGAAGATCCAGACGTTCGCAGTCGCAAACCGGAGCGAAGACCTCGATCACCGTGCGGTAGGCGCTTATCACTTCAGCCGCGTAGGGACCGGTAACGAGCTTTGTCAGTTCGGAATAAACGCGTTCGACGGAAATATCTTTTAATTTGTGTTTCAAGTCAAAGATAGCCTTTGAAGTGCCGGGCTCTATTGTAAACCCCAGCGACGATGCAAAGCGCAAAGCGCGCAGTATGCGCAGAGCGTCCTCGTCGAACCTTTCATAAGCGTTGCCGACGGCGCGGATGATCTTGTTTACGGCGTCGGACGCGCCGCCGAAGGGATCGCGGCTTCCCCTTTTCGGCGAATAAGCCATGGCGTTGACGGTAAAATCACGGCGGGCAAGGTCGGATTCGATATCGTCGACAAACGTGACCGAATCGGGATGGCGGGAATCGGAATAAGCCGATTCGGTGCGGTAGGTGGTGACTTCATAAGGTTCGCCGCCGTACAAAACCGTTACGGTGCCGTGTTTTATGCCGGTCTCGATAACTTTTTTATCGCGAAACAATTCTTTCGTCTGCGAGGGCAGCGCCGAAGTGGCGACGTCGTAATCGTTCACTTCCCTGCCGATAAGCAGATCGCGCACACATCCGCCGACGGCATAAGCCGAAAAACCGTTTTCTTCGAGTCTGTTTATTATTTCCAGAACGTTTTTATCCGAAAGTGTAAACAATTTTTAACTCCTTTCAGTCGTTATGAATCAGAAATTCCGGTCCGTAATAAAAATGTAGCGGTGATGAAATGAAAAGGCTGATCAAGACGTTTGCACTGATCGCGGCGATAACGCTGACGGCAACCTCCTGCAAAGTTGACGTAATTAACCGAATCCGGCAAGAGCCGGAACCTCGCGCAAAAGCGGAAATATATTACACGGCGAAGCGCATAATATCTCCCGCGCGTACCGGGAGAGCCGTCGAATACCTGCAAATTCCCGAGCTTTCATCCGCGGAACAGCTGAGAGGCGTGTGGATATCTCAATTCGATATGCACCCCGTTTACCGTTCGGGGGCAAAGCAGAGGGACAAAGACGATTATTCGCGATTAGTTGACATAATGCTTGGGAACCTGTCCCGCGACGGGTTCATGACCGTTTTTCTTCAGGTGCGCCCGAACGGTGACAGTATGTATGAGAGCGAAATATATCCGAATTCGAAATACGTTGCGGGGACTTACGGAGGAAGCACCGACTACGACGCTTTGAAAATATTCCTTGACAAAGCGAAAGAATACTCGATTTCGGTGCACGCCTGGATAAACCCTTACCGGCTTTGTTATGAAAGAGAACTTATTAATTACGGCGGCACAAGCGTATTAAAAGAATGGTACGGCGATATCGGAGGAAGGATAAAGCGCGGAGCCGACGGGCTGCTGTACCTCGACCCGGCTTATAAAGAGGCGACCGAGCTGATCGCCGCCGGAGCGGACGAGATCCTTGAAAAATACGCGTTCGATGGGATCCATATCGACGATTACTTCTACCCCACCGAATTTGAGTTTGACGATTCGAAAGAATTCCGCGAAAGCGAATACGCCGACCTCGGCGAATTCCGGCGCGACAACGTCACCCGGACCGTAAAAGCGCTTTACGAAGTTGCCCATTCTCACGGGAAACTGTTCGGCATTGCGCCGGCGGGCAATATATATTCGCTGGCGGACGGCTGGTACGCCGACGTTTATAAATGGTGCGGCGAGGAGGGATATTGCGATTACGTTATCCCGCAGCTGTACTTCGGGTTCAAAAACGCCTGCTGTCCTTTTGAAAAGATCCTTTCCGATTGGGAATCGGCGGTCGGATCCGAAAGCGTCGCGCTTTATATTGGGCTTTCGGCGGCGAAATGCGCGGCTGGCAGCGAGGGCAAGCCGGACGAATACGCCGGCACGGACGGAAAATATGAATGGCGGGACGAAAAAGACGTCCTTGCGCGCGAGATGGCCATTATAAACCAAAGTGAAAAGGCAAAGGGTTTCTGCCTTTTCACTTATAGTTCACTTTACGATCCGCTTACCGGCGCCGAAAACGAGCTGATCGCGGCGGAAAAAGCGGCTTTTCAACCCTTTTTTTGATTCTTTTTACGCTTTTTGACGGCTATCGCAACGCCTGCTGCTGCGGCGGCTGCGGCTGCGGCGACGGCGACTGCCGCGCCGACCGGGAAGCCTTTTGACTTGTTATCCGATCCGTCGTCCTTTGAATTCCCGGCGACCGATCCTTCATCCCCGCCGGGGACGGGTTCGGGAGCGTGAGCCTTATCGATAAGCGAGCGAAGCCTTTCCGACAAAGCGTTAAGGTTGTGATAATAGACGGTAGGCGAATCCAGATAATTTTCGAGTTTGTTCGAAGCGGCGCGAATCTGCCCTGTAAGTTCGTTGGTATTTCCAAGCTCCATCATCGCGTCGAGCGCTTCGGAAATAAGAGCGTTGTAAACCGAGCGGTCGTAAGAATAGACCTCGATCTCACTTATCCCGCCGCTGTAATACGCATCCCATTGCTCGTAGTAGTTGCGTTTGTTCTGAACATATTTTACAAATCTCGCCTTCGGGGCGGAAGGAATATAGATCGTATCGGTTTGTTTGTTCTTAGTTTCGCCGTCCACGAGCGAATAGACTTTTGTATAATCTTTTCCGTCAGCCGAAACAAAAATGTCGTAAGACGAGACGTGTTCGAAAAAGTCTATCACGACGCGCCTGATCTCGTATTCGGAGCCGAGGTCGAGAATCAGCCACTGTTCGTCTTTATCTCTTGCGAACGACAGGCGGGTCTCTTCCTTGCCGTCGACGGCGAGCCCGGCGTGGAAGCGTCCGTCGTCGACCTCCAGCCCCGACACCTCGGTCTTGCAGTTGAGCGCAAGGTTGCGGCTCGCGGAAAGGACGTATGTATTGGCGGCGATATCGCAGATTATGATCGATTCGATAGAACCTTTGAACCCTTTGCCGATCTCGGCAAGCGGCATTATAAGGTTGGCAAGGCGGTTACCGGACGTGTTGCCGGGGTTGACCGGATCGTAGCAGAAGCAATCCACAAACCGCATATCTTTAAACTCTCCGACGGCGAGGACGGTTTTTTTGCCGTCGCAAGCGAAGCTGAGCGTTACTTTCTCGCCGACGGGTATAGTGTAATCATACACGAAAGTGTAGGAATCGATCTTGAATCCGACGTGCCCTTTCCCGTCGACATCGGCATAGATCGCGGAATCGGGCGAACCGAAAAGCGGGCCGCCGCTGATCTCATCGAGCCGCAGGGTGACCGAAAGAGTCGCCGGGAACCCCAACGATCCTCCGGCAAACGAAAGCGACGATTCACCGTCGAGGATAAAAGCTCCGTTTTCGGTCTTACCGTTCAAAGTCAAGCCGTCGTCGGGCGAAGAAGAATCGAATTCGTCATAGACGAGGTAGGAATTGATGCAGGGTTCGGTCTTGAGTATATGTCTGCCGGGATCGGACAGAGCCGATCTGAACGAAAGCGAATCGAACCTCGCGGCAAAATCGGAATAATCGATTTTTGAAGTTTCGTTGCCGCACCAGGATTTTTCGGCGACTATGGCGGCCATTCCGCGGATGCGGTCGAACATATCATATTTCGTTACGCCGATATTCATATAAGAAAGATCGTTCCAAAGCGCGAAGCAGGCGCCGAGCAGATGTTCGTAATCCGGTTCGACTTTTTTGTCCCATCCCCAGCCGTTGAAAAGGTTTACCTGCCAGTTGTTGTAAAGGTATTCAAGGTCGAGATAATCGGGGAACCCGTTCCCGGTGGGAACAACGTAAAGCAGGGCGTTAAGTGTGTTTACGATATCGTATCCGCCGCTGACAAGCTGTTCTATGCCGGAAATGCCGTTATCCCACATATTCGCCTGAAGATAAGAAGGGATCGGCGTGGTACCCTGGAATCCGTCTTTTCCGAGCCCCGCCCAAAAGCGCGGAGTATAGCCGAGCGAATGGATGTAAGCGGCGAGTTCGGCGGTATATTTACGCATCTCCTCGGAATAATCGCGGTTGTATTCGTCGGTCCCGATATGGACCACTTTGCCGACAAATACGGGATCGTCACCTTCTAAATATTCGTCGAACAGCGCTTTTACGAACGCAAGCGATTCATCTCTGTGTTCATCGCGTATATCGAGCGAGGTGCCGCCCAGAATCGGCGGACCGTTTTTTGTTATATTGGCAAAAGCGGTGGAATGTGCCGGGGTGTCGATCTCGGTCACGACGGTGACGCCGTATTTGAGCAGGCGTTTTTGAAACGCGCGGTATTCGTCTTTTGTATAATACTGTTTTTCGCCGTTTTTAACGGTGGACAGCCCGGGAAAATCGCTTTCGAGGCGGAATCCGCTGTTTACGGTACTGTTGCAGTCGTTTATGTGCAGGTGGATCTCGTTCAGCTTGAACCACGCCATATATTTTGCGATCTCTTCGACGTAATCGAGCGGAACGTAAGTCCTGCCGACGTCAATCATCCCCGAACGAACCTGATATTCGGGATAATCGAGCGCGCTTCCGCAGCGAATAAACCCCTCGGTATAAAGCATTTGCGAAAGCGTAACCGCGCCGTAGAACAAGCCTTTTTCGGTCGGCGCGACTACTTTTATCCTGTCTTTTTCAATATAAAGCCGGTAGCCTTCGGCGTTACCGACCGACGCGGCGGATATTTCGAAAACGATAAGGTTCGACCCGCCGTCGTCCTCGGCGATTATTCCGGGGCGGATCCCGGAAACCGAATAAAACATTTCCGCCGCCGTTTCGTCGATCCCTTCAAACGCGGCGATCCTTGTGTCTTCGTCAAAAGCGAAAAACTCGCCCTTGCCGTCGCCTTCCCATTGGCGAAGCATCGGCAATACGCGGGGAACGCTGTCCTTATCGTATCCGGTGATTTTTTCCTCGGCGGACGCCTTGCGCAGAAGCGCTGCCGATCCCAGCAAAAACGCCGAGGCAAGCACAAAGGATAATAGCTTTTTCATTGGATGTTTCCTTTCGGTTGACTTATTGTTTATCGGGAACGCCGCTTGTTATAACGGTGACTTTGTTGTCTGAAACGTCTGCGAATCCGCCCGTTACAGCTGCGGAAAAAACGGTTTTACCGTCGAGAACGACGTTTACGGTTTTGCCGTCGTCAAGCGCTATGATCGCGCGGGCGTGCCCGCGGCGGATGCCGACGCTGCCGCCACCGGCGCCTTTTTTGTTATCGCGCGCGAAAAGGTTTACCGCGTCGCATTCCGAGCCGAACTTTACGCCCTCGGGAGTTATCAGTTCAAAAAACAGTTTTCCGGTCACTTTGCGTCACCAATGCCTTTATAGGCGTTAAACACGTCGTCGATCCCGCCCGCCATCATAAAATGCTGTTCCGGGATATCGTCGCATTCGCCGCCGAGTATATATTCAAAGCCTTTTATTGTGTCTTCCACTCGGACGAACCTGCCTTTTATGCCGGTGAATCCCTCGGCAACATGGAAAGGCTGGCTCATAAACCTCTGGACTTTGCGGGCGCGGCGTACGGTAAGCCGGTCTTCGGGCGCAAGCTCGTCCATACCGAGAATTGCGATTATATCCTGCAGTTCGTTATAGCGTTGAAGCACGCGCTGAACCTCTTTTGCCACGTTGTAATGGCGGTCGCCGACGACGTCGGGTGCAAGCATTCGAGAACTTGATTCAAGCGGCGCCACCGCGGGATAGATCCCGAGTTCCACAATAGAACGGGAAAGCACCGTCGTCGCGTCGAGGTGGGTAAAAGTCGTCGCCGGAGCGGGGTCGGTAAGGTCGTCAGCCGGGACGTAAATTGCCTGGACCGACGTGATGGAGCCGTTTTTTGTAGAGACGATGCGTTCCTGCAGCTGCCCCATTTCCGAGGCGAGCGTGGGCTGATATCCGACGGCGGAAGGCATTCTTCCCAACAGAGCCGATACTTCGGAACCCGCCTGGGTGAACCTGAATACGTTATCTATAAACAGAAGCACGTCTTTGTGCGAATTCTCGCGGAAGTATTCGGCAATGGTCAACCCGGCGAGCGGCACGCGCAAACGGGCGCCGGCGGGTTCGTTCATCTGTCCGAACACGAGCGATGTCTTGCCCAGCACCCCTGATTGTTTCATTTCCTGCCAGAGATCGTTTCCCTCACGCGAACGCTCTCCTACTCCGGCGAAAACCGAATAGCCGTCGTGTTCGAAAGCGATATTGCGTATCAATTCCATTATAAGCACGGTCTTGCCTACTCCCGCGCCGCCGAACAAGCCGATCTTTCCCCCGCGCGCGTAAGGAGTCATAAGGTCGATGACCTTGATGCCCGTCTCGAGGATCGTATCGGCGGGGACTATTTCGGTGAAAGGAGGCGCGTCGTGGTGGATCGGCCAGTAAATATCCGATTCTATATCGCCTGCGCGGTCGATCGGGCCGCCGCTTACGTCGATCATCCTGCCCAAAGTTTTTTCGCCCACCGGGACAGATATTGGCGCGCCGGTGTCTGTTGCTTCCATCCCGCGCGAAAGGCCGTCGGTTGCGTGCATTGAAATACAGCGTATTTCGCCGTCGCCGAGCTGCTGAAGCGTTTCCATAAGCAGTTTTCCGGACGACGTTCCGACTTCCACGGCGTTGAATATTTCGGGCGCTTCGGACGCGGACGCGAATTTAACGTCGACGACGGGTCCGATTATTCGGGTTATCAATCCTTTTGAGCCTTTCGGCATACTAATTCACGCCTTTCTGTTCGTAATTATCCGAAGCCGTCTCTATTACGCTTGCGGTCACTTCGCTCTGCCGACGGCGGTTTATCGCCGTTTCCAAAGCCGATTCCGATTCGTTTGCGTTGTCGTAAGCCGCCCTCATCGCCATAATGGTCGCCGCCTGAGCGCCGGCGGCGCAGTTGAGCAGGGCCGAATACATCGCCGCGTCGGTACAATAATCAAAAGCCGCTTGGCTTACCGTTTCACGATCGGGTAAAAAAACAACTTCATCGCCGCCGGGATAAGTGCTTTCGGTACCGCGGCACTGCGGAAGAAAGCGTTTTGATTCCGGCGTTTGTTTTAACATATTATAAAAATTCTGGCGGATCAGTATTATCTCGGAAACGCCGCCGGTGGCATAAAGCTTGCGCAGAAAAGACGAAACCGCGGACGATTCCGCAAAAGTCGGAACGTCCGAAACCGCAAAAGCGGCGAGAGATCCGATTTTTTTATCCCGGAAAAAGTCTGCGGCTATCTTCCCGCAGGTGACGAACAGGGCGTTTTCGCCGCATTTCGAACGGATTTCGTTAAAATACGAGAGCAGTTCGCCGTTATATCCGCCGCAAAGCCCGCGGTTGCCGGATATCAGAACATAGACCGTCTTCCCGTCCTCTTCACCTTCACGGTATTTTTCGGCCGGATCGGAATAAGTCAGAAGTCTTTCACAGCGGGAAGCGTATGTTGAATATCCGTTAAGTTCAGCGTTCACGCGTGAATATTTGGCGGTGGCGACAGTTTTCATCGCGCCGGCAAGCGCTTTTGTGGTTTTAACTCCGCCGAGCCGTTTTTTCAGTTCACGCAGAGTAGCCATTTTGCTTATCCTCCGTGAACGCGGTAAGAGCGGATTTTACTTTTGAAGTGAGCTCGGGATCCATTTTTTTGCCGGTTTTAAGTTCTTCGACTATATCGCGGCAGTTCGATCCGAAATAATCGTAAAGATCGGATTCGTATTTTTCCATCCCTTCGAGCGGGGTCCCGTTGGCAAATCCCTCAGCGACCGAATAGATCAGAAGCGCCTGTTTCCAATCGGGCAGCGGAGAATACCTTCGCTGGCGCAAAGCCGCCATCATACGGGCGCCGGAATCGAGCACGCGGCGGGTACTTTCGTCGACGTCGGTGCCGAACTGAGCAAAAGTGGCAAGTTCGCGGTACTGTGCAAGTTCCATTCTGAGCCGCGAAGATATTTGTTTCATAAGTTTGGTCTGAGCCGCCGATCCCACGCGTGAGACCGAAAGCCCGACATTGACTGCCGGGCGCTGTCCGGCGTTGAAAAGATCGGTCTCGAGGAAAATCTGACCGTCGGTTATCGAGATGACGTTCGTCGGGATATAAGCCGATATATCGCCCGCCTGGGTCTCGATTATCGGCAGCGCGGTCACCGATCCGCCTCCCGCCTCGGGCGAGAGCCTTGCCGCGCGTTCAAGCAGGCGTGAATGCAGATAAAACACGTCGCCGGGATAGGCTTCACGCCCGGACGGACGGTGGAGCAGAAGCGAAAGTTCGCGGTACGCTACCGCGTGTTTTGAAAGATCGTCGTAAATAATCAGGCAATCCTTGCCGGAATACATAAAATATTCGCTCATCGCCGCCCCGGCGAAAGGAGCGATATATTGCATCGAGGCGGAGCTGGAGGCAGTCGCACTGACTATGGTGGTATATTCAAGGGCGCCGTATTTTTCGAGCTTGGACCTGATCTCCGCCACGGTGGCTTCTTTTTGGCCGACGGCAACATAGATGCAGGCGACGTCTTTGCCTTTTTGATTGATTATCGTATCGATTATAATAGAGGTTTTGCCGCTTTGACGGTCGCCGATTATAAGCTCACGCTGGCCTCTGCCGATCGGGACGAGAGCGTCGATGGCTTTTATGCCGGTGTGAAGCGGGACCGAAACCGATCTCCTTTCGGGAATGCCGGGCGCGGGATATTCGATGGGGCGCTTGGGGGCGCCGAATATGCGCCCTTTGCCGTCGAGCGGATTGCCGAGCGGATCGACGACGCGTCCAAGCAGCGATTCTCCGACGGGAACGCTTGCAATCCGTCCGACGCGGCGGACGCGGCTTCCGCTTTCGATATTTTCGTATTTGCCGAAAACAACGCATCCGATCCGTTCGGGTTCGATATCGAGTATCATTCCCCTCTCGCCGCAATCAAACTCGACAACCTCGCCGTACATTATGTCGGCAATGCCGTCCAACCAGCAAATGCCGTCGGAAATGCTCAACACTCTGCCGAGCTGGAACACGTCGATCCGCTGTTCGGTGGCGGCAATGCCTTCCAAAAGATCGGCAACGATGCTTTCGCCGTCGAAGTTATCCGGAAGCGGACGTTTTAACAGATCGCGTTCGAGGTGATAAATGCGGTTTGCGACGGTGCCGTCATAAACGGTATCGCCGATCCTTAACCGCAGTCCGCCGATAAGTTCGGGGTCTGTCTTTACCCACAGCGAGGGTTTTCCGCCGACTTCGTCGAGCATTTTAAGGGTTTTTGCCCTCACTTCTTCGACGATATCGTTTGAAAGTTCATACGCGGACGTGAGCGTCACATAAAGTACGTCGTGCCGCATAAGGTAACACATATCTCCGGGGGTGAGTTTGAGATTATCGAGAATCTTCGAAGCGATCGTCGGTTCAAGTTCGCGTATGCGATCCGCCTGAGGCTTCGATCCGAGATAAACTTTAATTTTTTCGCACAACGCGGCAACCGCGCGGGAGCGCGCCGAAAAAGCCGATTCGCGGCGGATGTCTTCGAGTTTTTTCGCATAATCCGAATCGATCCGCATTTTTTCGGCGTTGAACTTTTCGCGCAGTTCGTCAAGCGCGGCATTGCCGGCGTTTTCCGGCGCCGGTCTTTCGGCTTCGGGCTCCGGCTCGCACAATTCCGCCGAGCCGTTTTCAAGTTCAAGCCTTTCGGCTTCGTCAAGTTCGGCGTTTATGCGCTCGCGACGCGATTTGAATATTTTTTTGATCATCTTTCTGCCGAGGAGCCACACGATGCCCGCCAAAAGCAGAAAATTGACTAACGTCTCGATAAATCCCATTCAAGTCACCTTATCGAAAGAAGTCTTTCGGCGAATGCCTCAGCCATTTTATCCATTGACGAGGCAATCGCTTCATAGGTTTCGTTATCCGAAGTTCCGATCTGTTCCGAAAGAGCTTCGAGCTTCGCACGGTTTTCCGATTCGGTTTTTTTCAACTCGTTTTCGGCAAACGCTTTGAACTGTTCGATCTCTTTGTTGCGCTTTTCCGATTCCGCAAGCAATTCCGCCTCACGCACGGCTTGAAGCGCGGCGGAGCGTTCGCTGCGTTCGCGCATGATCTCCTCGGCGCGTTCGCGGGCTTTGGCGACCTTTTCTTTGCGCGCGTCCATAAAAGCCAGCAACGGCTTGAAAAGCAGTTTATTAAGTATGAACATCAGCACGCAAAAGCAGATGACCGTCCAAATTATCAGCGACGGCTGTAAAGTCATTTCAGATCACTTCCGTAAAAAGATTTAATGCGATCAGATCTTGCTTATGAGCATAAACGCAACGATAAGACCGTAGATGGTGATAGCTTCCATCAGCGCGAGCGAGAGAAGCAAAGTACTGCGGATGTCTTTTGCGGCTTCGGGCTGCCTTGCGATGCTTTCGATTGCGCTTTTGGCGGCTTTTCCCTGACCGAGTGCCGGGAATATTGTCGAAAAAGCGATAGTGAACGCCGCCGCGATGGCGATCCAGGTTGATTGATCCATAATAATAACTCCTTGTTGTTTATTTTAAGATGTTGATTCGGTTCAGTCGGATATGAACTCCTGCAAATAAGAGGTGGTCAGCATTGTGTAAACTATCGCCTGTATAGCGCAGAAGAGCAGCGAAAGCGCCATCATAATAAGCGGTGCGCCGATAGGCATCAGCTCGTAAAAGTTTTCCAACGCCGTTTCCTCGCCGAAAACGTTGCCGAAAAGACGAAGCGAAAGTGATATCGGTTTTATAAGCTCGTCCATAAGCAAAAGAGGGAGTATGGGCGTTAAGAAATGG
>CAMZED010000047.1 GCA_947305675.1 uncultured Clostridia bacterium | reverse complement strand
TTCTTCTTCAAACCCTCCTTTACCTATACCGGTCGCAGTTCGCTTTCCTGCGGGATCCTTATCCTGTCGAGCGTTTTGGGCGAAACGAATGAATAGGTTATGCATTCACAGTAACCCAGCCCGGCGGCGATCTTGTTTATTTCGTAACGGAACGCCTCATAGGGCGATCTCCCGCCGAGAACCGCCTCGCCTCTGAACATTGTGGATTCGATGTTGTCGAATCCGTAGAGACGTACGACGTCCTCGGATATATCGGCGGTATTGATTATATCCGCGCGATAGGCGGGAACGTGAAGCTTATCGCCTTCGGCAATAAGGTTGACCGAAGCGAGAATTTTATCCATCTCGGCTTCCGGAATATTCGTACCGAGCAGCGCGTTAACAGCTTTGCGGTCGTAGGGGACGACGCGGTCGCTCATATCGGTGTTTATGACTTCCACCGTTCCCGGAGCGATATCGCCGCACCCGAGCAGGTCGACAAGTTGGCATGCCCTGTCAAGTGCTTCGAGGGTGGAAACGGGAGGCAGGCCTTTTTCAAACCTTGCGGAGCTTTCGGTGCGCAGACCGACTGCTTTTGAAGTTTTGCGTATGCTTTCGCGGTTGAAGTTGGCGCTTTCGAACACCACGGTAGTCGTGGAATCGGTTATTTCGCTGTTCTCACCGCCCATAACTCCCGCCAGCGCTACCGCGCGCGAACCGTCGGCAATTACCAGCATTTCGGGGCTGAGTTTGCGCGCAACACCGTCGAGAGTAACTATTTCCTCGCCTTCGAAAGCGTTCCTTACGTTTATCTCGCGCGATTTGATGTATTCGTAATCGAACGCGTGCATCGGCTGACCGTATTCGAGCATTACGAAATTGGTTATGTCGACAATGTTGTTGATCGGTCTTACGCCGGCGGCGCGCAGTTTTGCGCGGAGCCACAGCGGAGAAGGCCCGATCTTTACGTTGTTGACAACGCGGGCGGTATAGCAGGGGCAAAGCTCTTTGTTAAGAACGTTTACTTTGATATATTCGCTTGACGGTTTGCCCTTGAACTCTTTTATGGCGTGCGTCGGGATCTTTACTTCACCGCCAAACGTCGCGGCGGCTTCACGCGCGATGCCGATATAGGAAAGGCAGTCGGGGCGGTTGAAGGTAAGTTCGAACTCCACGACGGTGTCGGTAAGCTTGCAGACTTCGCGGATGTCGTCGCCGGGTTTGCAATCCTCCTGAATAAGGAATATCCCGTCTTCGACGGCATAGGGAAAATCGTTGACGGTAAGCCCGAGCTCGCCGATCGAGCAAAGCATCCCCTGCGAAAGCACGCCGCGCAGCTTGCCGGTCTTTATCGTCTTTCCGCCGGGGAGCTTTGCGCCGTCGAGACAGACGGGAACAAGGTCGCCGGCTTTGACATTCTGCGCGCCGGTGACAATTTGCAGTTCGCCGTTTCCGACGTCGACTTTGCAGATTATAAGGTGATCGGAATCGGGGTGCGGTTCAGTTGACATAATTCTGCCGACGACAACGTTTTCGATATCGGAGCCGAGACGGGTGTAGCCTTCGACTTTGGTACCGCTCATTGTCATACCGTCGCAAAAAGTTTTTATGTCGTCGGGTATATTCACGTAATCTTTTAACCAGTTTATCGATACATTCATTTTTCTATCCTCCCGCGCATCAGAACTGTCTTAAAAATCTCGCGTCGTTTTCATACATAAGACGCAGGTCGTCGATCCCCGACATTACCATTGCGACGCGTTCTATACCCATACCGAAAGCAAATCCGGAATAAACGTCGGGATCGATCCCTCCGGCGCGGAGCACGTTGGGATGGACCATACCCGAGCCCAGTATTTCCATCCAGCCCTCGCCTTTGCAGACGCGGCAGCCTTTTCCGCCGCAGACAAAGCAGGAAACGTCAACTTCGGCGGAAGGTTCGGTGAACGGGAAATTATGCGGGCGGAAGCGGGTCTTTGTTTCCGGTCCGAACATCGTCTTTGCGAACAGCGAAAGAATCCCTTTAAGATCGCCCATCGTTATGCCCTTGTCGATAACAAGGCCTTCGAGTTGATGGAACATCGGCGAATGGGTCGCGTCGGCGACGTCGCTGCGGTAAACGCGGCCGGGCGAGATGATCCTTATGGGAGGTTGAGTCTCACGCATGGCGCGGATCTGCACCGGCGAAGTCTGAGTGCGGAGCAGAGTCGATTCGGTGATATAAAATGTATCCTGCAAATCGCGCGAGGGATGGTCGGCGGGGGCGTTGAGGTCGTCGAAATTGTTGCGGACGGTTTCGACTTCGGGGCCTTCGACCACTGTGAAGCCCATATCCACGAAGATCTCGGTCATACGTTCCATCGTGCGGGTTATAGGGTGAACGTGTCCGCACGGCGAGCAGGCTCCATCGTAAGTAACGTCGAGTTTTTCAAGTTCAAGGCTCTTCTTCAGCGCGAGTTCTTTAAGCTCGGCGCCGCGTTCGGCAAGCGCGTTTTCGATATGTTCACGGACTGTGTTGGCGATCGCTCCGATAACGGGACGTTCGTCCGCGTCGAGTGCGCCCATGCCGCGCAGAATTGCGGTAAGCTGTCCCTTTTTGCCGAGGTATTTTACCCTTATATCGTCGAGCGAAGTCTGAGCCGACTCGATTTCCTCGATCGCTTTCTGCCTTATCTGTTCAAGTTGTTCTTTCATGTTGAAAATATACCTTTAGTTGCTTATTCAAGATAATCTTTTAATTTCTTCGACCTGCTCGGGTGGCGCAGTTTTCTGAGCGCCTTCGCCTCTATCTGGCGGATGCGTTCACGGGTGATGTCAAACACTTTGCCGACTTCCTCCAAAGTCCTCGGCCTGCCGTCCTCGAGCCCGAAACGGAGTTTAAGCACCGCTTCCTCACGCGGGGTGAGCGTATGGAGGACTTCGAAAAGATGTTCCCGAAGCATCTGATAAGAAGCCGCGTCAGCCGGAGCGGGCGTGTTATCGTCAGCGATAAAATCGCCGAGATGAGAATCTTCCTCTTCGCCGATAGGCATTTCGAGCGATACCGGTTCCTGAGCGATCTTCAATATCTCGCGCACCTTTTCGACAGACATATCCATTTCTTTTGCGATCTCTTCATCGGAGGGTTCCCTGCCCATTTCCTGAAGCAGCTGACGCGATACTCTCAAAACTTTATTTATCGTTTCGACCATATGGACCGGGATCCTTATCGTGCGCGCCTGATCAGCGATCGCACGGGTTATAGCCTGCCTGATCCACCAGGTGGCGTAAGTCGAAAACTTGAACCCTTTGCCGTAATCGAACTTTTCGGCGGCTTTCATCAAGCCGAGATTCCCCTCCTGAATAAGATCGAGGAAGAACATTCCGCGGTTGACATAACGTTTTGCAATGCTGACCACCAGCCTGAGGTTAGCCTCGACAAGCTGATGCTTCGCTTCAAGATCGCCATGCGCCATACGGTTGGCAAGTTCAAGCTCTTTTTCCGCGGAAAGCAGCGGCACTTTGCCAATATCTTTCAAATACATTCTTACCGGGTCATCGACGGAAACGCCTTCCTGGGTAAGAAGCGAATCGACGTCCCCGGTGACTTCTTCAAGTTCCTCGGGCTCAATATCGTCCTCGGTCATATCAAAATTTACGTTGTCGAGTTCAGCCGAAACTATATCGATCCCGTTGCGTTCAAGCGCTTCGCAGACGCGCTCGACGGTTTCGATATTCACGTCGGTCGACGCAATCGCCGCAAGGACTTCAGCGGGAGTGATATTTCCTTTTGCTTTGGCTGCTTCGAATTGTTCTGGTGTAAAAAATTTAAGATCCTTCTCCATTGTGATCCCTCTCTTTATCGCCGTTTTTATTTTTATTTTTTATTGATTGAAGGTATTCGTTCAGCGCCGCGGCGGGCGAATCCTCTATTTTTTTATCGTAATCGGCGCGGCGGCGCAATTCTTTCAACGCGCGTATATGCGATTCAAGCGCTGCGAAAGTATTGTCTCCGAGTTGAAGTCTCGAAGCGCGGCAGCGTTCAAGAGCGCCCGTCTCGCGAGGGGTGAGTACGCCGTCTTTCGACGGGACTATTTCCCTGCCGGAAGATATTTCTTCTTTGAAAAGCCCGAATATTTTTTTGTTGAGCGAAGTCGCAAAATCCGATTCGTCGATCAGTTTTGCCGCTTCAGGACCGTAATCCGGACGGACGAGCAGGATGCCCAATATCGCTTCCTCGTGCGAGGCTTCGGATGAAAACCTGAGTTTATCGGTATTGGCGGCGGAGCCGAATCCGCTTTGTTCGTTAAGCGCTTTTTTGACCTGTTCGCTCTTTGACCTGTATCCCTGCTTTTTGGCGACACGTTCCACTTCGCTTCGCATAGCCTCGAGCGTTATGCCGAGTTTGTCCGCGGCGCGCTGTGAATAAACTTCGCGTTCGGGGCGCGAGGCGATCCCGGCGATATATTCGGTCACTTCGCTCACCGCGCGCAGCTTGTCCTCGGCGACGGAGATATCGTGCCTGCCGATTATTTCGTCGATACTGTAATCGATCTGTCCCGTCGAGCCGTTCAGCTTTGCGCGGAAAGCTTCCGCACCGAATTTTTTGATGAATTCGTCGGGGTCCTTCGTTTCGGTGCCGAGATTGATGATTTTTGTATCGACGCCGACCTGGTTAAGCAGGTCAATGCCTTTGAGCGTGGCTTTTCTGCCGGCTTTATCGATATCGTACGCCAGGAAAACAGTACGCGTGTATTTTGAAATTATCCGGGCGTGTTCCGAAGTTATGGCGGTGCCGAGCGTTGCGATGGCGTTGTCGAACCCCGCCTGATGCATGGCAATCGCGTCGGGGGCGCCTTCACACAGCACAAAACTCCCCGCTTCGCTGTTTTTCGCAATATTAAGTCCGAAAAGAACTTTGCTTTTTTTGAACACGGCGGTATCGGATGTGTTGATGTATTTGCGTTCGTCCTCTTCGTTCAACCTTCGTGCGCTGAACGCGACGACTTCGCCGTTTACGTCGAATATCGGGAAAACGATTCTGTTGCGGAACATATCGTACAGTCTGCCGTTTTTGCCTTCTCCGCCGAGGAAGGCGGCGCGGATCTCGAAAGGAGTGAAACCTTTGGAGATAAGATGGCTGCAAAGCGGAGCGTTGAAACCGCCGGGCGCGTAGCCGATCCCGAACCTTTTTACCGTTACCGGGAGAAACTGCCTTTTTTGAAGATAATCCCTTGCGTGCGCGGCTTCGGGCGAGAGCAGCGATCTGAAAAAGAACCTTGCCGCTTCGCGGTTGAGTTCCAGCATTCTGTCGCGGCGGACTGACGGCTGCGTACTTTTTTCGCCGAAATTTTCCTCGATCCTTATGCCGGCGCGCTTAGCGAGTTCCTCGACGGCTTCGCGATATTCGAGGTTTTCGCTCTGCATAACGAACGAAACGGCGTCTCCCCCGGCACCGCAGCCGAAACAGTAATACGTCTGTGTTGCCGGGAAAACGGTAAAAGAGGGCGTGCGCTCGCTGTGAAAAGGACAGCGCCCGACGAGGTTCGCGCCCGCGCGTTTGAGCGGAACAACTCTGCCCACGACGTCTTCGATGTTGTTTCTATTCTTTATTTCTTCCATCAATTCTCTGGAAAAAGCCATTATTCGTACTTCTTTCTCGGGTTTGCGGTTATTTATACTGCCAGACTTTCGGGACAAACAGTTCTTCGAAACAGCCCAGCGCGTATCTGTCGGTCATTCCGGCGATATAATCCGCCGCGGCTCTGCCGACTCCTTCCGCAAGCGCGTATTGCATATATTCCGGCGGGATGGATTCGGGGTGCGAAGTGAAGTATTCGTACAAAAAGGTTATCATGTTAGTGACCTTTTCGTCCTCGCTTTTTGCCACCGTGTTGGTATAGACTCTTTCGAACATAAAATCGCGCAGTTTATCCATGGCGGTGCCGTAAGGTTCAAGCAGACCGATCCCGTCGTCGACGCCGTGCTTGATAGCGGCGGTCACGAGCGATGTTATGCGTTCGCTGTGGGTGTTTCCCAGTACCTCGCTTATTTCGGCGGGGATATCCTCGTTGCGGAGCAGCCCCGCGCGGGAGGCGTCGTCGATATCGTGGTTGATATATGCGATCCTGTCGGCGACTTTAATCACTCTTCCCTCGAGCGTTTCGGCGGGTTTGATCCCGGTGTGGCAGACGATGCCGTCGCGGACTTCATAAGTCAGGTTAAGCCCGGAACCGCCGTTTTCGAGTTTTTCGACAATGCGAAGGCTTTGTTCGTTATGGCGGAACCCGCCGGGAAGGAGCGAATCGAGCGCGCGTTCACCCGAATGCCCGAACGGCGTATGGCCGAGATCGTGCCCGAGCGCACACGCCTCGGTAAGATCCTCGTTCAACCGAAGCGCGCGGGAGATCGTCCTTGCGATCTGGGCGACTTCGAGCGTGTGGGTAAGCCTTGTGCGGTAATGATCGCCCTCGGGAGCGAGAAAGACCTGCATTTTGTGCATCAGCCTGCGGAAGGATTTGCAGTGTATTATCCTGTCGCGGTCGCGCTGGAATTCGGTGCGGACCGGACAGGGTTCGCAAGGGTGTTCCCTGCCTTTTGTGTTTTTGGTGAGGAACGCCTTTTCGCAAAGGAATTCACTTTCGAAAAGATAAGTCGTGTCTTTCATTTTATATCGCGCTTTCTGAACGATCTGTCGGCGATGAAATAAAGCAGTGCAATCATCAGGGTTATCATCAGGACGCCGTATGCGATCCCAAGCGACGCCGAGCCGCTTATAATACCGAACGAGCTTAAAACGTCCCCGATCTCATAACCGGATCTGCCGATATTTCTGACGCCTTCGAATACGATACCGTTGATGTTGATATAAGTGAGCGGCAGATATTTATAAAGCTCGACGCCGGTTTTTAAATAGATCCAGTCATAAAGCGCGGAGCGCAGAAGCAGCAGAAGCGACGAGAAAACGTAGGCGGAATAGGTGACCACGATAGTAGCGGTGGTACTGCGGATGAGCATTGCGACGGTGAAAGCCAGCGTCAGGTAGAAAACGAACGAGAGCGAACCGATAAGCGCCTTCCCGAGGAACCAAACAAGGTAAGGGACCGATTCCGCGGCTGTGCCGTTGAAGTAGATATAGGGTTGGAAAAAGTCTGAAAAACCGTTTATAAGCCCGGCGAAAAGGAAACAGACAACAAACCCGGCAAACGTCACCGCGAACACCGAAAGAAGGCTTGCGACATATTTGGAAGCAGTGATCATCCGCCTTGAAACCGGGCGGATAACAAGCATATTTATCGTCTTGCGGCTGAATTCCGAAGCGACGCTCGCACCCGCCGTATAGATTGCAAACAGCGCCATAAGGCTGTAGAACAGCCCGGTGACAAGCGACATATAAACAACGCGTGAAGACCCCGCAGTAGTCATTTCGTCATAGCCGTTTGCGACGGCGTATCCGGCGATAAAGATCTTTTCTTTAAGCGATTCGGATTCGGAGGCGAGACTTGCGAGCAGCTGAGATGTCGCACGGCCGCCGCCGATATCTTCGGATGAGATAAGGGGGAAATAATTGCCGGAAAGTTCCATTTTTACGCCATCGATGAGGTTCAGATCGGCGCTTACGCCTTTTAATCCGGCGTTGAGAGCGGTTTGGAAGAATTTGTCGGATTCGTCGGCGATGATCTTACAGTTGGCGGCGAGGACGCGCAAATTCTCTTTTTCCGCTTCCGAGGCTTTGCCGGTAAGATCGACGCTGTTGAGTCTTTGCGCGGCGGTGCGGAACGATTCGATATCGGATTTGGCTCCGGAATAAACCTCGTCGATATACATGTTGAAATCGTTTTCGACGATCAGATCCCAAAGGCGTGCGTTCGTTTCGGTATAAAGCCTTATTTCTTCCCTGAGCTGCTGAACGTCGGCAGGGCTGACTTGTTTGCCGGATATACCGTTGATAAGGTATTTGTCATATTCGATCGTATCAATGTTGACGGCTATCGAATTTATCATTCCGAACCGCCAGTCGCCGTCTTTGATTCCGAGTTCAAGGCATTCGTCGCGCAGTTTGCGCTGCTCTTCGGCGGCAGATTCGAGATACCCGTTCATTCCGGGATCGGGATCGCGGTATTGATATTCGTAATCATATCTGTAAAACACGCTGTCGTAAGTGTTGCCGTAGGAACCGGAGCCGGAAAACATCGTAAGCCCGCCGACCAGAATGAACAACGCCGCGAGAACGCGCACGCTGTTCTTCTTCCAGATCTTGACGAGTTCGTTTGTTACAAGATTTTTGAACATCACAGCAAACCGCCTCCCTCGTTGTTTTTGCCGGCGACTCCCGTCGCCTGGAGATAGGCGTCCTCGATCGAAAACTTTCTTTCGACAAGGCTGTAAACCGAAATACCGGCTGAGACGAGCAGGCTGACAGCTTTGGGAATATCTTCTTTAAGCGAGACGGCGCTGAGAGATTCGGGGCTGATGATATTGCCCGAAAACCCCGCGTTTCCCAATATGTTTGCGGCGGAAGCGGAATCGTTCACCGTGAAAACATAAGTGAGCGGCTGTTCGGCGAGCTGTTCGGGATCGAGCCTGCGGCGCGAGACGACGACGCCCCGCTCGATAATACAGACCGAATTGCAGATGTGCTCGAGTTCGGAAAGCAGGTGCGAAGAAACCATCACCGCCGTACCCTCGGCGGCGACCGAACGCAAAGTTGCGCGAAGATCGAGTATGCCGTTCGGATCGAGTCCGTTGGTGGGTTCATCCAAAATAAGCAGTCCGGGTTTGTGCATTATCGCCTGAGCGACTCCGAGGCGCTGACGCATACCGAGCGAATATTTTGATACTTTGTCTTTTATCCTGTCGCGCAAGCCGACGGTTTCGGCACATTCGAGAACGCGGTCTTCGCCGATACCGTAGATCCTGGCGTATTGCATAAGGTTATCGTATCCCGAAAGATATGAATAAAGTTCGGGGCTTTCGATTATTGCGCCGACCGATTTAAGCGCGAGCGAATGTTCTTTTTCGACGTCGCGGCCGAAAATGCTCACCTTGCCGGAATCGGCACGGAGCAGCCCGAGTATTACTTTTATGGCAGTGGTCTTTCCGGCGCCGTTCGGACCGATAAACCCGAGTATTTCGCCGCTGTCGACCGAAAACGTTACGTCGTTCAGCACAAGTCTGCCTTTGAATGCTTTTGAAACATTAGAAACCTGTAAAACAGACAATTCCAAATCTCCTTTTCGAAAACTATTCCCTTCTGTAAACTATATACGCATAATATCGTTTTTTTTCTTTTTTTATCAAAAAATTTATTTTTTGTTTTAATATCGTTATTGTGTTTAGGCGCAAAAGGTGGTATAATTTTCAAAAATCACGAAAAAGGAGCCGCGATGTTCGGATATATCCGCCCGCGCAAGGGCGATCTTCTTGTTAAAGACAGCGAATATTACACCGCGGTCTATTGCGGTCTTTGCCGTTACGGCGGAAAGCATATTTCGCATTTCACGCGCTGGCTTCTAAACTATGATTTCGTTCTGCTGGCACTGCTGAGGATCTCGCTTTCGGAAGAAAAAACCGAAGTCTGCAAAGATTTCTGCCCGTATCATTTAAAAAAGCGCGCCTGCGCACACGCCGAAAAGAGCTATGCTTTCGTCTGTTCGGCTTTCGGAATCCTCACTTACGGCAAACTTCTGGACGATATCAAAGATGAAAAAGGGCCGAAAAGATTTTTTAAGATCCTGTTAAAACCGCTTTTCAAACACATAAAGAACCGTTCGGACGGATTCGAAGGGCTTGGCGCGATAATCGAAAGCGGGCTTGAACGCGGTGCCGAATGCGAAAAAGAAAGGGTATCTTCCCCGGACGAAGCCGCCGAAAGTTTTGCTTTTATGATGGGCGAGATCGCTTCCTACGGGTTTGAAGGTGACAAAAAGCGGATCGCTTCACAATGCGGGTATCATATAGGCAGGTTCGTTTATCTTGCCGATGCGTTCGACGACGTATTTGACGACGAAAAAAGCGGAAACTACAACCCGCTTCTGTTAAAATACGGAGGCTCTAAAGAGGTATATGAGCATAAAGACGCGGTGTGTGAGACTCTTTTCGACAGTCTGAACGCTTTTTCCAACTCCTATGCGCTGGTTTGCGGCGCGGAATTCAGCGCTGAGGACAGAATTATTTTCAACGTGACGGAACTCGGCGGAAGAGACGCCGTAAAAAGGATCTGTGAAAGGAAGGATGAAAAATGAACAACCCTTACGAGGTTTTGGGCGTTTCTGAAACCGCGAGCGACGAGGAAATAAAAAAAGCCTACCGCCGTCTCGCAAAGCAGTATCATCCCGACAACTACGTTGATAACCCGTTGAAAGATCTTGCCGATAAAAAAATGAAAGAAATAAACGAAGCGTACGACGAAATACAGAAAATGCGCGCTTCGGGAAGGAATTATTACGGAAGCGAAAGCGGTTCCGCCCGCGGAGGCGGCGCCGGAAACGCCGTATATACAAGGGTGAGAACGCTTATAAACGCCGGGAGGACCGGCGAAGCTCAGATCATTCTCGAACGGGTGGAACCTTCGGCGCGGACGGCGGAATGGCATTTTCTCGCCGGGACGATATATTACCGCAAAGGCTGGATGCAAAACGCGCGCGACGAAATAAACACGGCTTGCTCGATGGACCCTTACAACAGCGAATACCGCGCTTTTCAGCAACGTATGAACAGCGGCTATTCCGACAGCCCCTACGCCGGTATGAACCGGAATTCAAGCGAATGCGGAGACGACACCTGCTGTTGCTGCTGTCAGCAGCTGTTGTGCCTTGATTGCTGCTGTAATTCCGGCAGAGGCTGTTGAATGAAAAAATACGCAAAAATCGCGTTCGGCGGCGTGTTTACCGCTTTGTGCGTGTTGTTCCTGTTTATCGGTTCGGCGGTTTCGACGCTCGACCTTACCTCGGCGGCGCTTGGCGGGCTGATAGTCGTCGCGGCGGTGACGGAGATAGGTCCGCGGTATTCTTTTGGCGTTTACGCCGCGGCTTCGGCGATATCGCTGCTTATACTTCCCGCAAAACTTCCGGCGGTTTATTTCGCGTTGTTTTCGGGTTACTACCCCGTCGCCAAGATATATTTAAACCGCATAAAACCGCGCTGGCTTTCTTACGCGGCTCGGTTTGCGCTGTTCAACACCGCGCTTGCGGCAAGCGAACTGGCGGCGGTTTTTCTGCTGAATATCGAATCGGAACCCGCATTTATCATTGTCCTGACCGCGGTGGCTTTGAACGTTGTGTTCTTCGTGTATGACAAAGCGATCGAAAAAGCGGCGGTGTTTTACGGCTTGAAAATAAGGAAACATATATTTAAAGGAAGGCGGTAGTTGACAAGCCGCCTTTTTTGTGATATAATAAAGTGTTAAAATACGGAAAGAATGTTTTGAGGGCTCAATATGGTCAAAAGTATGACTGGCTTCGGCAGATATCGCGGATCGTACGACGGGTTGGATATACTCTGCGAGGTCAAATCGGTCAACAGCAGATATCTTGACACAAACGTTAAAATAAGCCGCGGTTTTGCCGCTTTGGAAGAGAAGATAAAACAGTTCGCCGCAAACAAAGTCTCCCGCGGGAAGCTGGATATTTACGTTTCAATTGAACGTATCGGCGGCGAAAGAGGCGAAATCGCCGTCAACGAGGAGTTTTTAAAGACCTATGTCACGCTTTTGAAAGACGTGAAAAAACGCTACGGGCTCGGCGGAAAGGTCAGCGTCGACACAGTCGCTTCCCGCCCGGAGGTGTTCACCACGGAGCGCCGCGACGAAGATATGGACAAAGTTTGGGAATATCTTGCCGCCGTTCTCGAAA
>CAMZED010000046.1 GCA_947305675.1 uncultured Clostridia bacterium | reverse complement strand
GTTTTTTATGGATGTGTTTTTATTTTCTGGTGTTGAGCTGCTCGAACTTCCAGGCGCTCCTGCACATATCGTCAAGCCCGAGCTCCGCCTTCCAGCCGAGTTCATAGGCGGCTTTGGAAGGATCGGCGTAGCATTCGGCGATATCGCCGGCGCGGCGGGGCGCGATAATATAGGGTATCTTTACGTTGTTTACGCGCTCGAACGCCTCGATTATCTCGAGAACGCTGTAACCTCTGCCGGTCCCGAGGTTGTAGATGTGAACGCCTTTTTCCTCAAGGCACTTCAGCGCGCTGTAATGCCCCGCGGCAAGGTCGATAACATGGATGTAATCGCGCACGCCGGTGCCGTCGCGCGTTTCGTAATCGTTGCCGAACACGTTAAGGTGAGGCAGAACGCCTTTTGCCACGCGGGTAATGTATGGCATAAGGTTGTTGGGTATGCCGTTGGGGTCGTCGCCTATAAGACCGCTTTCGTGGGCGCCGATCGGGTTGAAATAGCGCAGCAGCGCGACGCTGAACCTGTCGTCGGCAACGCAGAGATCCTCAAGAATACGCTCTATGAAAAGCTTGGTTGTGCCGTAAGGATTGGTGGTGGAAAGCGGAAAATCTTCTTTTATCGGGACGGTCTTGGGCTTGCCGTAAACCGTCGCGCTGGAAGAGAAAACGATCTTGAAACAATTGTGAGCGCGCATCTCGTCGATAAGATTAAGTGTGCCGACGATGTTGTTGCGGTAATATTCCACCGGCTTCAACACCGATTCACCGACAGCTTTCAGCCCGGCGAAGTGTATGACCGATTCGATATCGTTTTCGTCAAATACTTTTTTCGTTCCTTCGCGGTCGAGAAGGTCGGTGTGATAAAACTTCGGTCTGATCCCGGTGATCTGTTCGATATAGTCGACAACTTCCGCCCTTGAGTTCGAGAGATTGTCGAGTATTATAACGTCGAGACCTTTTTTGATAAAATCGACGCAGGTATGCGAACCGATATACCCGGTGCCGCCGGTAATTAAAATGCTCATAATGATCGCCTCCGAATCTGTTTCTGATAAACAGTATAATCTTTATTTGAATTTTGTCAAGCGGAAAGATGATTTTTCATACAAGGCTCCGCCTTGACATTCGGCGTTTTTTATAATATAGTATATAGTATAATTATGAATATTATCGCACACCGCGAGCGTATAGTTAGGGATAGGGTAACGAGAACTATCCGAAACTATCCTAACCCGGAGTGTGAGAATATGAAAATTGCCGTCGCCGCGGTGGTCGCCGCCGCGGTCATAATCGGTTTTATCCCGCTTTTCGGCGGAAACAACGACGTTCCTCGCGCCGCTTTGCCGGATGAAACCGCGTTTACCGCATCCCCCGCCCCGCTCAACGCGGCGGACTGCCTTGCGCTTATCGATTCCGGCGGGAACTTTATTTATGAGCATAACGCCTCGAAGCGCCGCGGGATGGCGAGCACGACAAAAATCATGACGGCTCTCGTCGCGATAGAAAACCTGAACCCTGACGACGTTGTGAAAATCGACAAACGCGCGGTGGGTATCGAGGGCAGTTCGGTATATTTACAAGAGGGCGAGGAGCTCAGCGTAAGTGATCTGCTTTATTGCCTTCTTCTCTAAAGCTGAAACGACGCGGCTGCCGCCATCGCGATATATTGCGGCGGAAGCATTGAATCTTTTGTGGATATGATGAACGCGAAAGCCGCCGAACTCGGGTTGAAAGACACGCTTTTCGCCAACCCGCACGGGCTGAGCGACGAATCGCATTATACCACCGCGCACGACCTTGCGCTTATTACCCGCGCGGCGATGGAATACCCGCTTTTTTGCGAAATAGTTTCGACAAAGCGCAAAAGTGCGCCGTATCTCGGCGACGAAAACGGGCGGATCCTTGTGAACCACAACAAAATGCTCTTTAATTACCCGGGTACCGTCGGCGTAAAGACGGGATATACACTGCGCGACGGAAAATGCCTTGTAAGCGCCTGCGAACGCGACGGGCTTACGCTTATCGCCGTGACGCTTAACGATCCTTTCCCCCAAGCCACGCACAAATCGCTTTACGAATCGGCTTTCGAACGCTTCGCCGCGGTGCGCGTTGCCGAAGCGGGAGAGATAAGAGTGAGTGTTCCGCTTGAGGACGGTGAGGAAGAGTTTGCCGAAGCCGCAAACCCGGACGACTTTGTGATCACACTTCCCAAAGGCGCCGATTATTCGATCGAACTTACAAAGATCACGCCGGTTCAAGCTCCGGTCGGCAAGGGCGAACGGCTGGCGCAGGCGAAAGTCGTCGTCGACGGAAATACGGTCGGTATAATCGACCTTGAATCGCTTGACGATCAACCGGAACATATTTATTCGCTCTGGGAAAAACTGCTCGGCAAAAGGCTGGACAAATAACTTTGAAATTAAAAAAGAGGAAAAAATGGACGTAAAACTGCAAAAATACGTTTCGGACTGCGGACTGATGTCCCGCCGTGCGGCAGAAAAAGAGATCGCCGAGGGAAATTTTGAAATAAACGGCGTAGCGGCGAATATCGGCGCGCGCGTCGACCCCGAAAAAGACGCGGTCACCTATAAAGGCCATCCGCTGAACCCTTCCGGGGAGCGGAAAATATATATTATGCTTAACAAACCGCGCGGAGTCGTCACCACGATGAACGACGAAAAAGGCCGCAGAAACGTCGCCGACAAGGTAAGCGAAATCGGGCGGCGAGTATATCCGGTCGGCAGGCTCGACCTCAACAGCGAAGGGCTTATCCTTATGACCAACGACGGCGAGTTCGCCAACGCTGTGGCGCACCCTTCGGGCAACATAAAAAAAGTCTACCGGGTGACGGTGCGCGGCAAAGCCGAAAACCAGCAGCTGGACAGGATACGCGCCCTGCGCGAGCTTGAAGGCGAAAGGATCGCGCCGGTCGAGGTGGAAGTCAAACGCCGCGACGAAAACACGAGCGAACTGGAATTTATACTTTCCGAGGGCAAAAACCGCGAAATAAGGCGAATTTGCGAATCGGTCGGGCTGTATGTGAAAAAACTCAAACGCATTTCGCTCGGCCCGCTGAGGATCGGCGATCTTAAACCCGGAGAATACCGCGAACTTACAAAAACCGAACTTGCCGCGATAAAAAAAGCGGCGGGGATGAAATAAAACCGAAAGGACGATAAAAATGGCAGAAAACAGACCGGAAGAACTTACTTTTGAACAGGCGCTCGCAAGGCTGGAAGAGATAGTGCGCGCGCTTGAAAGCGGCAACGTTCCGCTTGAAGATCTTATAAAGCTTTACGACGAGGGCAGCGCTCTTGTGAAAAACTGCACCGACAAACTTCAAAAAGCCGAGGAAAAAGTCAAACTTCTGCAGGTGAAAGACGGAAAAATTACCGAGGAGGATTTCGGGAACGAATGAGTTTTGAGGAAAGACTGAAACAGCACGCCGATTCGACCGAAAAACGTCTTAAAGAACTGCTTACGCCGGTATCATATAACGGTAAATATTACGTTTCGGAAAAACTGTTCGAGGCGATGAGATATTCGACGTTAGGCGGAGGAAAACGCCTGCGCGCGTTTCTTGTTATGCAGTTCTGTCTGGCGAACGGCGGACAAGCGGAAAACGCACTTGACTACGCCTGCGCGATTGAAATGATGCACGCCTTCTCGCTGATCCACGACGATTTACCTGCGATGGACGACGACGATATGCGCCGCGGCAAGCCTTCGAACCACGTCAAATATGGCGAAGCGACCGCCATACTTGCCGGAGACGCTCTGGCGATAGATTCTTTAAATACCGTGCTTGGGAACCGTAAATGTACTCCGAGACAAAACGCCGTAGCGGCGTATTGGCTTTCTAACTTTGCCGGAGGCAACGGGATGGTGTCCGGCCAGCAATTGGATATCGACGGCGAAGGAAAAAATCTTAATGAACGCGAAATCAGTTTGCTTGTCAGCCGTAAGACCGGCGGAATGTTTTCCGCGGCTTGCTATATGGGCACAGTCGCCGCATATAAACGTGAATTGACTAAGGACGAAACTTCGCTTTCGTTGACCTTCGGAGATTCACTGGGGATAGCGTTCCAGATCACTGACGATCTGCTGGATATTTATTCGACAAGCGAAGAGATGGGAAAGACTGTCGGCAAAGATGAAAAGTCCGGCAAAAGCACGTACGTTTCGCTGCTCGGCGCGGAAGAGACTGAAAAACGAGCGGAATTCAAGATAAAAATTGCAAAAGAATGGCTGAACAAACTGCCGAAAAGCGTTTACCGCGACGAACTTTTTGAGCTTTGCGATTACGTTCTGACGCGCAGGAACTGAGCAAAGCAAAAATGCATAAACACTTGCATTTATGTATAATATGTGATATAATAAACCGGATGGCGCAGTATCCTAGTTGACCTTTCCCTGTCGAAAGCGTGCCTAAAAATACGCATAAAGGCAAAACGATGAAGCTCCTTGTGCCTGCTTCCAATGCCAATTGGGGGTGGGTGCTGGGAGAATAGGTTTGCGGGCGTGCCGTAACGGCATACGGTGATGACCCACTTACCTTTGGAGGCTTTTTATTGTGCGCGACCCGGTAAACACAAACGAGGCACGTACAGTTTAAAGATTAAACCTATCACGCGGTACGAGAGAAAGATGCTGTGGATAGATGTAGCCTGCCTTGAGTGGATATGGCGGATGCGGGCTGTAGGAGAAACGCGGACGAAGTAGCTACCGTCCCCTGGCTCATTACCCGTTGAAATCATATCTGCAAAAGAGGATTAGGCAGCAAGAAAGGCCATAGAGGAAAACTCCTAGGCTGATGACTGTGCAAAAACAGGAAAGCACAAGCCGGATTGCAGTGTGGACTTAATGAGGCAATCAAGTCGCGGAAGCAGTGATGCTCCGCCGCTGTCTTTAATGGGGAACCGCTTCACCGGCGACGGGCAGCAGACGGCGGGGAAACCCTACTTGACCGGATGCCACAAGGTTTACGGCTTGTGCGGCCATCTGTACTTTTTAAAAGAATACGGTAATCGGAATGACTTTAATTGGCTGTTGTGCGGCGGTGGTTCTGACCGCCGTTCTCGGCATTTTTTTCGCCGCGTACCGCGTGGTCGGGCTTTCGCCGGATTTTATCAGCGCGGAAGGTTTTTTGACCTGCCGTTGAAGATCGCCCTTATTGCGTCGGTCGCGATACCGAAAGTAATCGGAACACTTCGCAAAAAGTACGGGGATTTTAAAACAACGGAACCTGATGACGGGTTGGACAAAGGAAAGGCCGGACCGGACGGGAACGAACAAGATGGACGATAAAACGCCCTTACGGGGCAAAAATAAAAGGCAAAAGAAGAAAAAGGGCAGGACGCGGTGGATAATTACGGCGTTTTTGCTGAGTTTTGTAATAACCGCCGCGCTTTCGGCGGCGAGCGACAGGGTGATCGAGGTTTTACCGGTCTTTGCCGCAGTAGCGGTTCTTATCGCGGTGATCGCGCTCGGCGTGGTTTTCGACGTGATCGGACTGGCGGTAGCGACCGCGGACATAAAACCTTTTAATTCAATGGCGGCGCGCAGGCTGAAAGCGGGGCAAAAAGCGGTAAAGTTGATCAACAACACCGAAAAAGTCAGTTCGTTCTGCAACGATATAGTCGGCGACATAGCCGGAGTGGTCAGCGGCGCGACAGGCGCCGGGATCGCCATAAAACTGTTTTCTTCCAACGAAAGCGACGTCGCGTTTTTGCTTACGCTTTGCCTTACCTCTCTTATTGCGGCGCTTACCGTCGGGTTAAAGGCGATCGGCAAATCAGTTGCACTCAAATACAGTTATAACATCGTATTGTTCACCGCGAAGGTCCTTTGCGGATTCAGAAAGTAAGCCCGCGGCGTGACGAGCCCGGGCGGAAAGGCTTTGCGCGTTAATAATGATACTCGAAAACATACACTCCCCCGCGGACGTAAAAGCGGTCGGGCGTGAAGACATACCCCTTCTTGCCTCCGAAATAAGGCAAAAGCTGTTGGAAACGGTTTCGAAAAACGGCGGGCATCTCGCATCGAACCTTTGTGTTGTCGAGCTTACGATTGCTCTGCACCGCGTTTTCGATTCGCCCAAAGACAAAATAATATTTGACGTCGGGCATCAAAGCTACGTTCACAAACTGCTGACCGGGCGGTACGAAGAGTTTGATACCCTGCGCGAGCTGGGAGGGATATCGGGGTTCCCGCGGCGCGACGAAAGCGTTCACGATCCGTTCGGAACAGGACACAGTTCGACAAGCGTCTCCGCCGCGGCCGGAATTGCAAAAGCCGACCGTCTGAACGGGATCGACGCTTTTACAGTCGCCGTGGTGGGCGACGGTGCTTTCACCGGCGGTATGATTTACGAGGCGCTGAACAACTGCGCCGATATCGATCGGCTGGTAATTATTCTTAACGACAACGATATGAGCATCTCGCCGAACGTCGGCGGTATGAGCAGATATTTTTCCAAATTCCGTTCGAGTGCGAAGTATTTCAGGTTCAAACACGGCGTGAAACGCGCTTTTTCGCACGTGCCCCTGCTTGGAAAACCGCTTATTTCGGCGGCGCGCGGCTTTAAAAACGCGCTGAAAAGGCTTTTGCTCAGTCAGAATTATTTCGAACAGTTCGGGCTGAGTTATTACGGCCCGCTCGACGGGAACGATGAAAAGCACCTTGAAGCCGTGCTTGAAGAAGCAAAAAACGACGGCAAATGCAGCGTGATCCACATCTGCACCACCAAAGGAAAGGGCTACACCCCGGCTGAAGAACACCCGGATATGTTCCACGGAGTGAGCGGATTCGACATCGCCTCCGGAAAAATAAAGAGTTCTGGGAAAGAGAGCTTTTCCGACAGGTTCGGAAAGCTGATCTGCGACCGCGCCGAAAAAGACGGGCGGATCGTATGCATTACCGCCGCAATGCCCGACGGGACCGGGACCTGCGGTTTTGCAAAAAGGTTCCCCGACCGGTTTTTCGACGTCGGAATAGCCGAACAGCACGCCGCAACGTTCGCCTGCGGGCTTGCCGCCGGCGGAAAGCTGCCGGTTTTTGCGGTTTATTCCACTTTTATGCAGAGGGCTTACGACCAGCTTCTGCACGATGCGGCGATCCAGCGGCTGCACGTTGTGTTTATGCTCGACCGCGCCGGACTGGTCGGATCGGACGGTCCGACGCACCACGGGATTTTCGACGTTTCGTTTTCCTGCGCGATCCCGTTCGTTACGGTGTATTCGCCCGACAGTTTCGATTCACTTGAAGAATGCTTCGACAAAGCGCTGAAAGCCGACGGCCCGGTGATAATCCGCTACCCGAAAGACTCCGATCCCGGCGATTACGGCTGTGAATTTTCGGAGTGCGGAGAAGTCGGCGTAAGCGATTTCGGCGAAAACGTCCAATTTGCGGTCGTCACCTACGGAAGAATGACAAAAAACGCGGTGGAAGCGGCAAAGATCGCGGCGGGCGCCGGGATCGGCACAAGGGTGATAAGGCTTGTAAAAATTTCGCCGCTGCCTTTTGACGACCTGAAAAGGGCGCTTGAAAACATAAACGCCGTGATCATAGTTGAAGAAGGAATAAAGAACGGCGGGATCGGAGAACGGATCTGCGCCGGGTTCGCGCAGCGCGGTATAAATAAAACGTTTTCGGTCGCGGCGATCGACGGAGTGTTCCCCGTCCACGGCAGCAATTCCGAACTGTTCGATATATACGGTCTTTCGGCGGAAAAGATCGCCGGAGCGATAATAAAGGCGGCGGGCGATGAGACTTGACGTTTTTCTTGCCGGAAAAGGCTTTTATAAAAGCAGGAGCAGGGCTTCGGCGGCGATAAAAAGCGGAGCGGTGAAAATCGACGGCAGAAAGGTGACCGCCCCGGCTTTCGAGGTGACCGGGAACGAAGCGATCGAAGCATCGGAAACCGGGCGCTACGTATCACGCGCGGGGGAGAAGCTGGAACACGCTCTTGACGTTTTCGGGATCGGAGTCGGCGGGGCGTGCGCGCTCGATATCGGCGCTTCTACCGGCGGTTTTACCGATTGTCTGCTGAAACGCGGCGCCGCGTTCGTTTATGCGCTTGACGTCGGCAGCGGCCAGCTCGATAACTCGCTGCGCGGAGACAGCCGCGTGAAGTGCATCGAGAATTTCAACGCGCGCAGTGCGAAGAGAACCGATTTCGAACGCGGGATAGACATAATAACAATGGACGTTTCGTTCATATCGCAATCGCTTATATACCCCGCCTGTGCGGACGTTCTGCCCGCCGGAAAAATTATGATAACGCTGGTAAAACCTCAATTCGAGGCGGGGCGCGAACACGTCGGCAAAGGCGGAATAGTTCACGATACCGACGGAAAACTGATCGCTTCGATAAACAAAAAGCTGACGTCCGCGGCGAAGGAATGCGGATTCGAGCAGACCGGGTTCACAAAATCGCCGGTAACAGGCGGCGACGGCAATACCGAATATCTTGCACTGTTCGTAAAAACAGAATGAAAGGTCGTTTGATATGATCAAAAAAGTTCTGCTGTTTCCAAACACAAAAAAGAACGTTTCGGAAGAAGATATCTTAAAAGTCGAATCAACGCTCGGATCGTTTGGCATCAAGTCGCATCGGTTTGCGCCCGGGGCGGGGACCGACGGCTGCGAAGCTATGATCGCGCTCGGCGGAGACGGGACAATGCTTAAAGCCGCCCACATTGCGATCGAAGCCGGGATCCCGCTGCTTGGCATAAACTTCGGCACTTTGGGGTATATGAGCGGCATCGAAAGCGGAGAAACCGCGCTTTTGAAGGCGCTGACCGAAGATATAAATACCGAAGACCGAATGCTGATCGACATTACCGTAAAGCACGGCGAAAAGATAAAAGCCACGTTCACCGCGCTGAACGAAGCGGTGATATCGCGCTTTCCGCAAGCGGGGATCGCGCGGTTGGAACTGCTTTGCGACGGAACGACGGTATGCGCTTACCGCGCCGACGGCGTCATAATCGCCACGCCGACCGGGTCGAGCGCCTATGCGCTAAGCGCCGGAGGACCGATAATCGACACAAAGCTCGACGCTTTCTGCGTCTGCCCGGTGTGCCCCCACACGATCGGGTCGAGGGCGATGGTGTTTGCTCCGGGATCAAAGTTATCAATAATAAACCTGAGCGCAGACGGCGAGAACGCCGTTACCGCAGACGGGCAGTACATAACAGCGCTCGATAACGGCGACACGGTCGGGATCGAAAGATCAAAAAAGACTTTGCGGCTTATAAAAATAAAAAAAGACGCGTTTTATGACGTTTTATACCGAAAAATGAAATAGAAGGGTGTAATTATGAAAGAAATCAGGCAGGCGAAACTTGTTGAACTGATAAAAGAAGAAATAATAACGACACAGGAAGACATCAAGCGCAGGCTGAACGAGATGGGATATAACGTCACGCAGGCGACCGTCTCGCGCGATATGGCCGAACTCGGCATTGCCAAATACCCTGACGAAAACGGAATAAGCCGCTACCGCATAAGCACCGGCAAGTCAGGCGAGGCGAACACCTTTAATTCGATTCTGCGCCAGGCAACTCTGCACATAAAACGCGCGAACAACCTTATTGTAATAAAAACCATCCCCGGTATGGGAAGCGCCGCGGGCGCGGCGGTCGACGCAATGGAATACGACGACGTTGTCGGAACGCTTGCCGGCGACGATACGTTGTTGATAATCGTGGCGGATAACGAACGCGCCGCCGCGATCACCGAAAAAATAACGCGGGCGATAGGGTAAAAATCTATGCTTCAATCGGTTTATATCGAGAATATAGCGCTTATAAAGCGGCTTCAGTTGGAACCGCCTGCCGGTTTTTGCGCGTTTACGGGCGAGACAGGCGCGGGCAAAAGCATTATTATTGATTCGCTCGGGCTGTTGTGCGGCGCGCGCAGCGACCGCGATATTATCCGCACCGGCGAGGACGAGGCGCTTGTCGAAGGGATTTTTTTCGTCGACGACGGTCTGACAATAAAACTGCTTGCCGATTGTGAGGTGTTCCCCGAGGACGACGGAACCGTGACGGTGACGCGCCGGCTGAGCCGCGACGGGAGATCCGGCGCAAAGATAAACGGGCGGAGCGTTCCGCTTTCGCGGCTTAAAAGTGCGGTTTCGCTGCTGCTTTCGATACACGGCCAACAGGATACCCAGGCGTTCGCCGACGTGGAACGCCAGATGACGATGCTCGATTCGTTTGCGAAAAACGCCGCCGAGCGCGCTGATTACGCCGAAAAATATCGCTTGTATTGCGAAACAAAACGCAGGATAGACAGCCTTAACACCGACGAACGCGAAAAAGAATTCAAAGCGGATATGCTCAGATACCGCATATCCGAACTGAAAAGCGCCGCGGTCGCCCCGGGCGAAAAAGAAAAACTCGAATCGGAACGCAGGATCCTCGCCAACAGCGAAAAAATAATTTCCAACTGTGCCATAGCTTATGACGCGCTTTACGGGCGCGAAGGCGCCGCGGCGGAAGCGATCCAACAGGCTTACGGACTTGTTTCGGCGCTTGAAGGGATAATCCCCGACGCAGCGGAACTCGCCTCAAGGCTCGAAAGCGCGAAATACGAGATTACGGATATTGCCGACGGAGTGAGACAGTACGTCGATTCCGACGGCGAAAACGCCGCAAAACGCCTGGACGAAGTCGAAACCAGAATAGAAACGATCAAAAAGTTAGAAAATAAATATAAAACCGAAAGCGACGGGTTTGAGGAGCTTCTTGAATCGTGGCAAAGCGAACTCGACGCGATCGAACACGGCGAAGAAGAACTTGAACGGCTGAACAAGCTGCTTGTATCGCAGACCGATGAGCTTGTTTTGTCCGCCGCGGAACTTACGCGTTCACGCGCGGAAGCAGCAAAAAGGCTTTGCGCCCGCGTTACCGAAGAACTTGCGGCTTTGGATATGCCGGCGGTGACTTTCTACGTTGATATGTCGCGCAAAGAATTCGCTCCCGACGGGTGCGACAGAGCCGAGTTTTTGATAAGCGCGAACAAAGGCGAACTCCCGAAGCCGATGGCAAAAATCGCCTCGGGCGGCGAGCTTTCGCGCATAATGCTCTGCCTTAAATGCGTTTTTGCCGATACCGAATCGATAGGCACGCTTATTTTCGACGAGATAGATTCCGGCGTTTCGGGCAGTACCGCCGAAAAACTCGGTATAAGGCTCAAACGCGCCGCGGACGGCGGCAAAACGCAGGTGATCTGCGTTACTCATTCGGCGATAATCGCTTCGAAAGCCGACGCTCATATAAAGATATCCAAAGGGGTCGTCGACGGCAGGACCGAGACGCGCGTCGAAACGCTGGATACCGACGGCAGACGCGCCGAACTTGCAAGAATAATCGGCGGTCTGGATATCACCGAAGCGGTCAAAAAAGCCGCCGACGAACTTTTGACCAGGAAGTGAATACCATAAACATCTATAACAAAAAAGGGTTTTTCGCTGTTTTGCTGCTCGCCGTTCTGGCGCTGACTTTGATTTTTATCGCCTCGGCGCGGAACGGAGAACAGTCAGCGGCGGACAGCGGGCGTTTCACCGGGGTCGCAAGCGATCTGCTCGAAAAAGCCGACATAAAAAGCGACAGCCAAAGCATTACGAAATTTGTGCGTAAATGCGCGCATTTTGCGGAATATTTCGCTTTGTGCCTGTTTTTGTCGCTTGCGGTCTATTTTGCAAAAGGCAGTATCAAGCTGACGTTTTTATCCACAGTCGTGTGTTTTGCCGCCGCAATTATCGATGAATTCTTAATTCAGGGGAACACCGCGGGCAGAAGCCCTGAATGGTTTG
>CAMZED010000045.1 GCA_947305675.1 uncultured Clostridia bacterium | reverse complement strand
AAGGAAACTACTATGACATTGAGACCGGTGAAGAGTATTGGATTTCAGGGATAAAACGAAATGGACAAGACCGGCATTGGGCAGGCAGCGGGAAAGTGATTATTGACAGAAAATGTATTGATGAGTACCTTTCCATCGTTAATTGGCCTTCGCTTCCGAACTCCGACTTTATCATCGAAGATATAGAAGATTCTTTTCCGGTTGAACGGATAAATCAGTTGCTCAATGAGAAATAAACCGTTGTGATCAACGGCATATTCCTGACGCCGAGGGCCGTGTGGGCAGCGTAGATACCGCCATTTATATTCACGCTGTTGTCCCAAGGCATGTGGAAGTTGTCGTACAACTTGTTCGACAATGAATCGCGCCTGCGGATCATACCCGTTTATTACAGTTTGGATTACGAAGAGGTTATCTGTTATGGATTACAGAAAAATAGGCGATACTTATTATATACGTATGGACAGAGGGGACGAGATCATACGCGGGATCCTTGACGTCTGCGGGAGAGAGGGCGTTTTGTCCGCCGTGTTCAACGGGATCGGCGGCTGCAGCGAAGCGCGTATTCAGACTTTTTCGCCCGAGGCGGGCAGGTTTGAAACGCGGACGCTGCGCGGGATGCTTGAACTTGTTTCGCTTACGGGGAATGTTTTCAGCGGCGAAGACGGCGGGATCGATCAGCACACCCACGCCGCGTTCGCCTACAAAGACGGGGAAGAGCACCGCGTTGCGGCGGGGCACATCAAATCGATCACGGTTTTATATACCGCCGAAATCGAGCTGCGCCCGGTCGTCGGCGGCGTTATCGGCAGGCGGTTCGATCCCGAGACCGGCACCGGGTTCTGGGATTTCCGCTGACCGTCCGGCGGGGCTGCAAAAGAAAAAAGTTGTCCGCAAATTCGAGCGTGAAACGCGCTTTGTGCTGCGGGCAACGTTTTTTATTTGTTTTTTCAGTCGAAAAGGCTTTTTACCGCGTCGTAGAAACCGCGGTGGAATTTTAAGATCATATCGCGCTCGTTGTCGAAACACAGCGCCGTGGAAGTCAGCGCGGTAAGGACAAAAGCCGCCAGCGCAAACCCGCACACGGCGCGGTAGGATTTGATCCTGCCGGATTCTTTAAGCCTTGCCGCGAACACGGCAAACCCGAACGCGCCGCCCAGCGCGCAGACGAACGCGATATCCGCCTCGTAGCGAAGATGCACTCCGGCATAGCTCATATCGCTTACGGCAATCGCGAAAACCGCCGCCGCCGCGAGAAAAGCCGACCATTTTGCCTTTTTTCCGGCGCCTTTCAGGGCAAAGGGAACCAAAAACGCGCCCCAGGTGCAGGGCAAAAACGCCGCTCCGACGCTTCCCGAAACATAAACGCTCCGGTTCACGCCGTAGTTTTGAAGCCTGCCGTAACCCGGGTGGATAAAAGGGAACGTGCCGTCGACGGACGGGAGATGCAGAAAATAGTGGTATATCGCCGGCAGGATAAAAGTGAAGGAAAACGTTACCTTCGACATATCCCAAAGCGTAAGCTGATAATTGTTTCCGAAATCGAAAGGCGAACCGAACCGCACGGCGTTATAGATCATCACCGCCGTGCCGACAGCCAAAGCGGGGACGGCATAGGCGACCGCGTCCGCCAGGGCGCTTTTCGCTCCCCGCGGGCGTTTTATAATTATCGCGGCGATCAGAGGGATCGCGGCGGCGAGATAAAGCGCCATATTCGGGCGCGAAGCGATTATGCACGCCGAAAACAGCCCCGAAAGCGCAAACCATACGCGGCGCGCCCGGGTTTTCGATTTCTCGCCGTAAAGCAGGAACAAAAACGCCGCCGAAACCGAAGCTATGCCCGCCAGCACAGCAATGTGATAAAAATTCGCGTTCGTAAGCGTGGGGTACAAAAGCGCGCCGAACGGCAGGCAAATCGCCGCACATACCGATAACCACAGCGGGATCTTTTTCCCGGTGCGCGCCAGCAGTTCGCAAAGCAGCAATTCCAGCGCGACAGATGCGAACGAAGATATCATAGCCGCGGCGAGCGCGTCGGAAAGCACCTTCCCGGTTATGAAATAAGCCGGAAAATAAAGCAATATCACCGGAGCGACGCCGAAATAGGAATAAAGTTTTCCGCCGTAATAGGCGCGATCCCACGTCACGCCGAAATTTTCGCCCGTCGCGGCGCGGCGCGTCGGGGTGTCATAGGGGTTTGAAAGCGATTCGTAAACCGAAAGATCGTAATCGGTATCGATATCGGTCCGTCCTTTCATAAAAGCGTCGAAAACCTGGGGATAACAGCCGTAATCGTCCACCGATCCCTCGAGCGGATAAGCGTAAAACCAGTCTGATTCTATGCTCACCGCGCACCAAAAGAAGTTGAAAGCGACGGTGACCGCCGCGACGGCGGCAATAAACATCCGCTGACGGCGGCTTTTTAGATCCAGTACCGCGGAAAAAAATCTTCTTAAAATCTTCATTTCGAAGCACCAAGCACGTTGCGTTCGTAATAAAACAGATATTGCTGGGCGATCCCGGCGTATTCCCCGAGCGAAGCCGGGTCGAAACCGTCGCCGTAATATCCGCTTATAACGCGCTTTACCCATACGTCGACGGGAAAGGCGTTATAAAACCCGTATCCGAACAGAAGCACGCAGTTCGCGACCTTGTCGCCCACGCCTTTTATCTGTTTAAGCCGTTCGAGCGCCTCGGGATAAGAGCAGTTTTTTATCGCCTCCGGGTCGACGGTGCCGTCCAGCGTTTTCAAAGCCGCGTCGACGATATATTTTGCGCGGAATCCGCTTCTTATCGGAGCAAGTCCTTCGACCCCGGCTTCGGCTATCGCTTTCGCGGCGGGGAAGCAATATACGCCTTCGCCGGTACGTTCACCCAAAAGCTCGCAAAGCGCGGCGATTATCTTTTTTATCCGCGGAATGTTGTTGTTCTGGGATATTATAAAAGACACAAGAGTTTCCCACGGGTCCTGGCGGAATATCCTTATCCCGCCGCCGGATTCCGCCGCGCGCGAGATATGTTCGTCATACGCGACAGAACCGATTATTTCGCCGTAATCGCGGTCGAGATCAAAATAACGCCTCCACACCGTGTTGAATTCCTCCTCGCCGGTGGCGGCGAAGAAATAGCCCTGCGGCACTCGGCGGATGACGAGTTTTCTGCGGTTGGCAATAAGGCAGTATTCGTCCGCGGAGATCTGTTCGAACCTGAAACACTGGCCGCATTCGCAGGAAACGAACGGGTCGAAATTTTCTTCGCCGGACAGCAGTATGCCGCCGTCTTTATACGTGACCGTCATTTTTGCGTTCACCGGATCAAAGAATCGATTTGAGGTATCTTATGCTGAGTTCCGAGCATTCAAGACGGCTCTTGCCCGGGGTGGGTTCGTCCTGCTCGACAATAAACCATTCCGCGCCGGCTTTTTCCGCGGCGGCGCAGATCTTTTTAAAATCCTGCACCCCGGCACCGACCGAACGGTATTCAAACCGCGTCTCCGCCGCTTTGTTCTCCGCACCGTCCACGCCGATCAGCCCGTACATATTTTCGGTACGGCCGCCCACATAATCTTTAAGGTGTACAAGCGGGCATCTGCCGGAATATTTAAGCAGATATTCCGCCGGGTCGACTCCGCCCACGCGCGCCCAACAGGTGTCCAGTTCGACTTTAAGCAGTTCGGCGGGGATGGAGGAATAAAGCACGTCGAGCGCGTAATCGCCGTTCTCGTCGGTTTTGAATTCGAAATCGTGGTTGTGATAACTTACGGTAAATCCGTTTTCGGTAAGTTTTTCGGCGCAGGCGCTTATATCTTTCACGGCGTTCGCCCAGCCCGGCGTGCCGGGACGGTCCTCCTCGGGAAGCCAGGGCACCGCTATATGGCGGCAGCCGATCTCTTTGTAATCGCTTATCACCTTGTTTATATCGCTCCGCATATCATAAAGCCCGACGTGCGCCGAAACGGGCTCCAACCCTGATCTTGCGATCTCCTTTGCGATCTCTTTCGCTGTCTTGCCGTAGAATCCGGCGAGCTCCAACCCGTCGTATCCCTGTCCTTTAACGGTTTTAAGCGTTTGCGCAAGATCGCGCTCGGCGTCGGTGCGCAGTGAATAGATCTGTATTGCTATCGGTCTTGACATTTTGTCCGACTCCTTTTTTATATTCCGGGAGCGAATTTCCCGTTTATGAAGATCGGCGTGGCGACGCCGTTTTTGTATCCGGTTATGTTCAGATCGTCCGCGCCGACCATAAAGTCGACGTGCACCATCGAATCGTTTACGCCCGCCTCGTGCAGTTCGTCGAGCGTCATATTCTCGTATCCTTCGATATTGCTGGTATAGCCCGCGCCGAGCGCGACGTGACAGCTTGCGTTCTCGTCGAACAGGGTGTTGTAAAACAGCAGTCCGCTTCGGCTTATCGGCGAATCCTTCGGCACCAGCGCCACTTCGCCAAGCATACAGCTGCCCTCGTCGTAACCTATAAGCCTGTCGAGCGCTTCGCCCCCTTTTTCGGCGTGCCATGAAACGGCTTTTCCGTCGGCAAAATCAATATAAAACTTCTCGACAAGCACGCCGTTAAGCGAAAGCGGCATTGTCGAAACCAGCCTGCCGTCGCATTTTCCCTTGAGCGGCGTGGTGAATATCTCTTCGGTGGGCATATTCGGGTCGTAATATCTGCCCGAAAGAGTGCGGTCGCCGCCGCCCATCCAAAGGCTGTTCGGCATTAACGAACAGCGGAAATCGGTCCCGTTGGAGGATTTGTATTCGATATAGTCAAAGCGTTTTTCGTTAAGCCAATCGCACCTCGCCTGAAAGCCGGCGTCTTTTTTATCCCATTCGGCGATCGGATCGTTGTCATCGGTCACAAGGCAGCAATCAAGGATCGCTTTCCACAGTTTTTCAACCGCGACGCCCGCGCGGTCGCCCGGAAAGACCTTCTTCGCCCATTTTTTGCCGGGATAAGCCGCCACCAGCCACTGATATTTGTTGTCCATAGCGTCGCGGTAGGGTTTAAAAGCCTGACGCGCCGCCATGCCGGCTTTCGCCATTTTCTTTTGGTCGACTCCCTTCATCCCGTCGGGATCCTCGCAATCGATATAGATCGAAGCGGGCAGAACGACCGATTCGCGTTTGACCTTTTCAACGCGCCAATCGGGCACTTCGCAAAGCGATTTCACAGTGCGGCGTTTATACCCCAGTCTTGTCAGTTCCGTACAGCTCCAGTCGACGGTGACGTTCGAAGCCCCGGCGCGGTACCCCTCCTCGGCGACGAGCTTTACAAGATCCGCCGCCTCGATATCCGATACGATCTTAAGTTCCTGCCCTTTGGCAAGATTCACGCCGCGCCTCACAAGCAGGCGCGCGTATTTCCGCATAAGAGTTTTTTTCATTTCTACCTCATTAATGTGAAAATTCGGCTGCCGAACGACAGCCGAAAATTCGTCCTGTATTATTTTTTGTCGGTTTTTTTGTCGGCTTTTTTGTCTGAAACGTCGGTTTCGGGAGAAGAGCCGTCCGCCTTCTCAAGGACCGAGTGTATAGCCCACTTCTGAAGCTGGATCTTGGTGCGGTCGCCGCCGGTCTCAATAAGTATCATATCCTCTTTTATCTTGATGACCATACCGACTATACCGCCGGCGGTGGCGATGATGTCGCCGACTTCGACGGAGTTGCGCATTTCGGTCGTTTCGCGTTCCTGCTTCTTCTGGGGGCGGTAGATAAAGAAATAGAATACCACGCCGAGCAAAGCCAAGGGGATGATAAGCGTAAGAAGCGAGGCGGGATTCGCCGCGGTGGACGCGGCTTCGCCTTCGGCAAACAATAATGCTGAAAAGTTCATTTTCGGGGGTCCTTTCTGTTGTTTATTAAAGGGGATTCTTTGCTGAAAAATCCTGCTCGGTATATTTTATCCTTTTCACCGCGGTGACGCAGCGGCTGCTTTCGTCAACGGTGAACAGTGCGCCGTGCAGGGCTACGTTGCGACGGTCGGCAATTCCTTTGCGGCGAATGTTCAAAAGATATCTTTCGACGACCGATTCATAGGTAAGTCCGATCACCGAATCTTCGCCGCCGCACATCCCGATATCGCTTATATAGGCGCCGCCGCGTTCAGTAAGCCTTTCGTCGGCGGTGGCGACGTGGGTGTGGGTGCCGTAAATTATGTTTATGCGTCCGTCAAAACAGTGGGCGAACACCTGCTTTTCGCTCGTCGCCTCGGCGTGGAAATCGCAAACGGCTATGTCGTATCTGCCGTCAAGTTCTTTTAACAGCCGGTCGACCGCCGTAAAAGGCGAATCGAACTGGTCCATAAAGACCTGACCGCAAACCGATATGACCAGAACCCTTATTCCGGTCCTGACCGTAACGATACACCAGCCCTTTCCGGGCGCGTCAGGGGGGAAGTTAAGCGGGCGCAATACCGTTTCGGAGGAATCCATAAGTTCAAACGCGGTATATCTGCGAAAGCTGTGGTTGCCGCCGGTAAGCACGTCGGCGCCGGAAGTGAACAGCAGTGAAGCCTCGAGCGGGTCGGTCCCGCTGCCGGTCGTGGCGTTCTCGGCGTTGACGATCACAAGGTCGGCTTTTTCGATGTTTTTTATGCGCCGCAGATATTTTCTTACGAACTCGCATCCCGGTTCGCCGAAAACGTCGCCCACGGCGAGAATGTTCAACATAAATTCAACCCTTCCCGTTAAGCGGTGCGCCGGAATTACTTCGCGTAATCGACCTGGCGCATCTCGCGGATGACGTTGACTTTTATCTGCCCCGGATATTCAAGCTCGGATTCGATCCTGTGGGCTATATCGCGGGCGAGGAATACCATCTCGTCGTCGTTGACCTCGTCGGGCTTGACCATAATGCGAACCTCGCGGCCCGCCTGAATGGCAAACGATTTTTCGATCCCTTTGAACGAGTTGGCGATCTCTTCCAGTTTTTGCAGACGTTTGATATAAGTTTCAAGATTTTCGCGCCTTGCGCCCGGCCTTGCCGCCGAAACGGCGTCGGCTGCCTGAACTATCATGGCGACGAGCGTATGAGGTTCAACGTCGCCGTGGTGGGCTTCGATGGCGTGTACGATCTCTTTGCTTTCTTTGTATTTACGCGCAATGTCCACGCCGATCTGTACGTGCGAACCGTCCACTTCGTGCGTCATGGCTTTGCCGATATCGTGCAGGAGTCCGGCGCGCTTTGCCTGGTTCACGTCGGCGCCGAGTTCGGCGGCGATCATGCCGGCGATATGAGCGACTTCGACCGAGTGTTTAAGCACGTTCTGACCGTAACTTGTGCGGTATCTGAGCCTGCCGAGCAGCTTGACCAGCTCGGGATTAAGCCCGTGCACGCCGGTCTCGTAGGTGGCTTGTTCGCCCTCTTTTTTAATAACGGCTTCGACTTCTTTGCGGCTCTTTTCAACGGTTTCTTCGATTCTGGACGGGTGGATGCGTCCGTCGGAGATAAGTTTTTCAAGCGTAAGCCTTGCGACTTCTCTGCGGACCGGATCGAACGTCGATATCGCGATCGCTTCAGGGGTGTCGTCGATTATAAGATCGACGCCGGTCAAAGTTTCTATCGCACGGATGTTGCGGCCTTCGCGGCCGATAATTCTGCCCTTCATTTCGTCGTTGGGCAGATCGACTACCGAAACGGTGGCTTCCGCCACGCTGTCGGCGGCGCAGCGCTGGATCGCCAGCGCAATGATGTTCTTCGCCTCGTCCTCGGCTTTGTCTTTGTATTCCTGCTCGACATCGAGCAGTTTCATAGCCATATCGTGACGGGCTTCCGCCTCGACGCGTTCCATAAGCAGGGCTTTCGCGTCCTCGGCGGTCATACCGGAGATGGTCTGAAGCATTTCGCTTTGTTTTTCGATCAGTTCTTCGGCTTGAAGTTTAAGCGCTTCGTTTTCTTTGATTTTGCCGTTCAGGACCTCTTCTTTTTTCTCCAGGTTTTCATATTTCCTGTCGAGGTTTTCCTCCTTCTGCATTGTGCGGCGTTCCAGCCTTTGCAGATCGTTGCGGCGTTCTTTCAGTTCTCTTTCGGTCTCGTTTTTGATCTTAAGAGCTTCTTCTTTTGCTTCGACCAGCTTTTCTTTCTTTGCGGTCTCGGCGGCTTTTTGTGCATCCTCGATAATTCTTTTCGCTTCGGATTCAGCCGATTCGATCTTCTTTTCGGCTGTGAGTTTTCTAACAAAAAATCCGATGAAGAAAAACAGGACGGCGGCAATGCCGGCGCCTATACCGGCGGCAAGGATCGGGTTCATAGTTGCCTCCAATAATTTATTATATCCCGATAAAGCATCTGCGCCGCGGGCGGGCAAGCCGATCCCGGACTTGTAAGAATAAAAGGCTTTTGCTATCTATATGTTAACCAAGCTCACAGCATCGAGTTGTTCCGGACCTTTCGCCGCGATCTATATCGGTATTCGAACTATTATACATCCAAAAACTGATTATGTAAAGGGGAAACGGCGTTAAAAATTAAAAAGTTTACAATTATTGCCGCTGCTTTTTAAAAAAAGAGCCCGATGTTTTTTAAAAAACACCGGGCGGAGAACATTTTTATTTCGGAAGCGAGAGCTTTTGAGGCACCTCGACTTTTTTGTCGTAGCAGGCGAACATCCCGTCGACGGTCGATTTTTCGGGCTTTTTTGTGAACAGGCTCACTATCGGCACTATGACCATCCCGGCAATCATCGCAAACGCGCCGCAGTTGATCGGCGATTGAAGCAGTGCGGGGAAGTATTGGCGGAACAGCATATTCGCCGTCATTATTCCCGCTCCGAAGATAAAACTTACCCAGCAGGCGGCTTTTGTGGTCTTTTTCCAGTAAAGCCCGTAAAGGAACGGCGCAAGGAAGGCGCCCGCCAGCGCTCCCCACGAAACGCCCATGAGCTGCGCGATGTATTTTACGGCTTCGTTGTCGCTTTTTACCTGGAAAACGGCGATCACCGCCGAGATCGCAATGAATACGACCACGAACACACGAATGATAAACAGCTGGCGCTTTTCATCCATCTTTTTTATGATATTGCCTTTAAGAAAATCTATGGTAAGTGTCGAAGCCGAAGCGAGCACCAGCGAAGAAAGAGTCGACATCGAGGCGGAAAGCACCAAAATCACCACCACGGCGATAAGAATATCCGGCAAAGCCGAAAGCATTCCGGGAAGTATCGCGTCGTAGCCTTCGGCGGGAACCGCCGCGCCCGAAGCGTCGGTCACCGTGGCGATATCCGCCAGCCTTCCGAACCCGCCGAGAAAATAGCATCCGCCGGCGACGACCAGAGCAAATACAGTCGAGATCACTGTGCCTTTTTTGATCGAGTCCTCGCTTTTTATCGCATAGAATTTCTGCACCATCTGCGGCAGGCCCCAGGTCCCGAGCGAGGTCAGGATAACTACCCCCAGCAGGTTAAGCGGATCCGGCCCGAAGAACGAGTTGAAAGCCCCCGGCGCCTCCGAAACCGCGGGATCGGTCACCGCCGCCATTCCGTTCAGCGCGCTGATGAACCCGCCGTGACTGTTCAAAACCGCGGCGATCACGGCAATTATCCCGCCGAGCATTATCAGCCCCTGTATGAAATCGTTGATCGCCGTAGCCATATATCCGCCGGCGATGACATAGATCCCGGTCAGTACCGACATTACGACAATGCACCAGACATAATCGATCCCGAAAGCCATCTCGAACAACCTTGAAAGCCCGTTATAAAGCGAGGCGGTGTAGGGGATGAGGAACACAAAGGTTATCGCCGAAGCGCCGATCTTAAGCGCATTCGACCCGAAACGCGCTCCGAAGAACTCCGGCATTGTAGACGATCCGAGGTGCTGAGTCATCACCCTCGTTCTTCTGCCCAGCACCACCCAGGCGAGCAGCGATCCGATCAGCGCGTTGCCGATCCCTATCCAGGTCGAGGCGATGCCGTATTTCCATCCGAACTGTCCGGCGTAACCGATAAATATTACCGCCGAAAAATAAGAGGTGCCGTAGGCGAACGCGCTCAGCCACGGCCCGACGCTCCTTCCGCCCAGCACAAAGCCGTTCACGTCGGTAGCGTGGCGGCGGCAATAGATCCCCACGCCGATCATCACGCCGAAAAACACAAGCAGAAGAATTATCTTTATCGCCACAAAAAACACCCCCGAAAGCATAAACATGGATTTATACCGCATAATAGCACAAATTTTCGCATAAATCAATTGTTTTTTGCAGCGTGGAACGGAATTATAACAGAAAATAAAGACAGGCTTCGCCCTGATGAGGCGAAGCTGCGCACGCCCGAGGGACACTTGCCATATAGCAGGTGTCCCTCACGGTTTGTTTACGTGTTTGGTGCGAATTGATCAATGATGTCGTATCATCAAAAGTCAAGGTTTGCATCAATTAAAACGTGCAACAGGCGTCAGTTTTTCAACAAGCTTCGCCATGCGGGGATCTGTTTCAAACTGTTTGAACTTCTCGCCTTGCAGGAATCTCAGAAGCAAGCCCGAATCATTCTCCGTAAAATCCTTGACTGGCTGTATGGAAGAAAATTCTATCTTATTAACGATGAAGGAAGTGTATCTACCGTCGGCTTTCATAGTATCAAATTTTACCGCGTGCTCTGCGGCTTTGTTGAGGCAGTCGAACATCTTCGACTCGTCGCCCAGCTTCAGATAGCTCTCCGCCATTTCTTTATATATCTCCGAATACCGGCAGTGATAAAACCCGCAATTACCGTCCGGATAAAGCAGATCAAAACATTGAATGATAAATTCGCGCGCCTTGATATTCTCCTCCGGCGAATAGCCGCCTTTATGACACATGATGCGCACGTTCAAATGAACGTTATCGAAAAGATCCATAACGTTCCTCTGACAATACAAGACCGCTTCCTCTCCTTCAAGGATGCGCGGCATCAATGCGTCGACCGTTACCACCGAGTCTCCCGCCATTTTTGCGTATTTCTTTGCCGACTCCGCGTCCTTTTTGGCATAGTAGTAGGTAAAGCACAGGCACTGGATCGCGCCGCTGCGTAAAGATTGATCGGTGGATTCGTTCAGGATCCTATCTCCGTACGAGATGATTTCGTCGGCGTTTGCGTTTCGATCCGCTGCGGACAATGAGTACATCAGATCGTAAACGACTGACAGATCGTTCGGGAACTCATGCAGGGCTTCTCGCCACAACTCCACGCGTTCAGCACTTTTTCCGTCGCGGAACAGTTCAGCGTTTTTATCGCGGTACGCAAGCAGCTTTTTCTCTTTATCTATTTCACCCACGCCAAGCAGATCGTCCACGCTGACGTTGTAAAAGGATGCGATCGCCGGCAGCAGCGTTATATCCGGGTATCCTTCTTCGCGCTCCCATTTGGAGACCGCCTGGGTGGAAATGCCGAGATGGTTCGCCAGCTCCTCCTGCGTATTGCCTCTTTCCTTGCGGAGCTTTTTTAGCTGCTCGCTCAATTTAATATTCATGGTTTCCTCCTGAGAATTAAAGTAACAAGCGCTTGTTCCGGCTATATAATAGCTTAAAGAAAATGCAAATGCAACAACCGCGTTGTTTATATTTGGTTGTTTTTTGCAACGGATAGTTGAATGATGCTCTGACCCGACAGACGCAGTCAACGCAAAAGGGACGTGATGCGCTTTCTGTTCAGTCCAAAGAATATCATTATTCATTATAAATCAACGATAATCCGCGATGCTCCATTGACACATTACAAAAAAGCAGTATAATAAAACCAACAATCGTTTCTTTTTGTCGGAGGATTATTAAATGTCAAACGAAGCTGAAAGATGGTATTCACTTAAAGAGATTATGGAGTATCTCGGCGTTAGCCGTGATACTGTTTTAATTTGGATTGCAAAGCGCGGTATGCCTGCGTCTAAACCGCCAAGGGCTTTAACAATGCAGGGGCGGCAAGACG
>CAMZED010000044.1 GCA_947305675.1 uncultured Clostridia bacterium | reverse complement strand
GTACAACGCGCCGATGGTGAGCGACGCGGTGACGGTTTCGCCGCCGGCGGGCGTCGTCGAAGCGGTGTTGGTTATGGTTCCCGAGGCTGAAAGCGGAGCGAATTCGTTGGTCTTTACGCGGTAAAGGATCTGCGCTGTTGCCCCGGCTCCGAGCGTCGGGATCGTAAACTGAACGTTTGAACTTCCCGCGGTCCCTTCGATATTGCCGCTGAACACGCCGTTGATATAAAGCTGTGCGGGGCCGATATAGGTGAGGGGAGTCGCCGTTGTTCCGGCGGTGACGGTGTAGGTGCCGAGATCGTCAGTGACGTTAAGCGCGTTTATTGCGGTATCGCCCGAGTTTGTCACGCTTATCATATAAACAAGGTCACTGTCCGTGCCGTAGTTTTCATAAACAGAGTTTTTTGTTATCGTCAATGCGCCCTGAAGAACGGTCGTCGCCACGTTGGAGGTCGCCGTGGCGGTCACTTCGCCGTAATTATAGCTTATTGTCGCCTGGTTGGTTATGGTTGTTGCCATTTTTTAACTGTTCCTTTCCGCGCGGAGTCATCCCCGCGCTGTTAACAGTTTATGCGGCGGCACGGCGAGGTGATATAATAAAAACAGAGCCCCCGGAAGGGGCTCTGCGGTCAATTCAGGTCGATTATTCAGCGGGTTCTTCTTTTTCCTCTGCTTCGGAAGCATCGGGAGCGCTCTCCTCGTCCTCGAAGGAACAAAGAATGTCGTCTTCCGAAACGTCAAGATCGTCGAAATCGTCGTCGAAATCGTCAAGATAGTCTTCGGGATCGAAATCGTCGTCGCAATTACGCTCTTTGATCTCTTTATAAAGCAGCGTGCCGCCGGCAACGCCGCCTGCCGCGCCGATAACCGCAAAAGCGGCGGCGAGACCTTTCTTCTTCTCGGCGTTGATCAGCGCGAGTATAAAGAAGGTCAGCGATTGAATGCAAAGCGATACTGCAAGAATCGGTCTGATTTTTTTGAAGTTCATAACGTTACCTCCGTTTTGATATGTTATTTACAGTTGAGTTTAAGATATTCGTTGATAAAGTCGTCAAGATCGCCGTCCATCACCGCCTGGATGTTGCCGGTTTCGCATCCGGTGCGGTTGTCTTTGACCAAAGTATATGGCATAAACACGTATGATCTTATCTGGCTGCCCCATTCGATGTTCATTTTAGTACCGGTGATGTCTTCGATCTTTTCAAGATGTTCGCGCTCTTTTATCTCCAACAGTTTGCTTTTCAGCATCCTCATTGCGGTTTCGCGGTTCTGAACCTGACTGCGTTCGGTCTGACACCCGACAACTATCCCGGTGGGGATGTGAGTTATGCGTATTGCGGAGTCGGTCTTGTTGACGTGCTGACCGCCGGCGCCGCTGGAACGGTGAGCGTCGATTTTAAGATCGGCTTCGTTTATTTCGATAGTCATTTCATCGTTGAATTCGGGAAGAACCTCAACGCTGGCGAACGAGGTATGGCGCCTTCCGCTCGCGTCGAACGGCGAAACGCGCACAAGCCTGTGAACGCCGGATTCGCTTTTTAAATAACCGTATGCGTTTTCGCCCTCGATAAGGAAGGAAACGCTTTTTATCCCGGCTTCGTCACCGTCGAGATAATCGAGCACTTTGAACTTGAATCCGCGGCGCTCGGCGTAATGCTGATACATTCTGAACAGCATCTGCGCCCAGTCCTGTGCTTCGGTCCCGCCCGCGCCGGGGTGGATCGACATAATGGCGTTGCTGCCGTCGTATTCACCCGAAAGAAGTATTTCTATTTTTTGGCGCTCGTATTCTTTTTTTACTTTTTCAAGATCAGCCAAAACCTCGTCCACAACGCTTTCATCGTCGTCTTCGATAGCAATGTCGATCAAAGTTTCGACATCGGCAAAATCGCGCTTCAGGGTAATATAATGTTCAAGCGTGCTTTTTTTATGTTTTAACTGCTTAAGTATGTGCTGCGATTCTTCCGGCTTGTCCCAGAAACCTGCTTCGCCGGTCTTGGATTCAAGTTCTTCGACCTCGGTCTTTAATGTTTCGAACCCGATCGAATCGCCGAGATCTTTTATTCCGTCTTTAAGATCGCCCAAAGATAAACGGGCTTGTTCCAATTGAAGTATCAAACGATATTCTCCTTAAACGGCAGTTTTTGCCTTATTTCTATACACTTGTATTATATACCGATTTTTACAGTGTGTCAAGCAATTTTGTAAAAGTATAAAAAATGTGTCCGCGCGATAACGCGGGCGCAAGTATTATTTGTAGAATAATCGATTTGCCAACCTTTTTCGACCAAACGTTTTGCTTAAGTTAGCATTTTTAAATAATTCTTCTTCCGGTATAAATAACATCTGTAATGTGTGTTAAACAACCGTGTTCTTTTTTATAGGCGTTTATGCTTCACTGCTTTCTTACCGCCGTAAATACAGACCGCATAATTTCGGGAATTTATAATATTTCAAAAAAATAAAAAGCACTTTTACAAAAAGCGCTTTTTAAAACACGTTCCTGTAAGCCGGGTTCTGTCGTGAACGATCATCTATCTTGCGTTTGCGTCGCCGCAAACGTCTTTGCCACCTCCATAGGAACTGCCGAGCAAGCATACGTTCCCAATACCACGGTGTTGCTCCGGATAGGGTTTACATGGCCGCGACGTCTCCGCCGCGCCGGTGAGCTCTTACCTCGCCTTTCCATCCTTACCTGGTAAACCAGGCGGTCTATTTCTGTTGCACTGGCCCTGAAGTCGCCTTCGGCAGACGTTATCTGTTATCCTGCTCTTCGGAGCCCGGACTTTCCTCACGGCAGGGACTTTCGCCATGCTGCCGCGCGATCGTTCGGAACGGTTTGAAATATATTACCATATAATTTTTTGTTTGTCAAATTTAACTTGATTATTTTCGCTTCGGGTTATATAATGAATCGAGAAACATTTTGTTTTAATTGGAGTGATACCGATGCTTTCGGAATATACAGAGCGTTACAGAAACAAAGAAGTCGGCTTTGTCGGTATGGGGGTAAGCAACCTTCCGGTGATAAGGCTGTTTGTTTCCGGCGGCGCAAAATGCGTCGTGCGGGATAAGAACGATCTTACGGCTTCGCCCGCTTACGGCGAGCTTGCAAGCAAAGGCGTAAGGTTTATCTGCGGAGACGATTACCTTGAAGATATAAAAGAATCGCTTCTGTTCCTTTCGCCGGCGGTGCGGCCGGATATCCCGCAGATAACCGAGGCAAAACGCGCCGGAACGGTCGTCACCAGCGAAATGGAGGAATTTTTCCGCCTTTGTCCCTGCATAAAGATCGGCGTTACGGGCAGCGACGGCAAGACCACTACGACCACACTCATCGCAAAACTGCTCGAAGCGGCTGGAAAGCGGGTTTTCCTCGGCGGGAATATCGGCGTAAACCTTTTTGCCGAACTCGATTCGATCACAGCCGACGATTTCGCCGTTGTCGAGATTTCTTCTTTTCAGCTTATGAAGCTGGATATAAGCCCGGATATCGCGGTTGTCACCAACGTCGCGCCAAATCATCTCGATTGGCACAGGGGAATGGATGAATACATCGCCGCAAAGGCAAACATATTCCGTTTTCAAAAACCCGGCTCGATACTCGTCCTTAACGCCGATAACGATGTCACCCGAACGTTTGCAAAACAAGCGCGTTCGCGCGTGCGGTTTATCTCCGGAGAAAAACCGGGGTTCGTCTTTTTCGACGGTGAAGGCATAAAAAAAGACGGCGAGCTGCTGGTTAAAGATTCGGATATCCGCATCGTCGGCAGACACAACCGCTATAATTACTGCCAGGCATACGCCGCGGTTTGCGATATTGTGCCTCCGGAAGCGCTTCGCAAAGTCGCTTCGGAATTCGGCGGAGTCGAACATCGGATCGAATTCGTACGCGAACTCGGCGGCGTAAAGTATTACAATTCGTCTATCGATTCCAGCCCGTCGCGGACAAAAGCCTGCCTGGAAAGTTTCGCCGGGCGCGTTATCGTTATCGCCGGAGGCTACGATAAACACATTCCGTACGATCCGCTTGGCGAGCTTTTCAAGAAAAAAGTAAAGTTCGCCGTTCTCTGCGGTGCTACCGCAAACAGGATCGCCTCTGCGCTGGAAAGCGCGGGATTCACCGATTACGTTATTGTCGAAGGCTTTGAAAACGCCGTTGACGCCGCGCGCGCAAAAGCAAAAAGCGGCGATACCGTGGTGCTTTCCCCCGCGAGCGCAAGCTTTGATATGTTCAAAAATTTCGCCGAACGCGGAAACGTGTTCAAGGAGATCGTAAACGCCTACAAGGAGTAATATATGGACAGACTTTATGATATTATCGGAAATCTGACCGCCGTCCCCGGCGTATCGGGATATGAGCATCTCGCCTTCGAACGGATGACGGAATACCTTTCCTCGCTTTCGCTGTTCGACGAGATCGGCACTTCTCCCGTCGGCAGTATATATGCAATAATGCGCTGCGGCAAAAAGGGCGCGCCGCTTCTGCTGCTCGACGCCCATCTTGATACGGTCGGGTTCGTCGTGACAGAGATCTGCGAGGGAGGCTTTCTTCGCGTGGCGCCGCTCGGCGGGATCGCGCCAAAGATCCTTCCCGCCGCAAAGGTAAACGTTTACGGAAAAAAGACGATAAGCTGCATTTTCGGCTCGAAGCCTCCGCATTTGCAGGAAAAAGGCGAAAGCGAGAAAAAAGCCGAGGTCAGCGATATGTTTATCGATACCGGTTATTCCGCCGATTCGTTAAAAGAGATCGTAAGCGTCGGCACGCCCGCCGGCTTTCCGCCCGATACCGAACGCCTTTTGGGGAATATGATCGTCGGTTCGGGCTTCGACGACCGTCTTTGCGGCGCGGCTTTCCTTCGCGCCTTGCTTATGCTTGACAAAAACGAGCTGAATATAGATATCGCGTTTCAGTTCAGCGGACTTGAAGAGACGACCGGCCATAAAGGAGCGACGACCACGGCGTTCAGGCTTGCACCGTATAAAGCAGTTGTAAGCGACGTCACCCAGGCGTTTGTTCCCGGAGCGCCTAAATGGCGCGAAGGAGTCCGCGCCGGCGGCGGAGCAGTGATCTGCTATTCGCCCAAAACTTCGCGCAGGTTCACCGATAAGGCGGTTCAAACCGCCGAGAGGGAAGGCATAAAATATCAGCTTTCCGCTTCTCCCGGAAGGACCGGGACAAATGCCGGCGATATAACTGTCACCAAAGGCGGCATACCCGTCGTTCAGATTTCGGTCCCGCTTAAAAATATGCACACGATGAGCGAAGTCGTCGATCTTTCCGACGCGTTTGAGGCTTCGAAACTGTTCGCCGCGTTGATAAAAGTCGAAAGCGGGGAGGTTTTATTATGAAAGAACTCTTGGAAAAATATTGCAATATTCTCGGCCCTTCCGGAATGGAAGACGAAATACGCGACGCTATCCTCGAGGACATAAAAGGTTCCGGGTGCGACTGGTCGGTCGACGCGATGGGCAATCTGCTCGTATTTAAAAAGGGCAGGAAGAAAAGAAACAAAAAGGTGCTGTTTTCGGCGCATATGGACGAAGTCGGGTTTATGGTAAAGCATATCGACGAAAACGGGATGATCTGGTTCGGATCGCTCGGCGGGATCGATCGCAGAGTCGTCTCCGGCAGACGTGTCAAGTTCTGCAAAAGCGGACTTCGCGGAATAATCGCATCCAAAGCGATACATATGCAGACCCCTGAAGAGCGAGGAAAATGCGAACCGCTGGAGGAAATGAACATAGATATCGGAGCGAACACGCGTGAAGAAGCGCTTAAATACATTAAAGTAGGTGATTGCGCCACGTTTGAACCGGATTTCCAACCGTTCGGCGAGGGATTAGTCCGTTCAAAAGCGCTTGACGACCGTCTCGGATGCGCCGTAATGGCGGAGATGGTCAACAGCGACCTCGAATTCGATACTTATTTCGCTTTCAACACCTGCGAAGAAATCGGATGCGACGGCGCCGCGGAAGTCGTTTATTCGCTCCGCCCGGATATCGTGATCGCACTTGAAGCGACCACCGCGGGCGACGTTCCCGGCGTAAGCAAAAATCTGTGCGCCTGCAGCGTCGGCGGGGGAGCGGTGATATCTTTTATCGACGGCGGCACAATTTACGATAAAGGTCTTGTCTCGCTTGCAACCTCTGTTGCCGACGCGAACGGGATAAAATGGCAGTTCAAAAACGTCGTCGCCGGAGGAAACGAGGCGCGCAATTATCAGACCGGAGCTTCCGGCGCCCGCGTGCTGGCGATCAGCGCCCCTTCGCGCTATATCCACACCGCCGGCGACGTGCTTCACTTCGACGATATCGAATCGGTCCGCAGGCTTGCTTTTCTTATAAACGAAAGGAGTTTTGACAATGATTGATCTTATAAAGAGTTTTATGAAATCTTTTTCGGTCTCGAGCGGCGAGAATGATTTTGCCGGTCTGATCGAATCTTATGTTGCGCCGTATGCCGATTCGGTCACGCGCGACCCGGTAGGCAACCTGATCGTATTCCGCAAAGGTGCCGACAGCACAAAAAAACTTATGACCGCTTCGCATATGGATGAGATCGGCTTTATCGTCACTGCTGTCGAGGATAACGGAATGATAAGGGTTTCGAATATCGGCGGTGTCGATCCGGTCGCTTCTTCTTTCACCCCGGTAGTTTTCGCGGGGGGAACAAAAGGCGTGCTTGTTATCGAGGACGGAACTTCAAACGCGGATATATCGAACAAAAAACTCTTCGTCGATATCGGTGCCGAAAGCGCTTCAAAAGCAAAACGCAGGGTTCACGTCGGCGAACTTGCCGCCTGCGCGCCGTCGTTTGTAAAACTTTCGGCGAACAGATACGCCTCCAAAGCGTTCGACGATAAGATCGGCTGCGCTGTGAACGCCTACGCCTGCATTAACGCAAAAACCCCGGCTTACGATACGTATTTTGTCTTTACCGTCCAGGAAGAAGTCGGCTGCCGCGGATCCAAACCCGCTTCGTTTTCAGTCGCGCCGGATTATTCGATCGCTTTGGACGTGACTTCCGCGGTTTATACCGGAAACCCCGATAAATTAACGGTAAAACTCGGCGAAGGCGCCGCGATAAAGATAAAAGACAATTCCGTAGTCTGTTCGCCGATACTCGTCGAAAGGCTCAAAGACCTTGCCGAATCCAACGGTATAAAGTACCAGTACGAGATCCTTCCTTACGGCGGAACGGATACTTCGCAAATGCAGTTGGCGGGGTCCGGGTCCTGCGCGGGATGTATTTCGATCCCGACCCGCTACGTCCATTCGCCCGTCGAAACCGTCGACCTGCGCGACGTAAAAGCCTGCGCCGACCTGCTTATCGCTTTTATCGAGCAGGGCGCCTGATAAACGCGGAACGGAAGTGCTGATATGTTTGACGAAAAGCTTTTAAAAGTTGCCGCCGAATGCGAAAACGGTCTTAAAGATATATTCGAGCAGATAGACGCGACCGCGTTCGTGAATACTTCGCGCGTGCTCGATGTCTTCCGCGAGCTTCGCCTGTCCGAAAGGCATTTCAACCCGACAAGCGGCTACGGATACAACGACGACGGACGCGATCTTTGTGATTCGGCTTTTGCCGCGGTGATGGGCAAGGAGTCCGGCTTTGCAAGATCGCAGATAATCTCCGGCACACACGCGCTGTCGATCGCGCTTTACGGCGTGCTTCGCCCCGGCGACACTCTTCTTTCGGTAAGCGGAAAACCCTACGATACGCTCGATTCGGTCATCGGGATCAACGGCGAAGGGGACGGATCTTTGAAAGACTACGGCATAAACTACCGCGAGATAAAACTTAACGCCGAAAGCCGGCTCGATCTTCCCGCGGTGCGCCTTGCTCTTGAAACCGACAAAACCGTAAAAGCGGTTTTTGTTCAGAGATCAAAAGGATATGACGACCGTCGTACTCTTACCGTCGCCGAAATCGATTCGCTTTATGAACTGGTTCACGGCTATCCCGGGGTTTTGCTTATCGTCGATAACTGTTACGGCGAGTTTTGCGAATCCTCCGAGCCGAAAGGCGATCTGCTTGTCGGTTCGTTAATAAAGAACGCCGGCGGCGGCATCGCCGAGACAGGCGGATATATCGTTGGCTCTTCACGCGCTGTCGAACTTGCTTCCTACCGGCTTACGGTTCCCGGGATCGGGCTCGAAGCCGGAGCTTCAATGGGAGCGACTAAACCGATGCTTAAAGGGTTGATGTTCGCTCCGCACGTTACCGCACAGGCAATAAAAACCGCGCACTTTGCCGCGGCTCTCTTCGAACGTTACGGGTTCGAATGTTTTCCGTCCGCGTTTGAACGCCGGTCGGATATCATCCAGACGATCCGGCTGCACAACGCCGAAAACGTGCTTAAATTCTGCAAAGGGATACAAAAAGGCTCACCTGTAGACAGCTACGTGGTGCCCGAGGGATGGGCAATGCCCGGCTATAACGACGAAGTCGTTATGGCGGCCGGCGCTTTCACCCAGGGCAGTTCCATCGAGCTTTCCGCCGACGCACCCCTTCGTGAACCTTACCTGGTATATATGCAGGGCGGACTTACTTACGAGGCGGGCAAGATAGGCGTTATGTTCGCGCTGGATGAAATGCTTAAGAATTAAGATCGACAAAAAATTTTAAGTATCACTGCACGCACTTTTACATAAAGCAAGCAAGACCGACGGTTTCCCGCCGGTCTTGCTTTACGTATGGTGAAGGCACTTGTGTTTTTGCCTCAAAATTCGGAGTTTAACGCAAATAAAGACTCGTAACGTTGCGCCGTAAGGTTGACATAACGTCCTTTACAAATAAATGAAAAACGGTGTAACCCTTGCGGATCACACCGTTCACTTTTGAAACCGTCATTTAGAACACGCCGGATAACCGCCGTTTTTTGCGGCGTTTTTAGATCTGTCAATCCATGATCTGCCTTACTTTTCCGAAAAACAGCGCCGAAAGTATCATCGTCGCGGCTCCGACGATATCGGATAAAACCGTAATCACATCAGAAGCGCCGAAGGACTCCGCGGCACCGCCGCCGATCGCCGTGACCAGCCGCGTGAGAAGAACGATTATGTTCATCCCCGCGAAAATATAAAGCACGGCGCAGACAAACGAGGTATTTATCCTTTCGTCGTATCCGAACATTATAGTGTTGCGGAGCTTGGTAACGATCCCCGAGACTTTCAGCGCGCAGACGGTAAGCAGCGCGAAAAACGCCGCGGCGACCGCTTCGGCTGTATATACGATCACAAGCCCGTAATCCGATACCGTCTTTGTCAGTCCGGCAAGATCGAAACTACTTATCCTGTCAATACCGATCCTGTCGACGATAACAGCATAGATCTCGCCCGCCTCAAGCGTTTTTACGGTTTGATCGTAACTGCCGTCGGCAATGCTTGCGAGTATGGTATTAACGTCGGAAATGAGCCTTTTTGTAAGGATCGCGGCAATAACGATCGCAAATATGAAAAATATGTATCCGACAGCCTGGACGACCGCTTTCAGTTTAAGAAACGTGAACGAATAACCTTTGAATGCGCCGCTGAACGCCGATTTGCGCAAAGTCCATACGCCGACCGCGGCAAGGACGGGAAATACCGCGAACGCCAGGCTGATAAGCGAAGTCGAATATCCGTAAACCGAAAAGATGCACTCGGTGGTGACCGCCAAGGAGAGTATAAGAAAGAATCTGCTTTGCAATAGTCCGACAAGCGCGCCGACCCGTTCGTTTGCGTAACCGTTCACTTTTATAACTCCTTTAAATTATTTCCGCGGAAAAACAAATATCAGGCAGCCATTACGTCGCCGACGATAAAGAGAACTATCAGCATAACTACGTTTCCGCCGAAGATCACCATCATTGTTTTCAACGGAGGTTTTTTGATGCTTATGTTCAAAACAAACCCCAATCCGAGAGCAAGTACGATCAGCCTGGTTATCCAGACGCTGACCCCGGCGGGGATAAACGTCGTAAGAAGCACGCACAGCGTGGTAAAGAATACCGACACGGGTATCGGAATACCTTTATAAAACTTCATTTGTTTACCGATATTATCGTTTGCAAGCGTGTTGAAATAAGCAAGTCTTATAGCGCCGCAGGCAATAAAGAGCAGGTAAAGGATAACGTCGATAACGCCGTTGAACCCCATACTGAACAGAACGTAGCAGGGCGCCACGCCGAAACTGATAAGATCGCAAAGGCTGTCAAGCTGAATGCCGTAAAACTTCTGGTGATCTGTACGGTCCTTTTTTGCCCGTGCGATCCTTCCGTCGAACAGATCGCAGATACACGCCATGAACAGCATAAGAACCGCAAATTTCACATTTCCGTTCGCGGCGAGAAAACAGGATGTCACCGCCGAGATCAACCCGAACAGTGTGACCGCGTTTGCGATCGAATAAAATCCGATAAACATTTTTAATCCTCCGTTTATTTATATCTGTTTATACTTTTAAGTTCGTTAAAAAGCTTTTTGTAACTTGAATAACGCGAACGCGAAATAAATCCTTCTTCCGCGGCGCGAGCAACGGCGCATTCCTTTTCTTTTGTGTGAGTGCAATCCGAATAACGGCATTTGCCTGCAAGATCGGAAAACTCCGGGAACAGTGTGTAAAGCTCTTTATGGTCGATCTCGCAGTAAAGTTCGGTATCTATGGCTGTAAAACCGGGCGTGTCGGCAAGATAAGTTCCGCCGCTCAAAGGAAAAAGTTCGGTGACGCGCGTTGTGTTCCTGCCGCGTGCGATCCTGCCGGAAAGTTCGCCTGTCTCGGCGTTGAGGTGATGATACATCGCGTTGAGCAGTGAAGACTTTCCCACGCCGGAAGCGCCGCACAAAACGCTTACTTTGCCTTTAAGCGCCTCGCGGGCGGATTCGATCCCTTCGCCGGTCGCAAAACTCGTGCGAACGGTTTTTATCCCCGTATTACGATATTCGTTTTCTATCGCTTCCGGATCGCCCAGATCGCATTTTGTTATCAGCAGAACGGTTTCTATCTCGTTTTTTTCGGCGATGACCGATAAAAGATCGGTGTTATAAAGGAAAGGTTCGGGATCTTTTACCGCGACGGCTATTGCGAGCAGATCGATATTGGCGACCGGAGGACGTACCAGGCTGTTGCGGCGTTTGCGAATATTTGTTATAAACCCTCCGTCGATCCCGTTCTCCGAAAAAACAACTCTGTCGCCGGCAAGGATGCGGCCTTCTTTTTTTCTTATGCCGGTCGCGGCGCGGCATTTTGTAATTCCGTTTGCCGATTCAACCTCATAGATCCCGCGCTTTATCGAAAGCACAAGACCTTCGTTCGGATTATTCATTCACCGTCTCCGTTATTTCGATCGGTTCGTCGCCGCCCGGAATGTCGGACGCTTCGCTTTCGTTTGTAAACAAAACGATAATAAGGTGACAGGAAGTTTCTTCGGTGACAAGGATGCCGGGTTTGCGGCTCTGATAAACGATTATCCCGCTGCCGTCATCGTCTTCGGAGGTGACTCGCATCGCACCGAATTCAAGCATTCCGCTTGCGACGGTATAGATATCGGTATCTTCCTCTCCCATAGTGATAATTTCGTTATAATGCTCTTCGTCGATGGTAAGATATATTCTCAACCCGTTTTCTCTTGCGAGCGGAGCAAAATCAGGCATCAGCTCAAGCGCTTCATCATATGTATATCCGACAATATCCGGCATAACCACCGAAACGCGCGGTATCGCAACGGTCAGTATTACTTCGCTTCCGGCCTCGCTCACCGTTCCGGCGGCAATGCTCTGATCAATAACGGTGTTGTCGCCTTCGTCGGTTTCGATCTCCGTCACGCTCACTTTATACAAAGCGTAGGTTTCGGCGTATTTGCGCGCTTCCGCAACGCTCATGCCTATACAGTCCGGCATCCTTCCGGTCTTGCCCGAAGCGCTGTCGCGCGTGCGTATATAAAC
>CAMZED010000043.1 GCA_947305675.1 uncultured Clostridia bacterium | reverse complement strand
CGTTGATTCTTGTGTCGCCCGACCTCGATACCGTGGTGCCGCGTATGATCTGACCGAAATTTCTGTCGGGAGTAAGGGCGGGAACGGTGATGAGCGCGGTCGCTTCCTCGCTGCAATAAACGTAAACCGTGCCGACGAGGAGGGTATCTTTCACGGTGGCGCCGGCTTTTGTGCCATGGGCGTGCGTGATGAACGCGTTGCTCTTGAAGTAATAGCCGTTTCTTGCGCCGGCGGATACCTCAAGCGTGTACCAGCCTTCTTCAAGCACCGTTCCAGCGGCGACTTTTTCGGTCGTTCCTCTGCCTTTGTACCATTGATAAGAATTCATAACGGCTTTGTTCTTGAAATCCTGCGCGAATACCGGAACCGTAAGCGTTTCGCCGACTTTCAGCGCGGGCATATCAAGCAGCAGGGCGTTTATGGCTTCTCTGCCGTTGTTTACCGTCTTTTCGTAATCGCAGACGGTGCAGCTGTAAACCGTTTCGGTCCCGTGGGATTCGCCGTTCGCATATTTATGCGGTTCGGTTTTCTCCAAAGCTCCGCAGACCGAGCAGTATTTATAATGCGATTCCGAATCGTATTGCCAATCGGAACGGCTTTTGGAGTGGTCGCAAGGCTTGTTGATCACCGGCGAATCGACCTGTATGGTTTTGCCGTCGGTGCTAATGTAATTGATCTTGCAGTTCAAACCGTAAATGCTGACCGCCGTATCGTTTGTGAACACATATCCGTCGGCGGCTGTAACGGTGACGCACGCCTGATAAGTACCGGCGGTTACGCTTATGTTGCTGTTATAGGCTTTTCCGTTCTCGTACCAGAGCGACGAAACCGACGCCACGCCCGTCGTTTTGCTTGTGAGCGTTTTCGGCCCGACCGTCTTGGGTTCCTGCGAAAAACCGTCGATAGTGACTTTTGTTATCACTTTGTTGTTGTCAGCCGTGAAATAAAGCCTTTTCGCCGTGCGGGTGGTGATTTCATAGGTGTGGGAATCGGAATGCCAATATTCGACGGTTTTAACTCCGACGCTGTATCTTCTGCCGTCCGCCCAGTTGTCGTTGAGCTTGGCGAGATCGGCGGGTGTGTCGCTCTTGACCCACGAATTTTCGTTCGCGGATACCCATTTCCCGTCGGTCTTCTGAACCATGACCGAGTAATAATATTCGACCTTTTGTCCGCCGATAACGGTATTTTCGGGGAAGTAAGTCTCGGCGGGTTCGAATACGATATATTCGCTCGAACCCACGGTGTAAGCGCCTTCGGATTCGGTGCCGTCGGTCCACTTAAGAACTCCTCCGGTCACGCCCGAAAGTTTGGGGCTGACGGTGGACCGGTTGCCCGATTCCGCAAATTCCGAATTCTCGCGCAGATCGGCGCCGTCAAGTTTAACGCTGCCGGGTTTAACGTCGACTGACTTCATACGGCTTTCAGCAGCTTCGTATCTGTCGGCGTCTCTGATCGGCCAAAGGAATCTGTCGGGAGCTTTGGTGTTGAACTCGCCGGCGTATATCAAAGCGATGCCGATGCTGCTTATGAAAAACGCGTCCGCGCCGCAATACGCGGTGACGTTTATATCGTGAACGGTGAGTTTGCCGCCGTAAACCATCAAAGTCGAGTTGCGGTAAACTTTGTTGTTGGATTTAATATAGCTGTATCCGTGGCAGATAAACCTGCCGCCGTTTACCGTCGCGCTGCCGCCGTAGATTTTAAGCGCAACGCCGTTTATCGCATATTCGCCGTAGCCGTAGTAATACTGTACGATTCCGCCGTCTCCGATTTCGTCGGAGCTCCATTCGGTCCGCCAACTCGAATCCAGCTTCTGCGAGCGGCTGACGTACATCTCTTTCTTTCTGCCCGCCTGGTAAGTACCGCCCTGCACCGTAAGCGTGCCGCCGTCAACGCGGAACACGTCGCGCTGCATTACGATTCTGTTGTCACGCATCTGTTCGCGCGCGGGGATCTGAGCCGTCATTGTAAACCCGCCGCCGTAACCGTTGATTATAAGCGTGGAACCGCCGGAGACTCTTATCATTGCGGCGTTCTGAATAAAATTATCCGAAATAAGCGACAAAGCCTCGTAATATTTGCCGGTCTCGACGTTATATTTGGTCTCGTTGACGTATCTCGCCGTAGTGACGAAATCGTCGTCGATATTAACGACGTGGCCGTTCAGACCGAGCGTTTTGCGCCCCTTTCCGAGGTTCGCCCAAAAGTAAAAATCGGTCGACTCGTCGTAATAAGCCCATTTGAAATCGCTCGGGAGCTTATATTCCTTTATGTCCGCGGTAAGCGTTATATCCACGTCGCCGTCTTTCATAAGAGCCTGACGCAGTTCCTCCGCGGTTTTGACTTTTATGTTTTCCGCCGCCGAAGCCGGCATTTCAACAGCCGGAAACGCGAGAAACAACAGCAATAAAGCCAAGAATGCTGCAAAAACCCTGTTCTTCATTTGTCTCCTCCAAAATATATTTTCCCGTCTGTAATTCTATCCGATCTTTCTCAGCTTCATAACTCCGAGAGCGTAATCGATCAATCCTTCGCTGTCGGAAACAAGTTCTTTCCAGGTGGGACCGTCGGCTTCGCCTTCCTCGCCGAAGTTCTTCGAATCGTAGCAGGGGACTCCGTCGATCATCTTCCACACCGAGTGTTCCACCTCGAAGTATCCGTCCTTAACTTCGCCTATCTCGCCGGCTTCGACCGCCTCGCGGATCTCTTCCTCGGTAACGCCATCGGGGATCTTCATGCGCGATATCACTTCGCCGTCCGGGGTGAACTCAATGCGCGTTGTGAACAGACGGAGTTCTTCTTCCAGTTCGTCGGCATTGATCTCGCCGGATTCGAACTGCCTTTTGTGATCGTTTATTACGGCTTCCGCGTCGTAAAGCCCGGATTTGCCGTCGATGGCGTACAGGGTTTTTGCTATTTCGTAAATTCCTTCGATCATTTTTTCATCCTCCTGTATCATACCTGTTTTTTTAATGCGACGGTAAGGAAGCCGAGACTGAAAACCAGGTCGCCTTCATAAACCGTCAGCTTTTTTGCGTTGTCGAGAAATCCGCTCTCCGGCAAGCCTTCAAGCACTTCGAAATCCCAGGCGTATTCGGTATAATCCGTCTGGCTCCATACGCCTTTCTTCGGGGAGGTAAAGGATGGCGCGTAAACCGTCACTCCGTGGTCGGCGCCGAACTCAAAGCAAAGTGCGGTCATATCGGTCCCGCCGTCGCTTTTGAATTCCGCCGCCGGGATATGTTTAAGATCGTCCGAGAAAAAATTGACGACGTAATCGGCCTTCCATCTGCCGACGATGAAATCTTTTCCGCGCTCAAGCGCCTGCTTGCCGAGTTCCACCTGCCGAAGCTCCTTTTTACAGTAACTTTTTCATCGTAAGTACGTTTTTGCCGTCGATGTATTCGTAGTTCACGCTGTCCATTATTTTTTTGGTCATGAATATTCCCAAACCGCCAATATCCCGTTCCTCGGCGGAAAGGGTTATATCGGGATCGGCTTTCGCCGTCGGGTCAAAAGGTTTGCCGCTGTCCGAAAAAGAAATCGTAACCGATTTCGGATCCGATCCGGTCGTTACTCTTATCAGCGCTTTTCCGCTGCCGGGGGCATAGGCGTAATGTGCTATATTGACGAATATCTCTTCCACGGCGACGGCGATCTGCATTTTTGCCTTGATGCCGCACCCGATACCGTCAAGCCGGCTTTCGACAAAGCCGTTGACTTCGTCGAGCGCGGCGATGTCCGCGTCGACGGTCAACTCTTCGTATTCTTCTGAGGGATTTGGGATAACGCTTTTCATTTCTTCGGAAAAGTTCATTTTGTTCCTCCCTTATATTCAAAGCCGAGCATTGTCAGATCGTCGAACTGCTCGGCGTCTTTAACGAATCCGTCAACGGCGCTGCGCACGTTTTTAAGCATTTTCTCGGGCGAGGCGGAAGTGTCGGAGTTAAGCGCTTCGAGCATCCTGTCGACGCCGAAAAGTTCTTTCTCGGCGCTGGTCGCTTCCGGCACGCCGTCGGTATAAAGGAACAGCCTTGCGCCGGGTTGAAGCTGAAGCTCATACTGCTTGTATCTCATACCGTCCATACCGCCGATAACGAACCCGTGCTTGTCTTTTACAATTTCGAACTTTCCGTTCGCCTGCATAAGAACCGGATATTCGTGCCCGGCGTTCGCGGCGGTCAGTTTGCCCGTCGAGATCTCAAGTATCCCGAGCCAGACCGTAACGAACATCTCTTCGCGGTTGTTCTGGCAGATCGTTTCGTTGGTACTCGAAAGTATGTCGGCGGGCGATTTGCCCTGTTTTGCGTTGCTTGCGAGTATTATACGCGAAGCCATCATAAACAGCGCGGCGGGAACGCCTTTGCCCGATACGTCTGCAATAAGCATACAAAGATGGTCGTCGTCCACAAGGAAGAAGTCGTAAAAGTCGCCGCCGACCTCACGGGCGGGGTCCATGGTGGCGTAGATATCGAATTCCTCCCTTTCCGGGAACGCGGGGTAGATGTTGGGAAGCATATCCGCCTGGATCCTTGTCGCCAGAGCGAGCTCTGTGCCGATCCTTTCTTTTTCCGCGGTTATAACCGTTATCTGGCTGATATAATCGCGCGTTTTTTGCGAAAGCTCGGCGAACGATTCGGCAAGTATCTCGATCTCGTCGTTGGTCTTGTAGATCTTTTCCATTTCAAACGCGCTGTCGCTGCCGCTGAGCGCCTGAATGCGCTTTGTCATATGTTCGACCGGTCTTACGATCCTTCCGGCGACGAAAAGCGCTGCCACGGTGGCGAGCAGAACGATCACCACCGTCCAGATTATCAAAGATTTTAACGTGCCGCGCGAACCGTCGGAATAAGCCGTGAGCGCCTCGGCGTTTATTTCTTCGTATTTATCCAGCATCTGCGCCGTGGGCTGATAAGTGACTTCTTTGTCCATGACCGATATCACCGCCCAGCCGACGGTAGGCATCGGCACTCCGCAAAGGTAATATTCTTTGCCGTCGACGGTGATCAGTTCGACTTTTGTGTTTGCAACGTAAGATTCGGTAACAAACCGGGCGAGTTCTTTGTTTTCGTTTTGGCGCAGATCCGAGGCTTTGTCGGAAATCTCAGGCTTAAAAGTGCCCTCTTCGCTCGGCGAAAACAATACCTGACCGTTTTCGTCTACAACGCAGACGAATCCGCCGTAGGAGGCGGTCGATTTGACGTAATCGCTTATCGCGGTAAGGAAGATATCCGCGCCGACAACGGCGACAAGCTCGCCGTCTTTATAAACCGGTGCGGCGCATACCAGCCCCGCGATATCGGTGAACGCGTCGAGCTCCACGCCGGTGAAAATAAGTTCTCCGGCTTCGACAGCCTGTTTGTACCAGGGGCGTTCGCGCACTTCAAAATCGTAAACGTTGCCGTCTTCGTCAAAATAAGAGCCGGCGCGGTCGTCGACAAAGATTATGCATCCGTCGGCGGTGGCGACAAAGCAGGAGTTGAGTTTGTCGGAACTTTCGAACATCGAGATCATTATTTCGCTCATGTTGGCGACAAGCCCCAAAGATTTCGAACCGGCAGGGTCAACTTTGGCTTCGTGCTGCATCTGAGCCGAGGCGATCCCGTCGTTTTCTTTGATCGGGGGATAATAAGGATGGGGCGAAAAGACTTCCTCGTGCTCGAACAGCTGGGTCGCAAACGACTGCAGTGTAAGCACATCGGATTTGACATCGCCGAACAGATCGTTGGCTATATATGTCTGCAAAGCCGTCATTTTTGCCATCGTGGCGGAGATCGTCAGCTGCATCGTGTTTTCCGAAACCGATTTTATCGATTCCTGCTGTTCAGCGCTTGCCTGCTCGACTACCTTTTTAAGATCGCCCTGCTGTACGACGCTTACCGTCACGTAAAGACCGATGAGCGCGGCTATGAAAATGAGCATAAGATTAAAAATCTTTTGCTGTAATCCGCCGAGCTTGATACCGTAAATAAATCTCATATTGACCACCTCAAATTGCCGGGTATGCGGCGCCCGGACAAGCCGGACTTCTTATGTTTGATCCATTATACAACACACCGCCGGAAAATGCAAGAACAATTAATTGTTACCGCGCCCGTCCGATCCTCCCGTTACAACGCCCGTTCGATCCCCCCGTTACAACAAAACAGCGCGTCCCCGTGCGGGACGCGCTCAGCCTGAAGGTCGAATATAGTTGAAAAAATCACTTGCGAAAGCAGAGTGTTCTTAAGGACAGTTACTGAAACAAGGAGAACCGAGCATCCGCAGGGCAAGAGAAATACCGAGATTACAGCAATGCAGTCCCGGTATTTTTCTGTTTATAAATACATTCCGCACATTCGTCTTTTCCGCTCAACTACGTTGCAATATGGGCGAAAGGAGGCGGGAACGCTATGAAATACGTAAAGCAACCTAAGAGGCACATTGTACCGGACGACTTTGAATGGCGTGCTCTGGTCAAGGGGATCAATGAATACCGCAAGCAAGCCATTGACGGGGACGGCTGTGTGTAGGTTGTTCCGCCTGCGCGGAAGCGAGTTTTTTCGCCGCCGCAGCGATCGCTTTGGAAGCGCCTCTGCCGACCGCCGCAACTACGCCGATTCCGACGCCGAAGACAAGCGGAACCGCCATGGCTTTAAAGTAGCCGTAAGCGGTGCCCTGACCGCCGCGCGCTTTTGCGACGAGCCGGTGCCGGGACGGAAACGTCCCGGCGGGGCTGCGCGTTTTTTGTTTGCCTAAACGGCCTTTCAGTTCCCCGCTTCGCGGTTATAGCGGAGATTCCCCACATACTCTTCGCTGGTGCCGGGATTATACGTAAATCTTACCGCGGGATAGCCGGTGAGCTTGTCTTTTTCCGGAAGTCGTTCGATCTTCGTCGGGTCGAGATACGGTTCGTCCCCCACTTTTCCGTACAGGTTGCCGTAGATGATCCCCGTTTCGGTTTTTTCGATCAGGATCGCGCCGGTCTTCGGATCGACGGTGTATTTGCGTTCAAAGGCGTAATCCACCCCGGACTTCCAGTCGGGATGAGCGGGATCGCCGTAATAATAGGACTCGTACAGCAGCGTGTCCGCGTCAATGATTGTAATCCTGTTGGCTTGACTGTGGAAGCCGGAAAACGCGCCGCCCTCGCCGTCGTAGCTGGCGTAGCTCCACGCGCCGTTCAGCCAGTCCGCGCCGGTAGAGGTATTGCCGAGCTCCACCGTCGTCTGGCGGTCGCCGTCCGTTTTGGCGGTAAAGTCCTTCACGGCGATCGGCGCCGCGCCGCTCTTGTAATCCGATTCGTTCTTGTAAACCAGCACCTGGTTCGGCATCCCCATTTTCAGAAAGCCGAGCACGGTACATTCGTAGTCGACGTCCCAGCCGTCGTCGTAATCACTGCCTTCCGGGACGTTCCAGTAAAGATCGGGAATCGGTTTGCCCTCGCTGCCGAAGCAGACCGTGCAGCCCTGGTATTTCGTGTTCTCGGTGCTCTGCTGATCGACGGACTCCTGTATCGTAAAACTGAGCGTCTTGTTGTAGGTCTCCGTCGCCTTTGTCAGCTCGGCGAGAGCCTTTTCCTGGAGGCGTTCGATCAGGAATCTCTGGATCTTCGGCATCGCTTCGGTCTCGATCAGGTGCCACACCTTCGCCTTCTGCTGTTCGGTGAGCGCAGCCTTCTGATCCGACGTTGCGTTGAAGAAAACGTTTTTGTATCCGGCGGAGGAAGCCGCGAACAGGATGTCCGCGTTCGTCTCGTCGTAGACCTCCCGCCAGAACTTCTCGCAGTACTCGTCCACCGCTTTTTTGATCTCGCGCATGGCGGCGTCCGCGTCTCCGTTGCTGTGCCAGTAGGCCTCCTCGAACACCCGGTACCAGTGATCACTGTCAAACGGCTCGACCTTGGTATAATAGGCGTTGAAGACCGCGCTGACGTTTTCGGCCTGCTCGCTTTTCGCCGCGTCAACGAAATAGTCGATTTCCATGCCCATCAGCGCAACGCCGACGAAAGCAAGTGTAAATCCAACGTGGCTGTAGCCGGTCGTAAGGGAATATACCGTGCCGCTGCTGCCGAGCATATTTTTGTAAAGATTATAGCCCGCCGTTTGCGTCCGGTCCTTGTCCGTGCTGTTCAGATCCATGCCAACCTGCGCCGCCATGGCGAGGAAGGGGATCGCGTTCATGGCGTTGCCGAGCTCGCCGGAGTGGTCGATCATAAAACTGACCGCGCGGCTCTGCGAGGCGGGAGGCAGCGAGTCGATGCCGAGGTTGATCATGGCGTCGCAGAACGTCCACATGGTATTCGTTTCCGTGAACGCCTGATACGCGGCCTTCGCGTTCATATTGGGGTCGAGCGTCGGCATTTTGACCGCGTAGTTCTCCGGATCGTCGATAAAGGCGGTCACCTCGTCCGAAAACTCGGCCGGATTGGTGCGCTGCAGTATGTTCCAGTAGTTTGACACCACCGCAAGCGTGAGCAGATAGGGGTTATCCTCATCCGCGACGACCTTGTAGAGCGAGGGGTTCGATCCGACCGGCCGGTACGTGACCCGCGCCGGAGAAAAACTACCGAAATACGCCGTCGCCGTGCCGGCTTCTTCGTTTACGAACGTGAGCAGCGGCATCCAATTCCCGTCTTTGTAGTGCTCGACGATAACGTCCGTGCCGGACTGGACGCGGCAGGGAAAGGTGACCGCTACGGGAACGCAAAAATCTTCGTGATTGCCCATCTCCAGCTCGTACGCCTCGTAGCGCGTTCCGTCCGCCTCCGTTCCGCTTTCATAGACCGAGACGGAAACGTCGCGCTTGCCGGACGACTCCAACATCAGTGTATCCACGTCGACCGTCACGCCGCAAAGTGTGATCGCCGGCGACTCCACGCTGACGCTCCCTTTCTCCGAGGCCTGCACCTTCCCGAACTCGGGCTTCGGCTCATTGCCGCCGCGGAACCAGCCGCCGTTCCTGAATCCGAAGATCCCGACAACGATCGCCGCCACGAGCAGAAGCGACACGGCGGCAAGCCCGCCCTTGCCCTTCTTTTTGGCGGCCGGTGCGGCGGGCTGCTGATAGGCGGACGCCTGCTGCCGCGCGGGCTGCTGATAGGCGGACGCCTGCCGCTGCGCTCTCGCCGCGTTCCGCTGCGCTCTTGCCGCATTCCGCTGCGCAAACTGCTCCGGGATCTGCACCTGCGGCCGCGGAGTGTATGAGTGCGGCTGCGGATCCGCCTGCCGCTGCGGCTGCGGATCGGGAGAACTCTTCGGCTGCTGCGGCTGCGCCGCCTGCGGGACGGATGAACCGCAGGAGGGGCAGAATCTGACTCCCTCTCCGAGCGGGGATCCACAATTTTGACAAAACTTAGCCATATCTCGTTGCTCCTTTACTGTTTGGCGTTGGGACAGCGCGAAAGGATATACTGCTGCACGAACGCAAAATCCTCGTCTGCCGCGTAGATCTGGTTATGCTCCAGCGTTTCCTTTACCTTGATCACGTGGCGGCGGGGATAGGATTTGACCTTCCGGACTTTTGCAAATTCGGAATACATCTCCGTGCGTTGGGCGTTCATCCCGGCGCCGACCGTTCCGATCCTGCCCGACGCCGCGCCGGCGATCATTGTCGCACGACCGAGTTTCTTCGCCTTTTTTGCCTGAGACGCGATTTGTTTGTGATTGACGCCTTTTTCGTCCATTTCAAACTCGACAATATATTTTCCGCCCATTATTGCGGCGTATATAAGATACCCCAAACCTACAACGGCGGTCATTCCTAAAAGTAAATATCCCAAAATCGGCAGGTTTTCAAGCGCTTTTTCAGGGCCCCAATTGATAAAGTCTGAAATATTCACAACGACAAAAACACCAAGGAATATAAAGAAAAATATCTTCCAAATGAGCAAGAATATCGTTGGGTTCTTGAATAGGCTCATTTCATACGTCCAGCGGTATTTCCCATCGTCGCAGAGAGTAACGCGGGTGTTCTGGGTTTTGTTTTCTTTCATGTGTCTTACCCTCACTTTAACAGAGGCAGAGTGCATTTTTTGCACCTGTCGGCCTCTACGGGATTCTTTGTTCCGCAGCTCACGCAGGCGATATACGGAGCGCGGGATTTATCGTATAATTCATACGGGAAACGGAACTGCGGATGATTCACCCTGTCGGAAAATCCAGGCGCGGGAATGCCCTGCCTCACCGCGCCGTTTCCGGCCCGGGCAGGCGCCCCATATACAGGCGCGGTATATTGCGTTACATTCTGCTGTGCCGGCGCGGGAGCGGCGGTCGCCGCTCCGCAGTTCGGGCAGAATTTTGTTCCTTCATTCAGTGGAGTACCGCAGTTTGGACAGAATCTTGACATAGCGTTTTCTCCTTAATCCTTTGCCGGGGGTAGAGGCGGATCCACCGGCGCGGCGATCACGGCCGCTGCAGACGGGATCGCACCGAACAATTCCTCATAGATGAAGAGGAAGAAATCGCTGAACGAGTTGCTGCCGACACCGCCGGTGCCGAGACCGGCGACCGTCCCGGCCGCGTTTGCCAGCGCCTTCGTCACATCGACCGTGCAGTCGTAATGATGCTCGGCGACCTCGAAGAAGATCTGAACGATCAGATGACCGTTTGCGTCGAATTCAAAGCCGGTCTCGGACGAGATGAATTTGTCGTGGATCTCGCCGTCCTTCTCGATCAGTTTGTCGATCGCCATTCCGAAGAGGCCATCCAGGTACTTGCGGAGGATCTCAGTGCGGGTCAGGCCGTCCACAGCGCGCAGATCCAGCAGCGAGGCGCTTGCGCCAAGATGCTTGGTGACGAACGAGCCGCACCACGCGCTGATCTTCGCGCGGAACTTCGGGCAGCTCTTCAGCCACGAATCGAACAGGTGCCCCGCCGCCGCCTTCAGCCCTGCCGAGGTCATGTCGGAAAAGCCCTTGATGATGGCTCCGTACAGATCAAACTTGTTCCCCTCACGCAGCGTGAGAATGAAATTCTTGATCGATGCATAGGCGAAATAGCATCCGAGCGTCGCCGCCGCCTGCTTCCAGCTCGTCAGGCTGATCTGACCCGAGACGAGGTTGTCTCCCGCAGCCGCCACATTCTTGGAAAACTCGAATTTGTCTACATCTACCGATTGGCCGCGGACCCACGCCGCCATCGTCTCGCCGATGGCGCCGGCGAGAAAGTCCTTCGTCGGGGAGATGATCGCCTCGGCGACCGGGCCGGCATACATGTTCACAAGAATCGAAAACGCGCAGTCGCCGAAGAATTTCGCCCATTCGAGATAATCGACGATCACGTCGTAGACGGCCGCTTCATCCCGGTATTTCATGCTCTCGATCGTCCAGTAGCGCATGTACTGGCGGATGAGGTACTTGCTCGTCAGGCGCAGCTCCTCGACGGAGCATTTGGGATCGTCATACGCCAGCTCGGTGATTTTCTTGACCCAGTACTCCTTGTTTTCGGGCAGAGCGAATTTCTCCACTCTCTCCGTGAGATCCTTGTATTCCTTCTCCCACGCCGCCATCGGATCGAGATCCTTGCCGCGCAGACGAAGAGGTATCTCTGCTTCGTAGGTTGTGCCGTCATATTTGCAGGACACCGGAAGAAGCACCATCATAAACGTGCCGTCGTCCGGCTCGGCGAGGTTGGCGTTCGGCTCGAACTCGTACGTGAACTTGCCGTTCATTTCGCCGTACACTTCTTTGTACTCGTATTTTTCGGCGAGGTTCTGCTCCTTGTCCGCGCGCATACCGAGACCGCCTGCGCCCTTGAGCTTCTCGAATTTGTATTTCGCCTCGCCGGGATCGATGATCGCCTTGTCCTTGCCGATCACCGCGAGCGTGAATTTGATCTGACTGACCTGCCACTTCCTGTCGAGATCGCCGACGTGTTCCTTTTCATACGCCTGAACGCGGACGTATTTCACGTTGTTCTTTTTGCCCTCCTGCGTGGAGGCGACCGTGATCCCTTCGAGATAGAGCTTCACCGTAACGTAGCCCTTGACCGGCTCCTTTTCGCCCTCGACCGT
>CAMZED010000042.1 GCA_947305675.1 uncultured Clostridia bacterium | reverse complement strand
TATTAAACAAAAGGCGCTCCGTTTAGCCGACTGTCCTTCGGAACAGTCGGCTAACGCAATCCCTTTTTGTCGCAAAAACACGTTATTTGTTGTACGATTATTCTTGAAATCCAATCGATTATATGATAAAATAAGCTTGTCAAGAACGCAAAGACCCGAAAATGTGCATTTCCGAATCTATCCAATACCTTACAGAAGGCATTTATTTTTACTTACGGTAAAAATGCATGCTTTACCTTTTCTGTGCTTTACTGTTTGGTATTGTTCGGATCGGGTTGCTGTTCTTGACAAAACAACGAAGCTTGCATTTTTCGTGCGCGGCTTCGGCTGCGCACTTTTTTGAAAGGAGTGAAAATATGAAAGATAAAAACATCACCGACTTCGAGTCGAAATTCGCGGATTTTATAGACAGCGCAATTTTCGAAGAGATCGAATCGCACCTTATGACTATCGCAAGGGCAGCGTTCGCGGCGGGAGTGTCGTCAGCGCTTGCCGATAAAAAGGAATGACTTCATACGCAAAAAGGCTGCCCGCTGGCAGCCTTTTCTTCTATTATTTATTCTTCCCTTGCGGCTTTGAGTTTATCGTAGCCTTCGCGGAACGCGGCGATCGCCTGGGGAACGTCCTCGTCAAGCCTTAAATGGTTAGTGATAACGTTTTCGCCGTTGACGGTGGCGTAGTCGTTTGCCGAGAACCAGATAGCAACTTTAATATTCTTGGCGAACTCATAGCCCGGTTCGTTTTTCTTAATGAAGCAATCGAACATATCGGTTATCCATTCTGCCTGGTGCCTCATACGTGTAGCGGCGTTATCAAGCACGACGTATTCGTTTTTGCCATAATCAAATACGTAACTGTCGCCGGCGGCGCATCCGAATTCGCCGATAACCGCGGGATAGTTATCGAAATAAGGAGTGTTTTTCTGATAAAGCTCGGAGTACATCTCTTTAAAACTTGCGAACGCGGTGACGTTTGTGTTGTTCATCTGGTAGTAAGTAAGTCCGATCATCTGAACGTAATCGGCGCCCGGGAAGTAGTTGAGCATATCGCCCCAGTTGCTGAACGGGCAGGAGGTCGCGATCGGGTTCCAGACCCAAATGCAGTTATCAACGCCTTCCTCGACAAAGATGTTGTAAAGGCGGCGCCATGTCTCGATAAAGAGGTCGGGGTCAAGCATCGTCTGCATTCCGCAATAAGAAGTCCAGTCGGTGTTCATCTCGTTATTCAGCCTGAAAAGCACGGGGTGGCGGTAAGATTTTATATCCTGCGCGAGCTTGCGGAATTGGGCGTCGCGCCTGCCGCGGAGGATATCGTACATCGGAGTATAGCCGCCGAGCGCGTTGTTGGTATTTGTGAACTGATAAGTAAACTCGAGCATCTGTTTGCCGTTGCTGCCGTCGCCGCCGGCGCGTGCGTTTATGCGGTCGAGATTTATATCGGTTGTGCTGTCATACCAGCCCATATGTTCATATGTCATAAAGTAATCCATTTCGCCGACAAGCGATTCGAGACGTTCTTTATAACCATCGTAAGAGTTCTCGCTGTTGCTTTGATAAAACGCGCCGATCTCGACAGTATCGGAATCGAGCAGATGCTGATAATACGCCTTGGTCTCTTCGTTCCAAAAATCGGGGATCTTAAGTTCATAGGCGCCGACGCTGTTGGCGGGGGTGCCGGTGCGCGTCCCGGTCAGTTCCTTGAACGAGGCGACGATCAGGTCCATCGTCTTTACCATATCGTTATCGGATTTAAGCACGAACAGCCAGAAATAGTTATATGAATTTGTGGGGCGGATGACTGCGATACTGTAATACGGGTATTCGATCTTGCTGTTGACGTTTATGACCATATCGTAATAATTCACGGTATAGCCATCGAGCAGGCTTTCGGTCACTCCGCATTGACGGGTGCGGCGGATGCTGTTGGCAGAAAGGAAATCTACGCTCTCGAGATATCTTATAAGCCATTCCTGATAATAAATATCCAAAAGTCCGTGTGCGTTTGCGCCGTAGGGGTTTTTATCTTCATAGGAAACGGTAAGAACGTAATTCCCGGATTCCGATTTATATTTACTTCTCAACTTGCCGAGCGAAAAATCGGCGGTAACGTCGCCGCCGGGCAAAGTGAGCGCATATCCTTCGGAAAGGACGACGGCGCGGGTATATTCCTCGCCCGAGAAAAGATAACGCGTGTCGTTGCTCGGAAGCAGGTCGAGATCCGAAGTCTCGACGCCGCCGTTGAACGCGGTGAGTTTATATACCTCGGACGCGTCGGCAAAACCGTTGCCGGCGTCGGCAAATTCATCGTTCCAAACTTTTTTGGCATTTTCATCGGGTGTTTTCATTTCCGTCGATTCCTCCTCAGAACCATTTGATTCCTGTTGCTCCGACGAATCTGATCCGCCGTTTGTGCACGCTGCGAGCAGGCTTATGCTCATAAAAGCGATAAGCATTATTGCAATAAACCGTTTCATAAAAATACTCCTTTGCAAAGTTACGTTTTATTTTATCACAGAAAGCGGAAAATTGCAATATCCGACGCAACAAAAATACAACGGTTGTCGACCCAACAAAAATACAACGGTTGCCCGTTGTATAATTGCTTTGATTTATCTGTATTTACGCTTGCGAGCCGCTTCCGACTTCTTTTTACGTTTTACGCTGGGTTTTTCGTAATGTTCTCTTTTACGAATTTCAGCAGGCACGCCGCTTCTGAGATAAGACCTTTTGAATCTGCGCAGAGCGCTGTCGATAGTCTCGTTCTCTTTAACTCTTACTTCTGCCAAGTCGTTGTCCCTCCCTTACATCGGTTTCCGAGGAAATCGCAATCAATGCAGACATTATATCAAAAAATTCGACACATGTCAACATCGTTTTTCAATTCTTTTGTTATTTGAGCCTGAACTTAAAGGGCTTTTTTCGCGGTTTCGACAAGCTGAGCAAACGCCTGTTTGTCGTTTATTGCGAGTTCGCTGAGCATTTTACGGTTAAGCTGGATGCCGCTCTTTTTAAGCCCGTACATAAAGCGGGAGTAATTGATACCTTCGACTTTGCACTGTGCCGAGATACGGGTGATCCAAAGCGAACGGAAATCTCTCTTCTTTTGTTTTCTGCCGATATAAGCATAGTTGCCGCTCTTTAAAACGGCCTGTTTCGCCATTTTGAAATGCTTGCTTTTTGCGCCCCAGTAACCTTTGGCGAGCTTGAGCATTTTATTTCTTCTTTTTCTGGTGGCTAACGCGCCTTTTACTCTTGCCATAGTTCATTTACCTCCGATTATTTATAGGGCATCATACGTTTGAGATCGTCCATACGCGCGCTGCTGACGTAGCTTGCTTTGCGGAGTGTTCTCATACGTTTGGTCAGTTTAAGACCGGTTTTGTGACGACGGCCGGGATGGCCCATCTTGATCTTGCCGCTTCCGGTGAACGTGAAACGTTTGGCGGAAGCTTTGTGCGTTTTGATTTTTCCCATTGTCTTGATCCTTTCTATGGCGAGCGAACCGGATGCCGTCGCACGGCAGGGCGCGCCGCCTTGTTATGTGTTTGTTTTTAACTTGACGTTATTTTTTCTTCGGAGCGAGTATAAGCGTCATATATCTGCCGTCAAGCACCGGCTTCTTTTCGATAACGGCGGATTCCGCGCAGCCCTCCGCGAACCTGTCCAATAACTGGGCGCCGAGTTCGGTATGAGCCATTTCCCTGCCGACGAATTTAACGGTGACTTTAACCTTGTTGCCCTGCGCCAGAAATTTGAGCGTGTGGTTCAACTTGGTGTTGAAATCGTGCGTGTCGATACGGCATTTGAGCTGGATCTCTTTGATCTCGATGATCTGACGCTTTGTGCGCTGTTCTTTCTCGCGCGTTTCTTTTTCGAAGCGATCTTTGCCGTAATCCATAACTTTGCAGACCGGCGGTACCGAATCGGGCGCTATTTCGACCAGGTCCAGCATCGCGTCGTTGGCGATCTGTAAAGCGGCGGCAAGTTTCATTACGCCTAACTGTGTACCGTCCGCACCGATAACGCGGACTTCGTTCGCTTTGATCTCTTCGTTGATCAAGGTTACATTTTTAGCGGCGATGAGAGGACACCTCCAAATAAAATTAACATAAAAAATGCAAAGCAGTTGACCCGCTTTGCACGACCAAAATACCGCAAAGGCACAGCAAGCCCAAGCGTGTGATATTGACCGCGCGCGGCAGTTGCCGCCGGGTGAGAGCATAGCTCTGCTTCTTTGTGCAAGGAGAATAATAACACATTATTCCGCCGTTGTCAAGAGTTTTTTGCATTTTAAGGGTGAAAAATACTTTTTTATGCCCGCCGGAACCGATTTTATGCGATTCCGGCGGGAAATACTTCATTTTCCGGTGCCGAACAGAACGTTGCGGAACAAATATGCCGTGCGTTCCTCACCGATCTCGCTTTTGAACACGTCGGTCGAAGGACCGCCGTTTTCAAGCAATCCTTCCACATAAACTTTCGATTTAAGACGTTTTGCCTCTTTGTCCGCCACCGGATCCGAGGGCAGCGCAAGGTAGGCGGCAAGGTGTTCCAAAGCGAGGCTGTCGAGCCGGTCGCTTATTTTTTTACCTTTTTTCGAAATGCTCGATTCGAGTTTTATGCTGTCGTACCAATGTATTCCGGGATCCCTCTCGGGGAGGTCGGCATAGCGCGATTTGACCGATTCGAGCGAATCGAACGGCAGATCTCCGAGCATTGTATCGTAAAGTTCGACAATAAGCGTATCGTTTCCCATCGCATTGATGCGATCGTAGGAATAAAGCGGCAAATCGGTATCCTCCGGCACGACGATCACCGTATCCATCTTCATCAGCCCGAAAAAGCCTTTTGCCTTCATAACCGAAACCCATCCGAGTCCTTCGGCTTTATAGGCGTTTATATCGAACTTCATACCTTTTGCTTTAAGTTTGGAATACTCGCCCGGATCCTGCGGGACGAGGTTGTATTTGGTTTTGATCTCATTGATTATACGTTCTGTCATACTTCTTCTCCGTTATGCAGTTTAAGCCCGGGCAGACCGTTTTTGTGCAGTAATACCGTCCCCGCCAAAAACGTTCCCTGACCGGCAAGATTCACGCCCTCGGCGATCCAGTTCATCGACGCCTGCTCGAAATCTTGGGATGAGAGATATCCCATTCCGAGGCAGCAAACGAACGAAAGCGAGAACAAAACGATAAGCGCCGGTTTTTTTAATTTTGCGCTCAGGCTGCAAAGCACAAAATCCATCATACCGAGCCCGGCGATCATCATTGTGACAAACACGAAAGTCCCGCTGAAAACCGGAGGAGCGGCGGCAAGCAGGGTTTCTTTTTTCGATTTCTGACGGTGTATAAGCATTGCCAGGACGCCGATCCCGGCGAGCAGGAACCCGATCGACTGCACCGGAAAGAACATATCGCTGAGTTTTGTGAAATCGCAGATCCCGGCGCCGTATAGCAGTTTATAAGTGGCTTTCAGCGCTCCGGCGAATACCACGTCGATCATTCCGGCGGAAAAAAGCGCGAAAGCGCCTTTGCTCATTTTATTGTAAAGATCGCGCATAAGGATAACCGATGCGACGGCGAACATTATGACCGGTATATAATCGACTGCCGCCATAAAAACCGAATAATCCTTCATTACTCCTGCCTCCGGCGATTATTTGCGCTTGTTGAGGTGATAAAGCGGAATAAACGGGATGATTATGGGAGTTTTATTTGCATAATCGTTATATTCGGCGTTGTCTCCGTAACGTTTCATCTGGCGTTTTTCCAGGCGCTGCGCGCCGTTGAACATAATGAACACAATGCAGACATAGGCTGCGACGGCGATGATCCATTGGCCCACGCCGGAATATGTGGTTATACCCGAAACAAACACGCCGGTCCAGAATGTTATCTCGCCGAAATAGTTCGGGCAGCGCACGATTTTATAAAGCCCTTTTGTTGCGACCATATCGGGGCGGACCTTCTTTTGAGCCGATTTCTGACGGTCGGCTATTGTTTCGATCACCAGACCGATAACCGAGACGGCAAACCCGACGACCGGCACGACGAAATCTTCGGAAGCGTTGCGGAAGCGGAAAAGCATGGGGCTGACCTGAGCCACGTAAAGAGCCGCTACAAAGATCCAAATGAAAAACATCACGAAAACCGGCATTTTTTTGCCGTCGTTCTTTTCCAAAGTGTCTTTTGCGACATCGGTCTTGCGGAACGATACGCTTTTAAGCTCGCGCACAAGAAGGAAGCCGGATAGCCTTGCGCCGTAGGCGACAAACAGCGCCGCCTGCACCAGGACGATCCACGTCGGCGTTGCCGAAGGATCGATAAAATATATTATGAGGGCGGTGATACCGCCTCCGGCGACGGCGAATCCGTAGCCGATCGAAAGAAAATAAACGAATTTATAAAACCCTACGGCGCACATTACCGCGCAGACCGCGTAAAGGATGCCTAACAGCGACCATTCCATACAGGCTCAATCCTCCTTTGCGAAATAGCGCGCGATATATTCCGCGAAACTCTTGTCGCCCACGGCGGTATCTCCGACGAGATCGTGGCTGAGAGTCCACTTCGAGAACAGGATTATATCGTGTTTGCCGGCTTTTTTGATCTTGGGAAGGTTGGCGAGTATGCCGAACAGCCAAATGGGAGCCCATTTTATCTTAAGCGGCTTTCCCGCGGCTTTGAAGCACATTTCAGCCATTTCTTCATAGGTGTAAGTTTCTTTGCCGCCGACGTTGTAGGTGACGTTTTTATCGTTCATATGCGCGACTATGAAATCGGCGAAATCGGGGCAGTCGACTACGTTGGCTTTAACTTTGCCGTAGCCTTTAAGAAGCTGCATCTCGCCTTTGTCGACGTAGGGTTTGAAGACCTTTGCAATATCGTAAAAATAGCCCGTGGGACGGTATATTACCCAATCGGTGGGCTGTTTTTTTATCTCCTGCTCGACAAGATATTTTGCGTGGAGCATCGGCACTTTTTCGGCGCCGGGTTCATCGCAGGAAATCACCGAAATATAATTGAACTTCTTGACCCTGGCGCGTACAGCCTCGCGGTAAAGGTTCATATTACCGTTATAATCTATATCGTAGGAGGTGAACCTTGTCGAAGCGCCGGTCAGTCCCATCGTGGTAATGACCGTGTCAGCTCTGTCGCAAAGCCCTTTTAACGTTTCGGGTCTGGTGGCGTCGATAGAAACAAAGGTATATTTCCCCTCTGTTCCGGGGACAGCGCGTTCTTTAAGATCGGCGGCAATGACTTCGTGCCCGTCGCGGCAAAGACTCTTTAAGATCTCGGCGCCGAGATTGCCGAATGCGCCGGCTAATACAACTTTCATTACATGGTTCTCCTTTTATTTATTCTTTTCTTTAGCGCGCTTGTCGTTGATTATCTTCATATGCTCGGCGGTTATCAGCTCGACGTTGTTTTCCCTCGCCCAGTTTACACAGCCTTTAAGGACCACCGAAAGGAATACGCGCGGCACGCCGAGGATGGTCTCCAGAGCGTCGTCGGTGAATTTGATCTTATCGTCGGCGCGATCGGCGGCGTAACGCACCGATTCGAGCGAATTTTTGCGGACTTGCAAAAGCTCGGCTCTCATACGGCGTTTGCGGTGAAACCAGAAGTTTTTCGAATCGCGGTATCCGTAATCTACGGGGAGCGGCGGAAAATCTTTTGCCGTAACTCCGTTGATTATCGCGTCGCGGTATTTTTTCTTCATAAGGATCTTGTCGACGCGAAGGATAAAATGCGCGCCGAACTTGCTGGTTATACCGTTGAAATCGTGATAAGGCGGCTCGTATCCATTAAGTTCGCCGGGCAGATCTTTTTCGGCTCCGTCGAGTTCGCGCATCCAGGTGCATTCGATCGCCTGGATCGCGTCGGTGAGCACCATCGGGCGCGGTTCGCCGGTCTCTTCTTCCAAAAGACTCTTTTCAAGTCTGAAATTGCATTTTGCCATCTTTTCGGCGGGTTTGTCGCCCGGCCAGGAAAGTTTTACGGCTTCTTTAAAAGTTTTGGGGTCGTCATCGATAAAATTAAGCGTGCATTTCCCGTTGCGAAGGATGTTTTGCGCGGTGTTGGAAGAGTTGCGGCAGGAAAGCAGCATTGCGTAATAATCCTTTCCGGCAACGTAATAAGGCTGTACGAGCGAATAAGGCCCAAGCGAAGTCTTGCCGTCCTCGCACAACGTGCTTATTATTACCGTTGGCATCGGAAAAAACAGCGAAGTCTGGTAAAAATTATCCACAATACGTAGATTTTCGAAACTGCTCATAATATAAGCTCCTTTTTATATGCGGTTATTCCATCATTTCGGTTTGCACGGTTCCTTTTATGAACGCGGTGATCTCGCGTGCGGAAATAACGATCTGTTCTTCGTTGGAGATTTTCGGTTCGCCGTCGCCGGATTGGGCGCCGTACATTCCGAAATAGGCGTGGCAGCCACCTTCTATAACATACTCACGCGCGTCCGCGGGCAGATTTTTAAGGCAATCGGCGTATTTTTCGCGGTTGAGGACCTTATCCTCGTCTCCGTATAACGATAATACCTTAAGCCCGCTGTGCGATATATCTTTATCGGCATAAGCGGCGAGAAGAACGATCCCTTCGAATTTCTCCGAATGCTCGGAAACATATCTTGCGGCGATCGCTCCGCCAAGCGAATGCCCGCCGATAAACCAGTGTTCCACTTCGGGGTAATTACCGATCACTTCGTCCGCCGCGTTCACATCCAGGACGGCAAGACGGAACGGCATACTGCACACAGCGCAGAAAATGCCTTTCGAGGCAAGGCAGCGCATAAGCGGAGCATACGCCGCGGGGTCGACCTTTCCGCCCGGATAGAAGATAAACCCGTATTTTTCGCTTCCATTGCCGAACGTGTAAACTCCGCTTTCGGAAATCTGTTCGACAACGGCGTTTCCGCTTGAAAAAGCTTCTATCGCCGCGCTGTCGGCACGGTAATAATCGCCGAGATAAATCGCTGCCGCCGCGAAAACGGCGATAATAACCGAAAACGCGGCAATAACAGCGATCCTGATTTTTTTGTTTTTCATAGTTTAACCCATAAAACCGTTTACAAAATCCAAGTACCCATACGGCGGAAAGATTTCCGCCGTATAAGTACCTTGTAAGATCAATATAGTTTTGCCCCCGCGGGGATATGCGGCGCCGCTTCGCAGGCAAGCACCTTTACGGCGCGGAAATCGGACTTGGAAAACGTTTCAATATATGCTGTTATGCAGTACCTCTTGCTGACCTTTTAAGGCTTTTTTGCAATCCACTTTTTCATAACGTCCCGTAGGATTTTAAAAACTACCGGTGAGCTATTACATAAATTGTTGTAAGTCCTTCATTGTCTGCCATACGAGAAATTCCGATCAGTTTTTTATGCGTACTGATACTTATCTTTGTATTTCTTTAAGAACCGGAACGTCATAAACGTTGCAAGCAGTTCAGAGAAGACGACTGAATACCAAACGCCGTAGAACGCCGCTTCATAGCTCGAGCCGAACACATAGAAGAAAATGATCGGCACGATGATAACGGTCGCCAGGTTGAATACCAGCGTTCTTACGATCGAAATTATGCCTGATACCTTCCCGTTGTTGAGCGCGGTAAAGAGCCCGGAGCCGAAGGTCGGGATCCCTTTGAACAGGAATGAAAGCGTGAAGATCGAGAGACCGTCGACGGTTATCTGCATAAGTTGCTCGTCCCCGTGTGAAAACGCGCTTGCCAGCGGGGTCGCCAGCGCTTCGATCAGAACGGTAGCGACGGCGCTGAAAACGAACACGATCGTTATACTCTTCGTGTACAGATTTTTCAGGTTGTCCTTATTGCCTGCCCCGTAATTATAGGAGATCAACGGGGAAACGCCGAGCACGAAACCGGAAGCGACGGCGGTGAAGATCGAGTTGACGTATCCCACCGTGCCGTAGGCGGCAACGCCCATATCGCCGATCATATAGAGGAACAGGCTGTTGTAAACAATATTGATGACGGATCCGGAAATATTGGTAAAGAATTCGGACGATCCGTTACCGCAGGCTTTAGCGAGCGATTTGCCGTCCGTCTCCGGCTTGCCGAGGCGAAGGAGGCTCCTGTTTTTGCAGAAGAAATAGATCAGCGGGATGACGCCGCCGACGAAAAGACCCGCCACCGTCGAGATTGCGGCTCCCTGAATCGCCTTGATGGGATCTCCGTTCGATAGAACACCGACGAGGACCGCGTCGCCAACGACATTCGTTACACCTGCGAGAACCGTGAAAAGAAGTCCGAGACCGGGCTTTTTCGCGGTTGCAAGAAAACTTTGGAAATAGAACTGGAGCATAAAAAGCGCTATCGCCGGGATAATGATCCTGCTGTATGCGACGCAGAACGGCATCATCGTTTCCGTCACGCCAAGCAAATCCAAGAGCGGTTCCAGGGCGAATGTCAGAACGATGGATGAAACAACGCCGATACCGATCAGAACGTATGCGAAGAATGAAAAGAGGCCGTTTGCCCGCTTCGTATCGCCCTCTCCTAAAACCTTTCCGACCAGAGCGCTGCCGCCGGTACCGAACATGAAACCAACAGCGGCAATGATCATAAAAATAGGCGAAACCTGATTGATCGCAGCAAACGCAGTCGTTCCGCCGAAGTTAGAAACGAAAATTCCGTCGACGATCGTGTAGAGCGACGCAAAAAGCACCGCCAGGATCGTCGGAAGAACGTACCTGAATAGTTTTCCGGTTGAAAAGTTTTGCGTTAAAGCGTTTGTTTTTTCGTCCATAATAAATTCCTTGTAAAAAAATTGTTTATATAGATCCGTCTTTTTCAGCGGGAATGATGATCGTTACTTCAATTCCCGTGCAGACAGCGCTTTGGGCGCTCAGCGTCCCGCCGCGCTGCATTTCAAGTCTGCGGCAAGCGTTCTCCGATGCGTTATGATTTGCGGCGCGCGAAGACCGCCCCATTGCCGTCCCGACGCTTGAAACCAAAAGGACATTCATACAACAATTTCAGTGTTTTAATATAGTTTTGCACCCGCGGGAATATGCGGATCGACCTGCAGCAGGTGGAGCTTTTCTTCGTCGCCCTCTTTATGGACGGCGGAGAGGAGCATGCCGCAGCTCTCTATACCCATCATCGCGCGCGGAGGCAGGTTGGTAATAGCTATAAGCGTCTTGCCGACGAGCTGTTCCGGCTCGTAAAATGCGTGGATTCCGCTTAAAATCGTGCGTTCAGTGCCGGTTCCGTCGTCAAGAGTGAACTTCAAGAGCTTTTTGGATTTCGGCACCGCTTCGCAGGCAAGCACCTTTACAGCTCTGAAATCGCTCTTTGAAAACGTCTCAAAGTCAACAAAATCTTCAAACAACGGCTCGATCTGTACGTTGGAAAAATCGGGCTTTTCCGCCGAAATGATCGGCGCGCCTTCGATCGAGGGAGCGGTTTCAGCGGGCTTTTCAGACATCTCGGATCCTCCCGCTTTTTCCTCCGATCCGGTCTTTTGCGACTTCATAGTCGGGAGTTCTGCAATAAATTTTCAGTATGCTACTATGAAGTGCTGAAAACTACTGTTTATAAGGGCTTTATTGAAGTCAATTACTGCTGAAATCGCCATAATACTACACCATACGTTATGTTTGATTGCAATTTTGTTGTATGTGCTTCATGGTAAGTGAAACAAAGACATCACGAACAATTATTCTGATTATACACTTCATTAACAGCATACAAGTTCAATAACTCAGCCATTCTTGCAACATCTATTCTTTTATTTCGATCCTGCCGTTTGTAATAAACATAAAAATAATTATCTCTTTCACTTTTGCTTGCAGATAAAGTGTTCGCAACCTTTTTGAAATGATGGATTGACTGGAGCGATGAGAACTCGATTTCAACTTTATCAAAATCTACCTTAACAAATCCGCTATTGAATCGTTTTGTAAAAAGAATTATAAAATCAAATTCGATTTTTTGCTCTTTTGCAAAAAGCTGAAAACACATCAAAAGTTTCAAGAGTTTTTCTT
>CAMZED010000041.1 GCA_947305675.1 uncultured Clostridia bacterium | reverse complement strand
CGGCTATTCCGCAAATGATAATTACTACGGTAGCGTTTGAGTTATCGCTTTCTTGCTCCGAAGCCGTTCCCGGTAAGCCGGCGGGAATTTCGTAACTGCCGCTTATATCTACGACCGGAGTATGTTGGCTGACCGTTTCGGAAACTTCGGAGTTTACGGGTGATGTTTCTTCGTGACCTTCGTCACTGTTAAGAGTTACCGTGACGCGGTTTGAAGTCATATCGGCAAAAACGTCATTTGTGCAATGACCGGGAATAAATTCGATAACCGTGGATTTGGAATTATCGAGCACTTCAAAAGTAATATCAAGTCCGAACTGATTACTTTCTTTTAATCCGATGTTTTCCATTATCGTACCGACGACCCAACGGAACTCTCCGCCCTCTTCATCCGACTGCATAAAAGAAAGATCTTCTACTCCATCGCTGCTTAAAAGATCCTCCCAAAGTTCAGGAAGTTTTACCGTCGAACCGACGTAGGAAAGCGCGCTGTGGTCAAAAACGATGTGATAATCGAACACAGCAATCCCATGCTCATCGACGATATCGAACACAGTAGCGGTCAAAGTGATTTTGTCGCCTATGTTAAATGAATTCGAGTTTGTTTTTACGTTCAGCTTAAAAGAATGGTCTTCAGCGGCAAAAGCCGTGAGCACAAGCGCGGCTGCGATAATCATAACCGAGAATACGGCAAAGATCCTTTTCATTTTATACTCCCTTTATCGTTGTTGTTCTTTTTCGATTTTTTGGCGACAAGCACGGCTGCGCAGACCGCGGCGATCGCAACCGCTGCGACGACAGCGGCGATAACGATCAGAAGCGTATCGGGTCCGCTGACGATTTCGACTTCGCTGTCGAAGAACAAAGCCGTGTGCTTTTCAGTCGCGGGAAGCGCCGTATATCGGGCGTAGAGCGTTTTTATTTCCGATTCCAAAGCAATTTCGCCTTCAACTGCGGCGCCGCCTTCCTCCTCGGTGTACCAGCCGATAAATTCATAACCTTCGCGGTAGGGCGCCGCGGGAGGAGATACCTTGTCGCCGACGGGAGCTTCTTTTGCGACTTTATAGTCTTCACCGGCGGAAAACACCGCTTTTCCCATATCGGAACTGCCGATAAACAGATAATCAAACGAAACGCTTTGGTCGGGCGTTGCGCTTACGAAATAGACCGAACTGACTCTTGTTTCACCGGTGACAAAATTCGAAAGATCGATATATCCCTGCCAGGTTCCCTGGATATCGCTCGGCAGTGCGTTAACATATCCGAAAAGCTCAGCAAGATCAGAATTTCTCGAAAAACTCATCTCTTTGCCGCTGAAATTGACCTGTATGTTCCATTTCGTATCTTTTCCGGCGGTCACTCCGAAGTAAAGCCGGTCGTATTTATCAGCGTCGACGGAAGCGCCGATCGATTTTGCAAGCGTTATCCAGTTTGCGCCGTCATGAATATGGTTCGTGACAAGCGCTCCGGAAGAATCTATCTCTGCTTCATACGTTTTGCTGCCGGATGTCTGGCGAAGTTGGCTTATCGATTCCGGCATAAGGTCCAAACCGATCTCAACGTTTTCGGGGATAGCGTTTTTCTCATTGATGTGCAGGTTTTCATTCACATATTTGAACCAGTCCGCACCCTGCTTTTCGGGAACCGAGTCGGAATAAACGGCGTTGTATTCCGCGCTGTAAGATTTTACAGTGGATTCTTCGGTGAACAGTTCGGAGCAGAATTCGTTGCCGAGTTCGTCTTTTGTCACCGCAAAGAAAGCTTTTGCCGAGCCGGGATCGAATGCTTCCCCGCCGGTAACGCCGATCTTATCGCCCTGAACAGCGACGGCAAATGCTTTTGTCGTTAAAGTGCGGTTTGATTTTTTAAGGTTGAGATCGTATATAAAGCTGTCCATATACGACGGGTAATAGTTATAAGGATCGATTCCGTAATCATCCGCGACGGGAGAATAGGTCGTTGCAATCAGCTGCCCGGCGGAGTTGAATTTCAGAAACCTGAGATATCCCTCTCCGTCACAGGTACAGCCGTTCTCTACGTGCTGCGGGCCCTGACCGTTTTCGGCAAACTGGTAATCGGCAAGGATCTCAAGCACTTCGCGGTCGGTACCTTCGACTTTATGCATCTGATTGCAAACGCCCTCGTTATGTCCGCAAAGTATCATTACGACGTTTTCGTTGGGAACCGCCATCTCGTTCCACATTACCTCGGCTCTGTCACCGGAGTAAGCACCGGAAGGAAGGATATATTCATGGGTACACAGAACTATATTCCTGTTCGGGTATGCTTTGCATATGGAATTGACCCAATTGATCGTATCGGTCTCGGCTTCTTTATAGCAGCCTATGTAAACAAATGCAAAATCGTAATTACCGAGCGAAACAAGATCATAATGGTGCATATGGTCGTTAAGGCTTCCCCCGTACCAGTCGAAACATTTGTAACGCGCGTCGTTGAAATAGTTGTAATAATAGCTGTAGTCGGCGGTGGAATGCTTGATATCGTGGTTGCCGCTGACGATACCGTGGGGAACGTTGTTGTCCTCGAGTATTTTTTGCGCCTCAGACGCAAAAGAATACTCGTCGTGTGCGATCTCGTCGCCGACGTTTGTCCTGTCGATAAGGTCGCCGGTGTGGACCGAATAGCCGATGTTGCCCGATTTGTACTGCTCGACGGTATATTCGTTAATGCGTATGTAATAAGGTCTTAGATCTTCGTAACGGGAATAATACTGCGTATCTGAATTCCAGACGAGCGTATCGCTACCGTTATAAACCGCTTTCGGAAATGCGTTAACTCGGATCTTGTTTTCCGCGGAAATATAATCTTCGGTTTTCAGGTCGAACGCGACCGATTCGCCGCTGATCGCAACCGCGACGTCGTCCCAGCATTTTTGCCGGTAATTATATGCTTTAAGCTGAATATCAACTCCGTTTCCCGTCTCGCCGGTATAAAAAACTTTGAGTTTTTCGGATTTCGACGCGGCGTTTTCGGCGTCGATAACAAACGATTGATAAGGGAACGCGCCGTCGACGCCTTTAACGATAATCTCTTTATCAAACGGAACAAGCACCTCGTCCCCCGATCTGAGATGTTCGGAGCTGAAAGTTCCGTACGCGTTTTCATAGGCATTGATCTTGGTTAAAAGTTCGGCGGAATATATATTTCCTTCTCCCGTCGAGTTGATAACGTATCCTTTGCCGTTTTCGTTTTTTACGGCGGAAAAAGCCGTATCGGTAAGAGTGAAAATAAGAGATTTTTCGTTTGAATTTCCGAGCGAATCCGAAGCGCGGACGTAAACTGTATGAGTACCTGATTCAAGCTTGCTGAGATCGATATCGCGTACGCGTTTACCGTCAACGGTGACGTTGCTGCTGAATTTACTCAAGTCGGTAATATTCAGCCCGAGACCGCCGTAACGGCTGACTTTTGCTCCGTCGGAGACAGAAAAGACTATTGCGGGAGCGGTGTTATCAACAACGGTTTTGCGAGTTTCAACGACCGACCCGCCTTTTTTAAAAACAAAATCGTATTCTCCGTCGGGAATGACGGTAGTATCGATAACGAATATTCCGCTCATATCGGGTTTTTCAAAAATATATTCCGCAAAAACGGGAGCTTCCGGAGTGCTTCCGCCCAACTGTGTATCGGCGAACCAGCCGTCGCCGATCCTTAGATCTTCGCGGTAATCGGTGCGCTTTAATGTTGTGCCCGCGCCGCCTTGCACCGGAAGATGCAAGTCGATAAACTGCGGATTTGTTACGGGAATACCGATGAATTTAATGTAGTTTAAGGTTATATCGTCAAGGTTCACGCTGCCGTAAACCATTTCCTCAGAGTATGTTGCAGAACCGGTGCCCGGTATTACAGCAATCCTGTTTTCGCCTTCTAAAAGATCGGCGGAGTCGACGGTGAACCTGTTTACGCCGTTTTTCATATCGCTTACGTGTTCGCCGTTAAGAAACACTTTGTTGTATGCCGAATCGGAATCGTCAACTTTGAATTCGACGGTGAACGATCCGCTTTCGCCGTTCGCCTTAAAAACTTTTTCCCCGACGGTAAGCGTGTCCGCCGACGGGCAGTATAAAACCACGCTGTCGCCGCAGAGCGAAGAGGTTTTTTCTCCGGCGGCGAAAACGCCGTGAGGAACGCAAAGCAAAGTTATGACGACCGCAAGTAAAAACGACGCGGATTTCTTCATGATAAAACCTCCAAGCAATCAAAAATGTTTTAGTATGGCTTTTAAATATTATATAATTTCAACAACAAGTTGTCAAGAACTTTATATTCCGTCGTAATCCGTATTACCCTTGTTTTCTCCGCGTTCAGCGCGCTTTAGTTTAAATGTCGAAGCCCTTATCGCCTTATCGCAAAGAACGATCAACTGCGGCAGAACGGTAAGAACGAGGATGACCGAAATCAAAGCGCCTCTTCCGACCGCAAGCCCGATATGTCCGACATAAACGTCGCTTACGCGGAATCCGATAACCAATCCGGCAACCGTCATTATTGTTCCCGAAGTGATAACCGTGGGAAAACATTCGTTAACCGCGGCAGCCATTGCGGTTTTTTTATCGTATTGACCGCGCAAAGAACGGTAGCGGCTCGAAAGTACAATGGCGTAATCGATGGTCGCGCCCATCTGTATTGCCGAAACTATTATGTAGGTGACAAAAGACGAACGGATATCAAAAATATAAGAGAACGAGAAATTCATCCATATGCTACCCTGGATAACGAAAACGAGTATCGCCGCCATAACCGGGCTTTTGAAGGTGATAAGGAGGATGGCGAATACAAAAAGTATCGTCAGAACGCTTACAAGCGCCGAATCGCTTCCGAATGAATCGCTCAACTCTTTCGCAACGGTGATATCGCCGACGATAAGAGTGTAGCCTTTACCGTAATATTTTTCGGACGCGACACGGATATTTTCAACAAGCGCAACGCTTTGTTCTCCCTCTGTTGGAAGCGAAGAAGTGACCAGCAGTCGGTCGTAATCCTCGCCTGATAACTGTTCGGCGGCGCGCTCAAGAGTACGGCGTTGAGTGGATATCAAAGCGGCGCGGCTCTCATCAAGCGTGACGTTTCCTTTATCGATCTGTTTGAACAAGAACAGCAGCACGTCTGCGAGCGGCGCGGAATAATCGGCGGTATCGGTATATAAATATTTGAATTCTCCGCGGCTGATGGCGTATCCTTTAAACAAAAGCTTCGAGTCTTCGATTCCGACTCCGAAAAGCTCCGAAAAATCGGCAGGTTTCAATTCGTCGGTAAGATAAAGACCGTCGTTCAGTTTTACGGAAGCGAGGCCGACGGCGGCTTTTACTTTTTCGAGCGAGGCGATATCTTCGAGAAGCGCTTTTTCTTTTTTATAATCGCCTGAAGGAACAAGAACGACAATTGAAGTGTTGGGTTTGAAGGTTTCGTCGATCCTTGCGGAAGCGGAACGTGATTCGGAATAGATGATTTGTGAAACGTTTTTGTCGGAGAAAGCGTAAGTCACGTTAGAAGAAAGGAATACCGAAAGCGGTATTATCAATGCAAACACAAAAACAAAAGCATATTTTGAGTTCATAAGCAATTTGCCCCACTTAGTTATGTTAGGCACGAGAGGGCGGTGTTTTGTTTTTTTGAGAGCCTTAGGAAAAAGCGTTATCAATCCGGGCATCAGAAGGAATACCGTAAGCATACTGAACACAATGCCCTTTGTGAGCACAAGGCCGAGGTCATACCCCAGTCTGAACTGCATAAGAGTAAGCGCCATAAGCCCCGAAACCGTGGTAAGCGACGAAGACGCGATCTCGACGATCGACTTTGAAAGTGCGTTGACAAGCGCTTCGCGACCGTCGGCGCAGGCATCGGATTCATCCTGATATCTGTGCGCAAAAATAATTGCATAGTCGATAGCAAGAGCCAACTGGAGGATTATTGCGATCGAATTGGTTATTGAAGATATCTCGCCGAGCCAATAATTCGTCCCCATATTGAAAAGCGCGGCGAAAACAAACACGATTATAAAGATAATCACTTCGAAATAACTTTTTGAAGTAAACAGAAGAACCGCGATTATCACGACAGCGGCGATAAGTAAAACCGATACCATTTCCTTAGCGAGCTGCTGCGAATAGCCTGTTAATCCGGAAGAAATGTAATACTCGTATCCGGAGAGCATTCGTTTTGCTTCTTCAAGCGAAGTGTTTATTGCCGGATCGCCGTCGGAATATTCAAAATTCAAAGTAAAGAGCGCGTTGCCGTCGTGAAACCTGTCGTAGGAATCGTTAAAAGTCACGTCGAAAACGCCTTCGATCCGCTCGATTCCGTCAGCGAGATCGCAAGCAGCTTCGTAATCCACTCCGCTGACCATTATGTTTGTGCTCGAATAGGTTTTGAACTGCTGTTCCATAATAACTATTCCGCGCCGTGTTTCGGTTTCGGGCGGGAGAAAGTTTTTAATGTCGCTGTTGACGCGGGTCTTCCCTACCGAAAGCGCGCAATAGACGGCAAATACCGCAAAAACCGCAAAAATTATGAATCTTGATCTTATTATCACAGAAGATATTCTTTTAATAAGGCTTTCGCCGGAGTTATTTACGATCACTTTTCTCTCCGTATAAAATAAATTATTGCCGAGTCGGACGTCGGGCATGAAACGCGCCGGCGCCGATGCTCTGGTGAATATTATATACTTCAGAAGTTTACAGGTCAACAAAAACTTTAAAATCGAAGGCGATTATAAAAATTATCTTGACAAATACGTCGCCTGCTGATATACTGATTTGCGACAAATTCGCAAATTTATATCGGAGTAACAAAAATGCATTATAAATCCGTCGCTAAATCCGCAGCGATACTTTTGATCCTGGCGTTCGTTTTAGTACCTCTCTGCTCCTGTAAGCAAGCCGTAAGCACAAGCGGTTCGGGAAAGTTGAAGATCATAACTACGATATTCCCGCTTTACGACTGGGCTTTGAATATCGCCGGCGACAACGCCGAGATACAGATGCTTGTAGACAACGGGATAGATCCTCACAGTTTTCAGCCTTCCGTCGACGATATAGTCGCCGTTTCCGATTGTGATCTTTTGATATTCGTCGGCGGTCAGTCCGATTCTTGGCTGAGAGAATCGCTTGAATCGCTCAAAGGCAAAAATATTGAAAATATCGATATATTCACGCTGCTCGGCAAAGAAATCAAACAAGAAGAGACAGTTTCGGGAATGCAGTCGGAAGAGGATGACGATGAAGCCGAAGAGTTCGACGAACACGTCTGGCTTTCTTTGAATTTAGCTGAAAAAATCTGCGCTTACATCGCCGAAAAACTGGCGGAGATAGATCCCGACAACTCCGGTGATTATTATTCCAACGCCGCGGCATACACCGAAAAACTTGCAAAACTCGACAGGGATTATTCTCAAACAATATCGTCCGCCGCGAATAACGTTCTTCTTTTCGCCGACAGGTTTCCTTTCAGGTATCTGACCGACGATTACGGGATCGAATATTATGCCGCTTTTCCGGGATGTTCGGCTGAAACCGAAGCGAGTTTTGAAACGTTGATGTTTTTAATTAATAAGACGGACGAGCTCGGACTTAAATATATATTGCAGACCGAAACTTCGGACGGAAGTCTTGCACAAACCGTAAAAAACGGAAGTAAAACAAAAGATCAGTCGATTATTACTTTAAATTCACTTCAAACCGTGACCTACCGGCAGGCGGCTGACGGAACGACGTATTTATCCTGTATGGAACAAAACCTTAAAATCATTAAAAAAGCGTTGAATTGAGGACATAAATGGCTTTACTGACTTGCGAAAACGTAACATTGGGCTACGACGGCAAAAAAATAATAGAAAGCCTGTCTTTCACTATCGAAAAAGGCGATTATTTGTGCATCGTCGGTGAAAACGGATCGGGTAAAACCACGCTGATGAAGGCGGTTCTCGGGTTAAAATCCCCTGTTTCCGGAAAAATCTCATACGGCGAAGGATTAAAACAGAGCCGAATAGGCTATTTGCCTCAGCAGACCATCGTTCAAAAGGACTTCCCCGCCTCGGTATATGAAATTATTCTGTCAGGCTGCCAGAACCGCCTTGGGTTCCGCCCTTTTTACGGCAAAGCCGAAAAAGAGATCGCGTTGAGAAATATTGAAAAATTGGGGCTGACAGAACTTAAAACCCGCTGCTACCGCGAACTTTCGGGCGGACAGCAGCAACGCGTTCTGCTTGCGCGCGCTTTGTGTGCGGCGACTTCGATGATCCTGCTCGACGAACCCGTCACGGGGCTTGATCCCGCCGTAACCGCCGAATTTTACGGCATAATAAACGATCTTAACAAAAAAGACAAAATGACCGTAGTTATGATATCGCACGACGTAAACGTCTCTTTAAAATACGCCGATAAGATCCTGCATATAGGCAAAGAACTGTTTTTCGGCACAAAAGATGAATATATTTCGAGCGCCGTATTTTCCGAACTTAACAAAGGAGGCGAATCGAATGGCTGATATCATTAATAAACTTGCCGATTCGTTTCAGTTCGACATCGTCCGCTACGCCTTAATTGTCGGCGTGCTTATTGCTCTGTGTTCATCGCTTTTCGGCGTGACTCTTGTATTAAAAAGGTTTTCATTTATAGGCGACGGGTTGTCTCACGTCGCTTTCGGCGCCATAGCCATAGCTACTGTGCTCAACATAACCGATAATATGCCTCTTGTTCTGTTTATTACCGTAATAAGCGCGGTTTTGCTGCTGAGGACCGGTCAGAACGCAAAGATCCGCGGCGACGCCGCCATTGCGATGATATCGGTAGGTTCGCTCGCCGTGGGATATCTTCTTATGAACGTATTCTCGACTTCGGGCAATCTTTCGGGTGACGTATGTTCCACATTGTTCGGATCATATTCGATATTAACGCTTACCGAAAGCAAAGTTTGGCTTTGCATTGCGCTCTCTTCGGCGGTGATACTTATTTACGTATTCTTTTACAACCGGATATTTTCGGTCACTTTTGATGAAAACTTCGCCAAAGCCACAGGCGTTCGCGCGTCTCTCTACAACCTTCTGATAGCCGTTATAATTGCCGTTATAATCGTTTTGGCGATGAACCTTGTGGGATCGCTGCTTATATCGGCGCTGGTCATATTCCCCGCCCTGTCGGCTATGAGGGTATTCAAAAGCTTTAAATCCGTCACGGTTTGTTCTGCTGTGCTTTCGGTCGTGTGCGCAGTGATCGGTATGCTTGTATCGATCGCCGGCGGGACTCCCGTCGGGGCGACCATCGTCGCGGTCGACATTGTCGCATTCATTATCTTTTCGGTTATCGGACTTTGTTTGAGAAGGTCACGTTAGGACGGCAGTGATATGAAAAAAGCTTTATCGGTCGCACTTGCTTTGTGCATGATGTTCCTGTTTTCCTGCTCTTCGGGCGACAAGACCGTGGCTGCCCCGTCAAACGGCGCGGAAGTCGAAAAAGAAAGCGCCGCATCGCTTATCGATACGGCGGGATTCGGTTATGACGTTGATCTTGTGGGGTTAAGCAGCACACTTGTTTATGCACAGGTTTACGATATGATGGTTTATCCCGAAAAATATATCGGCAAAAGCGTAAGGATTTGCGGCATGTTCGAGGTTTATTCCAACAACCTCGGAATATATTTCGCCTGCGTCGTGCCGGATGCGCTCGCCTGCTGTACGCAGGGGATCGAATTCGATCTTGAGGGCGAACACGTTTATCCCGAAGATTATCCGGAGATCGGTGAGCTTATAACCGTAAGCGGAACGTTTAACACCTATCTTGAAAACGGGATGACTTACGCTCAATTGCAAGGCGCGAAACTCGAATGAACGTAATCGAACCTGTCGAAAGTTTCACCTTTTAACGTCTTCCAATCAAAAACGCCGTTTTGAAAGATGATATATCCCCTTGCCGAGCCGCCTTTCGGGATCGAAACAGAGCCGGGGTTGATATATACGTTATTATCGAAAAATACCTTTGCCGGTATATGGGTATGACCGCAAAGCAACACGTCGCCGCTGTGAAGCGGCGGCTTTTTTTCGGTGTTGTATTTGTGCCCGTGCGTGGCGAAAAGAGTTATTCCGTCCGCAACGATCAAAGCATAATCAGCCATTATCGGAAAATCAAGGACCGTCTGATCGACTTCGGTATCGCAATTCCCGCGTACACAGATAATATCGTCTTTAAGCGAATTAAGCGCTTTTATAACCTCTTTCGGTCCGTATTCATCGGGAAGATCGTTGCGCGGACCGTGATAAAGGATATCGCCGAGCAGAATGATCCGCTCGGCTTTTTCCTCTTTATATCGTTTTATAAGTTCATTGCAATACAAGGCTGACCCGTGTATATCAGACGCTATGAGTAAACGCATCAGTCAGCAAAATTCTCGCGCAGCTCTTCGATCTGCTGATTCATTTTGTCGGTTATACCGGCGAGCTTGGAAACGATATCGCTGCTTCTGTTGGCTGCGAGATCGTTGAATACGGTTTTGATATCGCCGAAGTTGAAGCATTCGCCCATATCGTAATAGATGTTGCCGAATATAATGTCAAGCATCTCGACGCTTTCGTTGTCGTATGAAGCATCTTTGAGAACGAGGTTGACGTCGTAATAAGCGTGCGTGACGGTGTCTTTGGCGTATGCGGAATAAGCGTCGATCATATACGCCGAAAAATCTTTATCCCGGCAGGACTTGGGGATCGCTATACCGGCGGTGGAACCGGTTCCGCAGTAGCTGACGTATTCTTCCTGAGTGCTGTCCATAAGCGGATGGGGCACAATGCCGAATATCATATCAGTATTCTTGCGGAGTTTGGTAGTCGCCGAGAAATAAGAAGGTCTGAACAAAGCGTGTCCTTCGGAGAAAAGCCTTAACGACTCGACCCATATGTCGGAAGAGAACGCGGGATCCTGAGCATAGATCATCCAGTCGTCGCCGTTTGCCATTGTTTCCAAAACCTTCTGCGCAATGCCGACGGCACGTTCGTTTCCGGTAGTGAACGAAAGTATGGGAAGATCGTCTTCATCCTTGCGGACGATCTTCTCACCCGAGGCGCCGAACATTACCATGATATCGCCGTAGCTGGTAAGCATACCATAGTTGTTCATAAAAGGATCGTCGTTGGTGGTGCTTGATACCTGCTTGCCCAGTTCGACCATCTTGTCAAAGGTCCACTGATGGCTTTTTACAAGGTCATAGGGGCTTTCGAGACGGTAATTGGTGACCATATCTTTATTGAAAAGTATCGACGGCGCGCCGACTTTGTTCAGAATGGTTATATCGCCGGTGGTGAAATAGACTGAACCGTTAATCGAAAACGCTTCGGTGGCGTTTCTGTCGTACCAGGGTGCATAGACGTCAAATCCTTCGATGCTCGTAAGGTCATAAAGCGAATTTTCGGCCGCGAGAGTCGAAAGCTGGCTCATGGAAGGCATAATTGCGTCGTAATTGCCGAGCGTGCCGCTGATGTCGGTATTGATATCGTTAACGATATTATCGCTTCTCACAACGACGAGTTCGACGTTATAAAGCGATTCTACTATCCTGTTGCGCTCTTTGACCGCGTCGCCGAGGATATCGCCGTAAAGTCCGCTGGAATCTTCGCCGTAAGTAAAGTCGTCGGACTGATAAGTACCGGCGGAAGAACCGCGCACTATGATCGTGAAGGTCTGGCCTTTTTGATCAACAACTTTGTGTTTGGGGACCCATTTGCCGTTTTCGTCCGTCCATTCACTGTCGTTTGACGATTCGGCGGAAACCTGCTGTTCTTCGCTCGTTTCGGGAGCTGAACTTTCGCTTGTGCCGCTGCCGGTATTGCAAGAAGCAAGCACCGATACGGCAAGAACCGCGATAATGAGTAACGCTAAAAATCTTTTCATTGCTGTCCTCCGTTTTATTGCGCGGAAAAATGTAAAATCCGCTTTATATCTTGATACCATAAATATTAATTTTTGTCAATAGAAAAAAGTAATGCGCCGCTTTCGCGGCGCATTTTTGATTACGGATTACGGACAGGTTCAGTCTT
>CAMZED010000040.1 GCA_947305675.1 uncultured Clostridia bacterium | reverse complement strand
GTCGCCGGCTTTGTATTCTTCTTTGTCGGCGCTCAGTTCAAGCGCGAATTTTGCGTCTTCGTTTGCCTCGCCCATTGCTTCTTTTACAAGGTCTTCGTATGTCGGGCCCTGAGGTTCGGGTTCGCCGCCTTCTTCTCTTTCACCGAGAAGCGCGTCGGCGAAATTAAGCTTGCCTTCGCCTTCGGCATACCATACTTTGTAAGGCATGTTGGCGCCGCGATCGGTTTCGCCGAGCGGGAACTGCGGATAGAGAAGAGTGAACTGTTTGGTGACGGTGTTGGCTACGTTGGCGTAGTATGCGAAGCCTTCCGCGTTTTCTTCAACGATCTCGTCGAGATCGACGGACATTTCCACATAGGTCTTGCCTTCCGAGCCTTTGATAACCGCGGTCAGAGTGGAATTTTCGATCTCTGCGCCGGAGTTTTCGGTGAGCGAGGCGTTCTGTTTTGCAACAGTCCTGGTGTTGCCTTCGCTGTCTGCCCATACGTCATAGAAGTGGGTGTAAATGGTGGCGTCGTCTTTGCTGCGTACCCAGAGACGGGTGTTGGTGCAAGCGCCTTTGGTTGTGTCGGCGCTCTTTATAAGTTCGGTGTCGATGATGAACGCAACGTAAACCTTGGTATCGTCGGTTCTGATCTGGAATTTATAGGAAAGGGTATCGTCGCCGGTTTCGGCTTCCTGAACAGTACCGTTTTCGGTGGTGACTTCGATCCATTTTTCGGGATCCCAGCCGGTGTCGTTAACGTCGCCGTCAACAGTGATTTCTTCTTTGATAACGGTCTTGCCGCTGCCGGTAACGTCGCCGAGAGCATATTCAGCGGTGCAGACGTACTCGGGATCGTACCATTTCTTTTCGGGAGTGCTGGTGGGAATGGTCTTGCCTTCGAGATCAACGCCTTTGACGGTGATCTTGTCGCCGGCTTTGAGAGCCTTGAACGCGGCGATTATATCGCCGGCGCCTTTGGTGACGTAGTTTTTACCATTGCCGTAGTCGTTGCCGTAGTTGGAAGCGAATACGAAGCCGCCTTCGGGAATAGTGAGAGCGGTGCCGTTGCCGTCGGGAGTGCCGTCGGAAGTTTCAACTACTTCGTAAACGTTTGCTTTGCCTTCAACGGGTTTGAAGGATACGTGGAGCCACCAACCCGCTCCGGTATAAGCTTCGGTGAAGATGGTGCCTGCGCCTTCGACGGTGTTGTCGTTGAAGTGGGTTACCCAGAATTCGTTCCATTGAACAGCGGCTTCGCCGGCGTAGATTTCTACTTCGTTAACGAAGAGCCATGCTTTTTCGGGAACAAAGGACATTGTGTAGCGAACGTACTGAGCTTCGACTGCGTCGAAAGTGAATTCGCCCCAAGCGGAAGATTTGTCTTCGACAGCGGGGGTAGCAAATTCGCCGACAGAGGTGAAGTTTTCACCGTCGGTGGAAACCGAGATGGCGATCTTTTCAGAAACGCCGACGCCCCAGCTGGATTCTTGGCCGAAGTTGACTTTGGTGGAACCGATGGTTGCTTTTTCACCGAGGTCAATGGTAAAGCTTGCATATTCGGAACCGGATTCGCCTACGCCGTGGGCGGTTCTGTTAAGACCGAACCAAACCGCGTTGCTTGCGAAATCGGCTTCGGAATTGCCGTCGGTGATGTTGGCTTTCCAGGTGCCGTCGACAGTCTTATTGCCGGTATCGATCGTGTAAGCTTTGTTGAGCGCGAGGTTAGCGGGTGCTTCGTCTGCCGAAACGGCGAAAGCGAGCATCGCGGGAACCACGAGCATTGCTGCGAGAAGAATAGCAATAAACTTCTTCATTAGATATTACTCCTTTTTAAAAATTTTTTGTGTATTCAATATACCACAATAAATTTGATTTGTAAATAGTTTTTTACGTATTTAAAAACGAAAAAATCGAAAAAATTTACCAAAAACCCAAAATATCCCGTTAATCCGCCGCATCGAACCGGTATGTGCCGAGAAAATACCGCTTGATTATCATATAATCGTCGACTCCGACCGAACCGTCGCCCGACGCGTCCGCGGCAGCGGCGCGCGCTCCGGAAAGCTCAAAGTTCCCCAAAACGCACCGGCGTACCGCGACGTAATCGCCGACGTCGATAAACCCGTTTCCGTTCACGTCGCCGGAAAGCACGAGGACCGCGCTGTCGACAGCCTTATCTCCGACGGTAAGGCTTACGGTGCATCCTGTCCCGACGTATTCACCGCCGTCGAGAGGATCGCCTCCCTGTCCGGTCACGGTTATATTCTGTTTGTCAAAATATTCGGCGAAAAGGTCGAGTGTGCAGCGGAAAACGCTGCCGCGTATATAATTTCCGCCCATATCGCGGACGTAAGGGCTGTTTTCGGAAGGAGCGACTGAAGCGGCGCTGTAATAAGTTGCGTATTCAAGAAAGACCCAACCGGAAGTTCCGTTGTATTCGGTCCTGCCCCAAAGCCCTTTCGCCTCGGTAACAGCGATTATGGTGTTGTTGGGGATAACGCCGAGCGAAGCCGACTGAGTGTTGCTGTCGGCACGGAGGTTAAGGTTTGAAGTGAGGCGGTAAAATCCCGTCTCTTTATCAGTGAGTTTGACCGAGGTGCCGGGGTAATTTACGGGCATATTGATGTAAAGTATCCCCGCGGCGGCGGAATTTGCGAACTGCTCCCAGGTATAGCGCCTTGTCGATACGACGCAGGGTGCCGAAGCGACGCCGTCCCCGCCGGCGTTGCCGTGATAGATCACCAGAAAATCGTCGTCCATCGAAAGAATCGAAACCGAATGCCCCGAGGCGAGCCTCACGTGGGCGCCGGGAGCGGCTTTTTGCATAAGTTCGCGCACGGTATTCGCCGTTGCGGCGCCGCGTGCCAGCGTTCCGGCGTTGTAATAAAGCGAAGCGTTCATCGAGTGATCGATAAACCCGAAGCAGGTATAAAACACCATTCTGGCGAAAGCAAAACATTGAGCGCCGAGCAAGTCGACTTCGCAGGTCTCTTTGTATCCGGTGGGATAATAGCGCATGCAGTTGCAGTTTCCGACCGAATCGATGCAGTAAGTAGAGCTTGTGTGGTGGCAAACGCAGGCTTTGCCGTTCTTGCTGAAGAAGGTCCCCGGCATATGGTTTTCGAGCGGAAGAGTCACACTTCCGACATTTACGTACGGACCGGTATATGCCGGCAGCCCCGAACCCGAAGCCGAAGCCGCGGCGGAAACAAAGCCGCTGCCGGATCCGTCTGCGGCATACGCCGCCGTTTCATTGCCCGCGGAGTTGACAAAATGCGTTATGAACTCGGATTCCGGTTCGGAATAGACTTCGTCACCGGTTTCCTCGACGTAAACGTATCCGGGATTTTCGCTCATCCAACGGAATCCGCCGCTTTCGGGAATAAATCCCACCATCCCCCCGCGCGAAAAAAGGAGTTTATCGCCCGAGTCGGAAAGCGAATAAACGCTTTCTCCGCGAAGAAGGTAAATGTTCGATTCAGAAACGTAAAGGTGAGAAATCGCTGTTTTGTATTCGCGGAAGCAGGAAAGATCCGAACCGTCGGGGAGGCAGGAAAAAACGCCGTTGCCGCTTATGAACCAGATCCTTCCGCGGCTGTAATTGAGATAAGACGCCGCAACGGGGACGACGGTCGAACTTTCTTCCGAGCCGACAAGCCGGCGCTTTATTCCGTTTTCGTCGGCAAAAAAGATCGAATCCCCGACGTCGACGGCATATCCTCCGTAGAGCAGACGTTCTTCGAACACGTCGTTCCCGGAGGAAATACTTATTTGCGGCAGCGCTCCCGAGAGCGCCGGGACCAACATCAGAAGGCAGGCAAGCAGCGCCGCGAGCCTTTTTTGACGTGACAAAAACATAAACTGACCTCCGGAAACAGTATCTTTGATTTACATAATATCACAAGAAACGCGACAATTCAACATTTTTTGCCGCCCGGAACGAAAAAAAGAAGATTTTTCGGGTTTTTTGCAAAAAAATGTTTGTATATTGAAAAATCACGTGTTATACTGTCGGAAGAATAAATTACAAAACATCATGGAGGAGAAAAAATGATGGAAAACGTATTTATTGCCGATCACCCGCTGATCCAACACAAAGTGACCCTTATCCGCAACGAGAAGACCGGTTCAAAGCAATTCCGCGAACTGATCAAAGAGATCACCGAACTGCTTTGCTATGAGGCGACGCGCGATCTTCCGCTTTGTGATATCGAGGTCACCACGCCGATCTGCACCACCACCTCGAAGGTTGTCGCGGGCAGAAAACTCGCTTTCGTTCCCATACTCCGCGCAGGTCTCGGAATGGTCGACGGCGCTCTTGAGCTTGTTCCCGCCGCGAAAGTCGGACATATCGGTCTTTACCGCGACCCGAAAACGCTCAAACCCGTTGAGTATTACTGCAAACTCCCCGGCGACATCAACGACCGTGAAGTCATTGTCGTCGACCCGATGCTTGCGACCGGCGGCTCCGCCATTGACGCGATCACACAAATAAAGAAGCGCAACCCGCTCCACATTAAATTCATGTGCATAATCGCCGCTCCCGAAGGACTCAAAGCCCTTACCGAAACGCACCCCGACGTTAAAGTTTATTGTGCCTCGCTCGACAGCCACCTGAACGATCACGGATATATCGTTCCCGGACTCGGCGACGCCGGAGACAGAATATTCGGCACCAAATAACAGACAAACGCTTGCGCCCGGACGGTTCGTCCGGGCGATTTTTGCGCAAAAAACCCGCTTCGCGGAGCGTCATTAAGAACGCCAGGCGAAGCGGGAATTATTGATTATCGGGAATTATTACTGTTCGGTTTTGCCGGACTTTTTGCCGTTGAGCATAAGGTTGGTGAGTATGCCGAGGATGAGAGCGCAGGCGACTTCGGTGATGGTGATGTTGCCGAAGTTGAGCGCAAGGCCGCCTACGCCGGCGATGAGGATGACCGATACGACGAACAGGTTTTTGTTCTGCTCGAGGTCGACTTTCTGGATCATCTTAAGACCGGAGACTGCGATGAAGCCGTACAGCGCGATGCAGACGCCGCCCATTACGCAGGAAGGAATGGTTGCAAGGAAGGTGGTAAAGGGAGCGAGGACCGCGGAGATGATCGCAAGGATCGCGGTGCAGAGTATGGTGGAGACCGAAGCGTTGCCGGAGATAGCCACGCAGCCGATCGATTCGCCGTAGGTGGTGTTGGGGCATCCGCCGAAGAAGGCGCCCGCGATGGAGCCCACGCCGTCGCCGAGAAGGGTGCGGTGGAGGCCGGGATCTTCAAGCAGATCTTTTTCGATGATGGAGGAAATGTTCTTGTGGTCGGCGATGTGTTCGGCAAAGACGACGAACGCAACGGGTATGTAAGCCACCGCGATGGTTCCGATGTAGGAAGCGTCGATCTCTTTGAATCCGTCGAACGCTTTCAGGAACGTTACGTCGGGATACCACTGCATATTTGCAAAAGCCGAGAAGTCTATAACTTTAAGTTCGGCTATATCGGCGGCGTTGCCGATAACGGTGAATATCGCGGCGCAGGCGTAGCCGGCGACGATACCGACGATGAACGGGATCATTTTAAGCATTTTTTTGCCGTAGACCGAGCAAATCATTGTGACGGCGAGGGTTACAAGCCCGCAAACAATTGCCACATAGGGGCTGGTGGATTCGAAGGACCCTTTCTGAAGGTCGCCGACGGCGTTGCCGGAGAGAGAAAGACCGATGATGGCGACGGTCGGGCCGATAACGACGGCGGGCATAAGTTTGTTTATCCAGTTTACGCCGGCGAATTTAACTATGACGGCGATAACCACATAGACAAGGCCTGCGAAGCAAGCGCCGATGAGAAGTCCGGCGTATCCCGCGTTTGCGCTGATCGCACCCGCGAAAGCCGCGAACATCGATCCGAGGAACGCGAACGAAGATCCGAGGAACACGGGGCTGCGGAACCTGGTAAAGAGCAGGTAAACGATAGTGCCGACGCCGGCGCCTAAAAGCGCGGCGGACTGGGACATACCGTTGCCGACTATCGCCGGTACCGCGATGGTTGCCGCAAGTATTGCGAGCAGTTGTTGAAGCGCAAACAGTAAAAGTTTGCCGAATGGGGGTCTGTCTTTGACTCCGTAAGCGAGTTTCATTTGGTTTCCTCCGTTTTTGGAAAAATTTATTTTTGTTTTTTAATTCATATAACTGTCGACCGACGAGCTCTTCTCGCGCAGCTCAACTCTGTCGGCGCCGTCGATCTCGTTTATCATGACCGAGATCACTTCCGAACGCGCGGTCGGGACGTTTTTCCCGACAAAATCGGCTTTTATCGGAAGTTCGCGGTGGCCGCGGTCCACAAGCACCGCCAGCATTATCGAGGCCGGTCTGCCCAAACCGATCACGGCGTCCATCGCGGCACGGGCGGTGCGCCCGGTGAAGATAACGTCGTCGATCAGGACGATCCTGCTGCCTTTTACCTCGAAATCGATCGAAGTTCCGGCGACGGAAGGCAGGTCGGACAGTTCGCTTATATCATCGCGGTAAAGCGTTATATCCAGCTTGCCGACCGGGACGTCGGTCCCCTCGATCTCGCCGATGATCGCGGCGATGCGTTCGGCAAGCGGAACTCCGCGGCGGTGGATCCCCACAAGGCGGAGATTTTCGGTACCCTGATTCTTTTCGATTATCTCGTGAGCGATGCGCTTCAGCGAGCGCGCCATTGCGGCTTCATCCATAAGAATGGTTTTTGTCACCAGCATTTTATCACCTTTTTTATTCAAAAAAATAATCCTGCCGAAAACCGGCAGGATGCAAACCCACAAACACAAAGCGCAAAACGCACAGTGAGATATAACATTCTTGCCGGCATCTCTGTACCGCTTAAAGAAAATGTCTTTTACCGGGGAGCATTATAACACGGGAACAGGGATTTGTAAAGTGGTTTTCGACATTTTTTGAAAATTTTTTAATACGAACCGTGAAAATTGAAAATAAATAAAAAATAATAAATCTCCCTATTGACAAATCCGTTTTGTTGTGATAATATTTGCTAAACCGTTGAAGAAGAGTAAGTAAGTTCGATGTTTTATCTTTCAGAGAGCCGCGGAGGCTGTGATCGCGGCAGATAATCGCGGGCCGAATGGGCTTCCGAGGGCGAGCGGAAACGGGGGTTTTCCCGCCGGATTATGCGAGCCGGAGTATGGCACTCCGTAAACAAAAGTCTGCATATCAACGTATGCGTAAGTGGGCGCGCAAGCGCCAAGCAGGGTGGCACCGCAGGTTGAATACCTGTCCCGGCATAAAGCCAGGGGCAGGCTTTTGTTTTTTGCCCCGAATAAAAGAAAGGGGACATTTGAAAATGTCAAAAGAAAAAATTCCTTACAAAATCTATCTTGAAGAATCCGAAATGCCGAAAAGCTGGTACAATCTTCGCGCCGACATGAAGAACAAGCCCGCCCCGCTCCTTAACCCCGCAACAAAGCAGCCGATGACCGCGCACGAACTTTCCGCGGTTTTCTGCGACGAACTTGTGAAGCAGGAACTTGACGATTCGACAAGGCTTTTCGACATTCCGCAAGAGATAAGCGATTTTTACAAAATGTACCGTCCCTCTCCGCTGGTAAGGGCTTATTGCCTTGAAGAAAAACTAAAGACCCCGGCGAAAATTTATTATAAATTCGAGGGCAACAACACCAGCGGCAGCCACAAACTGAACTCCGCCATCGCGCAGGCGTATTACGCTAAAAAGCAGGGTTTGAAAGGTGTAACGACCGAGACGGGCGCCGGCCAGTGGGGCACCGCGCTTTCGATGGCGTGCAGCTACTTCGGGCTGGATTGCAAAGTTTTTATGGTCAAATGTTCTTACGAGCAAAAGCCTTTCCGCCGCGAGGTGATGAGGGTTTACGGCGCTTCGGTCACTCCTTCCCCTTCGACCGAGACTGCAATCGGCAGGAAGATACTCGCCGAACATCCCGGAACGACCGGGTCGCTCGGCTGTGCGATTTCGGAGGCGGTCGAGGTTGCCGTGAGCAGCGAAGGATACCGCTACGTTCTCGGCAGCGTTCTGAACCAGGTCCTGCTGCATCAATCGGTGATCGGTCTGGAAACGAAAGCCGCGCTTGACAAATACGGCGAAAAGGCCGATATAATTATCGGTTGTGCCGGCGGCGGATCCAACCTCGGCGGGCTGATCGCTCCGTTCATGGGCGAAAAACTCCGCGGCGAGGCGGATTACCGCGTAATCGCGGTCGAGCCCGCGTCCTGTCCGAGCCTTACGCGCGGCGTTTACGCCTATGATTTTTGCGATACCGGTATGGTCTGCCCGCTTGCGAAGATGTACACGTTGGGCAGCGGTTTCATCCCCTCGGCAAACCACGCCGGCGGTTTGAGATACCACGGTATGAGCAGCACGCTTTCGCAGCTTTATGACGACGGACTGATGGAAGCGAGATCAGTCGAGCAGACCAAGGTTTTCGAAGCCGCCGAGCAGTTTGCGCGCGTCGAAGGTATTCTGCCCGCGCCGGAAAGCTCCCACGCGATAAAAGTTGCGATCGACGAAGCACTTAAATGCAAAGAGACCGGCGAGGAAAAGACCATTGTGTTCGGCTTGACCGGAACGGGGTATTTCGACCTTGTGGCGTATGAAAAGTTCCACAACGGCGAGATGAACGACTACATCCCCACCGACGAGGAACTTGCCGTCTACCGCGAAAAACTTCCGAAGATCGGCTGAACCGCGTAAAACAATAATATAAAAACAATAATATAAAAAGGAAGTTCGCGCCGCGGACTTCCTTTTTTTATAAATAACCGTATTAAACCGTTTCGTCGCCGCCGGAATCGGTTTTCGGGAGTTTGCGGAAGAAGATCACCGCGAAAACGACGTAGATCGGGACCGAAACAAGCAGCGCGACAGGCTGAGCTTCCTGTATTCCCGAAAGCCCGCGCAGTTCCGAAAGGATCAAAAGCGCCGGGATAAAGAACAGCCCGCTTCGCAAAGCCGAAAGAATGCTTGCCCCCAGCCGCCGTCCGGTGCTTTGGAACAGCATTTCGGATACCATACAAGGCGGTAGCACCATTGTTGCCAGCGCCTGAAGCCGCAGCGCTCTCGTTCCGATCGCGATAACTTCCGGATCGTTGCGGAACAGCCCGATCAATTCGCCGGAAAAAATGACGAGCGCGGTACAGCTTACGATCATTATAGCCTCCGAAGCAAGGCAGGAGAAGATATAACCCTTCCGCAGCCGGGAATATTTACCCGCTCCGTAATTGAACGCCGAAACCGGTTGGAACCCCTGCCCTATTCCGAGCGCCACCGAAAACGCAAAGAAGATTATTCTTGATACGATGCTCATCGCCGCGACGGCTTCGTCGCCGTAAACCGCGCAGCGGTTGTTGAGCATTACCGTGGTTATGCTGTTGAGCGCCTGGCGAAGCAGGCTCGGGAATCCCGTCGCCGCTATATTTCCGACGATGCGCGGAGTGACCCGCGCCGCGTTTTTGAAACTCAACTTTGATTCGGTCCTGCCGGAAAGGAACATCCAAACAAGGATCCCCCAGCTCACAAGCTGGCTGATCGCAGTAGAAAGCCCGGCGCCGGCGATATCCATTTTTAACCCGAACATAAGCAGGGGATCGCCCGCCATGTTAAGTATCGCGCCCGACATAAGTCCGATCATTCCGAGCAAAGCCTTCCCCTCGTAGCGCAGAATGTTGTTCAACGTAAGGCAGGAACACATAAAAGGCGCGGATACGAGGATATAGGAAATATAGGTTTTGGCAAAAGGCGCGATGGTTTGGGTACTGCCCAGCCAAAAAACGATGTCGTCGAGAAAAACGAACCCGATCAGGCAGATCAGCAATCCGCAGATGAACGAGGCAAAAAATCCGACCGAGGCGTGGATCGATGCGCTCTCTTTGTCTTTTGTACCCAGCGCGCGTGAAAGGATGCTCCCCGCTCCCTGACCGAACATAAATCCGAAAGCCTGAATTATCGACATAAACCCGAACACAACGCCGACCGCGCCGCTGGCGCTTGTTCCCAATCTGCCAACGAACGCGGTGTCGACAAGGTTATAAATATTCGTCACCAGCATCGATATCACAGCCGGGACCGAAAGCCCCAGAACGAGCTTCGGGATCGGGGTGCGCGTCATCTTTTCATATTGATTAACGTCGGTTTTGCTTTTTATACTCATAACTTCCGCCTGTCGGCGATTTTTCCGGGTTACGCCCTCCGGCGCGCGCCGAACGCGCGGGGCGGAATTTACGCTTTGTTGAACTTCGATTTAGGCTGTTTGCAGCGCGGACACTTCCAGTCGTCGGGAAGATCTTCAAAAGCGACTCCGCCGTGTTCGGCGGGATCGTAAACGTAGCCGCAGATAGAGCAAACGTATTTCCCGCTCGATCCCTGCGCCGAAAAATCAACCTCCGCGAGCACGGTCTCGACGGGTCTGTCGAGATCGATCACCCGGTCGGATTCAAGGTTTTCATACCCCTGGGGAGTGTGTGTTCCGCAATATACCGTGGGGTTTTCGCGTACGAACTCGCGCACGCGGTCGAGCGTGACTCGCGCTGCGGCTGGGTCTTCGAAAACGACCGACAGTTTGTTTTCGTAAAGCGCCTCGTCGACATAGGTTATATCGCCGTGGAGCATATAGTAAAGCCCGTCTTTTTCAACTATGACAATGCTGTTCCCGTTGGTGTGTCCTTTGGCTTTGATATAATAAACGCCTTCGCAGATCTTTTGGCTTTCGGGGAAATTGTGGTAAGCTCCGTCGGTGAAGCTGACCGGAACGATATTGTTTAAGCCTTTTAATTCATCGGCGGATAATTCGTCGGCGTTGACGAATATCTTTGCGCCGGGAAACGACTTAAGTTCGCCGGAATGGTCGGCGTGCTTGTGAGTGAGAAGTATTTTTGTGACCTGTTCCGGTTCGTATCCGAGCTTTTTAAGTGCTTCGATATATCCGCAAATATCCTTCCCGGTAAAGGCGAGGCTTTTCGCGTCGGGACGTTCCTCGGGAGTGCCGGCGGGCAGACCGGTATCGACAAGAATAACCTCGTCACCGGTATCGATAAGATAGTTTTGCAGACTGCCGCGATAACGTATGTTTATATCGAACTTATCCGGCCCTTCCTCGCCGCCGAATACGAACGGCTGGGTGTAAAAGCCGTCTTTTCTGAATTTTACCGCTTTGATGATCATAATCGTTCCTCCGCAATCAAGAATTATTTTTTATAATTATACAATTCAAATCCCTTTTCGTCAACAAAAAAATCAAAAAAGCCCGGCAACAAAAGGGGGTCCCCCTTCGTTCCGAGCTCACTCGACATCTTATCCGACAGGCGGCCTGTAAAGCAAACGCTTAACGATCCCCTACGTTGCGGCGTACTGTCCTCCGATGACCGTTCTTTGATTGTACGGTCATTATATCACAGATCCGTGAAAACGTCAAAACGTATGAGCGGCGGGAAAAATCCCGCCGCTTTTACCGTTCATTTCAAATTCTTGCCGATAGTGAGAATATTCTTGCCGTCCTTGTATTCGTAAGTCATGCTGTCCATGCTCTTTTTCACCATAAAGATCCCGAGACCGCCGATTCGACGCTGTTTTGCCGACAACGTGGTATCCGGGTCCGGCTTTTCAAGGGGGTTGTACGGAATACCGGAATCTATAAATGAGATCTCGACAGATAACGGATCCTCGTGCATCCCGACCCTTATCACCGCGTCTCCGGCGGCGGGAGCGTAAGCGTAGTGGCAGATATTGACGAACAGTTCTTCAACCGCAATGCCTATGGACGTTTGCGTAAGCATCGGGCAATCGTACTTTTCCAGTTGCTCATTTATGAACGACTGTACCTTCAAGAGGTTTTTAGTATCTGCTTTTACCTTCAGTTCCTTCATAATGTCGTCTCGCTTTCCGAAGATGTTTTCGGCCCGAAGTATTTCAGCCCGAGCATAGTCAGATCGTCAAACTGGGGAGCTTCCTTAACGAACGCGTCGACGGCGGAGCGAACACCCGCAAGGATTTCCTTCTGCGATACGCCGTCCGGGATCGCGTTTAGGGCTTCGAGCGTGCGATCCGTGCCGAAAAGCTCATTATTCGCGTCGGTCGCCTCGGCGACGCCGTCGGTATAGACGAAGAAGCTGTCTCCCTTATTAAGCGTTATCTCCGTGTCCTTATACTTTGAATTCGGCATCGCGCCGATCGCCAGCCCGTGTTTATCCTTAAGAAGTTCATATTTGCCGTTCACGTTGATCATCGGATACTCGTGCCCGGCGCTCGCCGAGGTGAGCTT
>CAMZED010000039.1 GCA_947305675.1 uncultured Clostridia bacterium | reverse complement strand
TTCGAAAAAATCAAATGTATCTGTCTCAACAAAATCCGGCGCCTGGTTTTTGACTATCAAGACCGTCCTGATAACGGTATAGAGGTTAAGGAGTCCTTCGGAAAAAAGCGCCGCGCCCATCAAAACGGACAACACTCCTGCGCCGAAGGCGGAATCAAAAACAAGTGCAACGCCTACAATGCCCGCAAGGATCGCCAGGGAAAGAATAAGCCACCAATCTTTGATGCCGAAGCGTTTGGCGTCCAGCGCGATCTGAGTTTTGAACAGACCGTCAAACAGGATGGCAATACCGAAAGCGGCGGCAATGAAAGCCATCAGGTTTTCGGGATGGAAAAGAACGACCGTCCCCAACACGACCATAATGATCCCGAATTCCAGATCAAACTGAAACGCCAACCGGTACAGATCCTTGGAAAAATAGCCGATCAGTTTTGCGATGCCGAAAACTATCGTCACAGCGCCGATACCGACCCCGACAATTCGTGTCGATATTTCCGGCATTGCAATAAACAGGATCCCTACTATGCAAAACAGTACCGACGTGATAATATATCCGATCTTGGCAATACGCATAGGAACGACTGAACGCATTTTCATTGATTGCGGACCTCCCTTGATAATTCTGCTGTCGGTATTATAGTTTTTTGCCGCCGTTTTATATACGGACAAAAAAGCCCCGATGCCTGATTTTCAGGCATCGGGGGCGATTCGGCTGAATTTCAGACAAATTACAGTTATTTGTCTGACTTTACACTTCTTCGCAACGTTCGATCATTTCCTTGAGCATTCCTTTTTTGATATCCATAAGTCGTACAACATCAGAACGGATATCGTCGCTCATATCGTTCCTTAACCAGTTTGAAACGATTCCGAATCCCAAACTGGAATAATAATTTTTCATGATATTCAAATCGTTTTCTTTAATTTTATGTCCCTTTAGTACAGCGGACAGATACGTTTCGATGGCATAATCGCAAACTTTCCAAAGATACATTTCATAAATATTGCGATTTACCGAATGATAGATGTGCAAAACCGCCCGTTTTTTAGACAAGGCTGTATCAAGCACAGCTTGCAGACAATCTCCGAAATTGTCAACCGTAGGATATGTTTGGATGATCGCGGCGGCATCCTCCTCAACGACGGTTTCGATTAATTTCGGAACATCTTCGAAATAATAATAAAAAGTATTACGGTTTATTCCGCAGTCAGTCACGATATCCTTGACGGTGATTTGAGAAAGCGGTCGTTCCGTCAAAAGTTTTATGAATGAGGCTTCGATTGCCTTTTTAGTGAAGTTTGCCATTTTATCATTTCTCCCGTTTGATTCCCGCGATATCCGGAATTCCGCATTGCATAGCAATGCATATTATAGAAAGCGTTTCAAATGTAACGGATCCGCATTTGCCAGTTTTTGTAATAACATTGGATGAAAGCCGGGAAATTTTCTGACGATCTTTCTTCATAATACGTTATCTTTCGGCAGTTTCCAAAGTCTGTCGTAACAAATATGGCATACTTTTTCCACGAAAGCACTCCTACCGTAATGGATTGATTGCATTATATCATACAATCACATAAATATCAAGATAGATCGCTTAAAAGTCATAATGCTGAACGCGGTCAAGGAAACGCTCGGGAGCTTTTCTGAAAGCGTTTGCGTTTCTTCTCTTTCCACGATCTGCAGGTCCGGATAAGGCGCTGTCTTTACCGTTCCAACAATTTTTCAATGGCGATTATGGACCGAGAATCACCCGTTCAAATGCATCGCGAACTTGAACTTGCCGCCTTTTGACTGCCGCGTGTTTTGGGTGCCCTCTAACCGGGGCTTCGCCCCGCGCTGCTTTTTCCGAAAAACAGTCCTTTGTTTTTTCGGTCTCACATCATTGACAAACCTACAAAGCGCGTGCGGTTAACTTATAACGAATTACATAAAAGATTCAGCGGCGGGATCGCTCCCGCCGCTGAATCTTCGGTGACCGTTCTGAATAGCACATCTGACGGGAAATGTCAAATGGCAATTTGAACGAAAAAAGTTTTTACAAGCAAAGGTGTAATGAACGATTCCTCTTACAATCCTTATTACGAAACGGTCGCATCGCTATAGCAGGTCGTGGCGCCGTAGGAGTAAGCGTTGGTGAAGGTATATGACGTACCGTCGACCGTTACCGTATGGCTTCCCGAAGAATGCAGCGAAAGCGAAACGGTTTTAACGTTTCCGCTCGTACTGACTCTGCCGTAGCCGAGAACGATCAGCGTGCCGCCAGAAATGCTGACGGAGCCGTCCGCGTCGATTGCCGCCGACATATCACTGTTCGGACCTCTGGTAATCACAACGCCGCCGGTTTGCTGATACGTTCCGTTGCTGTCGATACCGTCGGTATCGCCGCTCGGCGAGACCGTCACGTCGAGATAACCGCCTGTCACGTTTATAAGCGCGGTGGAATTGCCCTTTGTGGCGTTGACGCCGTCGTCGTTCGCCGCAACGGTAGTTTTACCGCCTGATACGTTGATCACGTTTGCCTCAAGCCCTTCATATGCGCTGTCGATGTTGATGACGCCGCCGGAGATGTTCAGCACGTTATCCGCGTGGATCGCGTCCGCTCCGATAACGGACTGTTGTCCGCCCCAGCCTCCGGGGCCCTGACGTCCGCCGGCAGTCTTGTTTTCCGGCGCGTAAACGTTCATATTGACCGCTCCGCCCGAAACGTTTATAGTTCCCTGACCTTTTGTTCCATCGTCAAATGAAGTACCGTAATCCGCGTGGAGTCCGTCGTCATAGGTTTGCAGAGTGATCGTACCGTCTTTGATATTCAGTTCGTTCTGAACCTTAACGCCTTTGTATGAAGTCGTCGAAGCGCCGGAAGCCGTGTATCCGCTGTACGAACCGGTATAGACCGTAACTGTCGGGGCAGTACCTTCTTCGCCTGTCGTCATTTCGAAGTTGTGCGCCGCCTGTATGCCGTCTCCCGCCGCGTAAACGGTGACCGTTCCGCCGGAAACAGTTATATTCCCCCTTGTGACGCCGTTTTTATTGACATCCGTGTTTTCGGTCTTTAAGCCGTCGCCGTTTGTTGAAATGGCGACGATCGTTCCGCTTATTACGCTGATCGAATCGTTGCCTTTGAGAGCGTTGCTGTAAGCGTTCACTTTTAATGAAAGTTTTTGAACGGTCAGATCCTTCGTTGTGTGGATACCGTTGTTATACGACGCGTTGACGACAAGCGTCCCCGAGCCTTTGATCTTCAGATCGCAGTTTGCGTAGATCGCGCCTTCGCCCTGATCGGCATCATCAGTCGTTTTAGCGCTTCGCGTATCGTTTACAACGTTTTCAGTTCCTTTTTTAGCGGATATATCGACGTCGCCCGCGGAGAGTACCTTGATCGGGGAGTCGGTTCCGTTTTTGATCGTCGCGCCGGAAAGCTCTAAAACGACTTCGTCGTCTTCGCCGGCGGAAATGACGATCTGTCCTTCAAGAAGGCCGGTCGCCGTGTAAGTTCCGGCTGAGGTGACGGTATATATGTTTCCGGAATTTGAAAACGTTCCGTCCTCCGTTGTCATTTCAAACGTTCCGGTCGCCTCCTGTGCGGAGATGTTCTGATCTACCACCGCTTCGGCTTCTCCGCTTACCGTTCCCGATGTTCCGGAATCGGTGACGGCAGTCCCGCAGGCTGAAAGTGTTGCAATCATCATAATCGAAAGAATGATTGAAACGATTTTTTTCATACAACAGTCTCCTTTTGGATATATTCCTCGATAACAATTCATTATTCGTCTTCGGCAAGCAGTATTCTCATTTCCGCAATCTCTTTCGTTATCGATAATTCGATGCCGCCGCCCGTTCTTTCTTCATTTATGAAGCGTGAGATCGGCGCTTTTGCGTCTGCCGCGCGTTTCGGCTTTCCGGGCGGATTAAAGGTGTACCGACCAGCCGGAGTCGATCTTTTCGTGCACTTTCTTGAGCGTTTCGACATCGAGCTTCGGCCAATCGTTCACCTTTTGCGCCTTGTCGGTGATAAGATGCGCCTTTTCCGCGCAGAGCGCCATCGGCGTGTCCGCGAGAGAATCCGAATAAAAATTCTCGATCTCCGGGAAGCCCTGATCGAAGATATACGCCGCTTTTTCCCGCGCGTACATCAGGTTGTCGACGAACGCGCCGACCTCCCGGTCGTAGTCGGACGCCATACAGTTCACGCCGAGCCGTTTGGCGATCGGCTCGATGATGCACTTCGGAGAGGCGCTGATGATGAGATCGTCGGGCTTTTTCTGGGCGAGATACCAGGCGGAGACGTGTTTTTCGTGCTTGTCCCAGAATTTTTCGATCTGCTCGTCGAAATCGTCGACCTTGCAGAGAAAACTGAAAAACGTGCGTTCCATCACATAGCGCGGCACCTTGCCGAGCTTGTGCCCGATCATACTTTTGAGGGCCTTCGGGAAAAACGTGAACCACAAAGAGGGGTGTCGGTTCATGCACCAAAGCGCAAAACTGATGGCGCAGTCCGGGTAATAGATCGTGCCGTCGAAATCATATACGTTCATATTCTTACCTTCAGCCAAACGCTTATCACTTAATGTCGAACACGGCGTCGAGCCCGGTGATATTCAGGACCTCTTTGAAGCTCGGACCGATGTTAAACAGTTCCATCGCGCCGTTTTTTGCCTTCATGCTCTTGTAAGTGTTGAGCAGGACGCGAAGACCCGCGGACGAAACGAAGTCGCACCCCGCGAAATCGAGAGACAGAGTGTCTGTCTCCGGGATGCTCTTATCGAGCAGGTCTTTGAGTTCGGGCGCGGTCGTCGTGTTGAGTTCTCCCTCCAGAGCCACCGCGAGGGCGGAGCCTTCTTTTTTTGTCGTCAGATTCAGTGCCATTTTATCATTCCTCCTGTTAATTGATCTGAAGCATTATATACAATACGGATCGCGTTTGCCGCCGGACGTCAACCGTTCAGGCGTCTGAAGTTTTCGGCGTTGGATCTGTAAAGATTCTTGAATACTTTATAGTTGCGTTCGTAGATCTCTTTGTTTCCCGGATCGGGATAATATGTATGAGCGGCTTTCACAAGGCGGCGGGACGCGGATTTTACGTCATCTCCCGTCAGCCCGGCGGCGACGACGATCGCGCATCCCATGGCGCCGACCTCCTGGGCGTTATCGATCGTCTCTACCGTTCTGCCCGTGATATCGGCGAGCATCCCGCTTATGACGGGAGACAGCGATCCGCCGCCCACGAAGCGGATCACGTCGGAGGTTTTCACCTTTTTCGCCTCGCATTCGAGCAGCCAGCGCAGATGATAGCAGATACCCTCCAGAACGGCGCGGATCATATCCCGTTTGCCGGTGTCGATCTTTATATTGAAGAACATCCCCGCGGCGTTTGCGTCCTCGAACGGGCAGCGGTTGCCGTGAAGCCACGGGGTAAAGATAACCCCGTTCGCCCCGGGCGGTACCTTGCTTACCTCGGCGGACATAAAGTCGTACAGGCTGGTGAACTCGCTCTCAAAATCATCCGTAACCTCGGTTTTCTCAAGGTAAATACTGATCTCGTCAAGCGCGAGGTGATTTTTGACCCATTCGTAGCACTTTCCCGCCGTTTCCAACTCGGCGTAATAGTTGAAGTACCCGCGGTTTGCCGACAGCACGCCGGTGATCATCGCGTTGATATCGACCGTCTGGTAGTCGAGACAGGTCGATACCCAGCCGGAAGTCCCGACGTAGATATGCGTGTCGCCCGGCTCAACGCACCCCGCGCCGATGTTGACGAACGTCGTGTCGCCGCCTCCGCCGAAAACCGGTGTGTCCTCTTTCAGCCCGAGGTCGCGCGCCGCTTCTGCCGTCAGACCTCCGACGAGATCGGTGCAGTCGATGATCGGCGGCATGTGCTCCGGTTTGACCTTGTACATTTTCAAAAGGCCCTTGTTCCACCCCTCCTTGCCCTTGCGTGTATCGTAAAGGAAGGTGGCAAAAGCGGTATCCGCCGTCCTTATGATCTTCCCGGTACAGCGGGAGACAAGATAGTCGCTCACGTCAAGCCATTTATCGACACGAGCGAATATCTCCGGCTCGTTGTTTTCGACCCATTTGTATTTCCAAACCGGGTCCTTCGCGCTGGTCGACCCGGCGTAGTTGACGCGCAGATTGCGCAGGAGCTTGTAAAGACTGCATCCCGAGACCTTGACCAACCCTTTTCCCATACAGTTTTTGTATTCGTTCACGCCGCGGCTGTCCATATAGCACATCGCAGGACGGAGCGCCTTCCCGTTTTCGTCGACGAGAACGACGCCCTGCATCTGCGCGCAGAAGGCAAGCCCGGAAACCTCGTCGGGTGTGACATTCGTTTTATCAAAAAGTTCTCTTGTTGTTTTGCAGACAGCCTGCCACCATTCGTCGGTGTCCTGCTCGGCGCCGCCGTTTTCAAGGATACGAAGCCCGTAGGAAGCGTTTGACGCCGCCGCGAGCGTGATCTTCTCGCCGACGTCGAAGAGACAGGTCTTTAAGCTGCTTGTCCCGAAATCGTAAATTATGATATACATTATAACGTCTCCGCGGCCTTTTCTTCACGACGGAACCGTATCATATTCCGGTTGTAGCCGGTGGTCACGAGATATGCCTTTTCCTTATGTGATTCCATCAATCCGCTGATTATCATGCTGCTGAGCCCTTCGATATGAAGATCGGGGTCCGTGATGTCGAACAGTTTTCCCGAATCCCGTTCAATTATGAGAACGGAGTCCTCCTCAAAGAACAGTGAAAACTCGATCAGGACCGGCTTTTTTGCACGTCCGTTCTGCTCCAGAACGGTAAGGCAGATCTCTTCCGTAAAGAGTGCCGCGCGTACGGCTTCTTCCTTCCGATACCCGTGTGACAGCAGCGCGTCCTTCACCTGTCCCGAGAGTTTGCCGGCGCTTTCCTGCGTCAATTTGTCGTCCGTTACGACGATCTCGGAATCCATATCCTTCAAAAGGAAGGGAAAATTCTCCTTTCCGAATCGCAGATACACGAACGAAAAGGCGCAGATAAGCGTCAGTATCGGAGCGATCACGAAGCCCGCCCACATACCGTTCATCCCGAAAATAAGGGATCCGAGGATCGGTAAGAGAACGTATAATAAACCGTTCTGCAGGCACGCGATGCAGGTAGCCATTCCGATGCGGTCGATCAGCATATAGTAAGAAGTCGTAAGCGACACCGTGCTGCAGAATATGAATCCGAGAGATACGATCCGAATGGCTGTCATCGCCGCGGAAAGCGAATCACCTTCGGTGACTCCGAACAAACCGCAGAACTGTTTCGCAAAGATCATAATGATTATGGTCGCCACGGCGCCTTCCAGGACCGCGGCCTTTATACCGGATCTCATGACCCTTTTTATGAGCTTATGATTCTTTTCGCCGAAATAGGTGCCGATAAGCGGCTGCATCGCCATTCCGACGCCGTCCATAACGACGCCGAACTCGATAAGACTTACGACAACGGCGAGCGCGATCAGCCCGGTATCGCCGTAATTACGCGAAATAAAGCCGATCATAACGTAGTCCATCAAGCCCCAGCAGATATATACGGAAGAATCCACGATGCTGTACCTTGAGGTTAAAAGAAAATCCTTAAAGGACAGATGCCACACAAAGTGCAGCGTGTTTTTCTTTCTGAAGTAGTGGATGAAACAGGTAAGGATACCGAGACCGTTTCCTATCACGGAGCCTAAAATGATACCGGTCATTCCGAGGAACTTTGTCAGTATGACCGAGCAGACTATGTTCCCGCCGATCTGGAAACCGTAACAGATGTTGTTGCACAACTCGTCGCCGTCGCTGTAGACCATCTGTTCAAGATAAAAAATAACGATGGTCAAAAACGCGTTGATCGGCAGGAATTTATAGTATTGGAGCGCCCTTTCCAAAGTGTCTCCCGTTATGCCGCTCACGCTGAAATAGACGTTTTGAAATGCAAATATCAAAAGTGCGGAGATAAGCCCTATGCCTACGCTTACGATCAGACCCTGACCGTATATCTCGTCGGCGCGGCGCTTTCGCATCGCTCCCACCTCGCGGGTGAAAACGATCCCGACGCCCGTCGAGACGAGATCGCCGAAGAAGGTCACAACGGCGGTCACCGGTGTGATCGCGTTGATCCCGGCAACGCCCGATTCGCCTATGAAAAAGCCGGCGATGATGCTGTCGCTGAGCAGCATCAGGTACATCACCGCCTTGGTGAACGTGCCGGATATCAGCATGGAACGGAATTTCTTTTCACAAAAGCCTTGCATAATACGCCTTCTTATTCTTTTACGGTCAGAACGACCATTGTAATATCGTCAAACTGGGGGACGCCGTCCGCGAAAACGCCGATGTCGGCAAGGACTTCGTCAAGCACCTTTTCTCCCGGCTCGTCCTTGGCGGCCTCGAGTATCTTTTCAAGCCGTTCGGTGCCGTAGAGCGCGTTCTCGCGGTCGTGCGCTTCCGTGACGCCGTCGGTGTAAAGGAGCAAGCGGTCGCCCGGCTCGAGCGTGATCTCGCCCTGCTTGTATCTGGTGAACTCCATTCCGGCGAGGAACAGACCGTGTACCTTCTCTATCAGCTCGCAGGGTTGACCCTTCCTTTGAAGCACCGGGTAGTTGTGACCCGCGTTCGTATATTGCAGCACCATCGTGCGCGTGTCGAGAATGCCGATCCACGCGGTGGCGAACATACCCTCGTCGTTGTTTTCGCAAAGACGCGCGTTTACGGCGGTAAAAATCTCCGACGTGGTATCCTTTGTCAGAGCGTAGTCCTTGATCATAGTCTTTGCCGTCATCATAAAGAGCGCGGCGGGCGTTCCTTTTCCGGATACGTCGGCGATCAAAAAGCAGATGCGGTTTTCGTCGATCGGAAAGTAGTCGTAAAAGTCGCCGCCCACTTCCTTGGCGGTATTCATACTGCCGCGCAGGACGATCCCCGGAAAGTTTTCAAACTCCGGCGCGGTGGGAGGAAGGGCGTCCGCCTGGATCTTTGACGCGATGCGCAGATCGGTCTGCGTGGACGCAAGCGTTTTGCTTTTTTCGATAAATATGACGCAGTACATGATTATCAGCGACATCAGCACCATACCGTACTGGGCGGCGTTGCCGAACTGTCCCTCCATCAGCGCGTATTCGACCAGCGGAAACAGAATGAAAGTCAGCGCCGCCGCTTTTTGATTGCGCGGGCTGCGGCTCATAATGATCAAAACCGCGGTGAGAACGGAGGTCACGGCAAGATAAATATCCTCGGCAAAGGAAAAGGCGGACGTTTGATACATCCCGGCGTCGTCCAGATAGAACGTGGTCGGATAGAAAACGTTGGATAAGAGGACGAGCGTTTCCAGCACCAGTAAAACGGGAATTATCTTTTCAGCCAGTCTTGCAAGCTTCCCGTTGAAGCCCAGGGTGACTTTTACGTAAGAGTAGAAAAAGTAGATCATCGCAAGGTCAAGCAGCTTGCTGACCAGGCAAAGGACGAAACAGACCGTGCTCCGTTCCGGAAGCCTCACCGTGAAAAGGATCGCTTCGTTGACCGCAAAGCAGGCGCTCACAAAAACGATCAAACTTCTCAAATAGCCGATCCCGCTGCCGTTTTGCTTCATGCATCCGAAAAACAGCGCCGCGCTGAAAAGCGCGCCGATCGAATCCACACCGGCGTCGAACAGGCTGTCCTTCAGCCTCGCCTCCGTGAAAAACGGGATGCTGAGCGCTATTATGAATACCGCTGACGCGATGGTAAAAATCAAGCCGAATATGGCTGCGTTTTCTTTAAGTTTTTTGATCATATGTATCATCCTTCCCGTTTTTCAGTTGGCCGAAGAGGGCCGTTGCTGGCACCGTTCGGTACTGCTGACTGACGGTATATTATAATCGTTTTATAATCGTTTTATAATTGTTCAAACTCGTTTTTATTCCGGCTTTGCAAGCGGTATCGTCACCTTTACCGACGTGCCGCCGCCTTCGCGCGGGGATATTTCGAGCGTTCCGCCGCACATCATATCAAGCCTTTCGCGGATATTGTTCAGCGCGATATGCGGCTCGTTGTTGCCGTCAGCTTCAAAGCCGGGGCCGTCGTCCTCAACGATGATCTCGCTCGCCTTATCCGTCTTTCTCGTGACGACCGAGATATGAATGGGAGAGTTGCTCGCCCTCATTCCGTGTACGACGGCGTTTTCCACGATGGGCTGCAGCGTCAGCGGCGGCAGGCGGAACGAAGTGTGCGGCGTATCGAAACTGACGAACAGACTGTCGTCAAACTGCGCTTGTTCGATGGCGAGATAAGCGCGGGTATGTTCCAGTTCTTCTTTGAAAAGGATGGCGTTCTCGCTTGCGATGGCGGCAAAGTTTTTGCGCAGATAGGTCGTAAAATCAAGCGTTACCTGTTTGGCTTTGCCTGCGTCCCGGTCGCAAAGATAATAGATACCCATAAGGGAGTTGTAAATGAAGTGAGGCCTCATCTGCAGGACCATGATATTGGCGCGCTGATTGGCGATCTCCCGCTGCTGACGCATATATTTGTCTATATTGTCCGACAGTATCAGGCTGTACATTATCAACGCAAAGATCACCATGCCGAACACCACGAAGATATCGGCCTGGGCAAACATATGGACCAATACCGTCACGCTCATCAGCAAAAGATAGCTCAAAAGACCGACGAAATACTTTTTGGAGAGCGATTTTTTCCGTCTGACCGTACCTGCTATGTTGAGCAAAAGAACAAGGAGAAGAGGCGACACGGACAGCGCGAAAAGCGGCCCGTAGTGGAATTCATTTTCCGCGGTAACATAGTAGAAAACGTCCGTAAACTGCGAGACGATAAGCATCACGAAATATGCGCCGGAAAGCGCCATCGCCGCGTAAAAGAGCGCGCTGTGTTTTACTTTTTCGTGCGAGCTGTGCAAGAGAAATATCGTGGGCATAAAGATCGGCACCGAAACGAGCAGCGAATCAAAGAAATAGATTATTCTTTCAGCTGTCGTCTTGGTGGGGTCGTCATAGAAGATCAGCGCCAAAAAGCAGGTGACGGCGCACAAAGACAGCAGAGAAAACAAGGTGATGAAATACCGCTTATTCCATTTGTCGAGCGAGGGGACCAAAAAAGCAAGCGCTACGCCGAACGCCATCGTCACAAGGATGGCGCCGCCGAGGGCATAGTAGAGAAAATCCACTTGGTTCACGCGTTATCGCCCCCTGTCCAGAAAGGATATCTCAGCTTTTCGAGCTGCTCCGTCACTCCTTCCGGCGTGATAGGCTTCAGCATAAAACCGCTCGCGCCCGTGTTCCACGCGTCAAGAGAGTAGTCGGCGTACGCGGTCAGGAATATAACGTTGGTGCGGGGGTTGATCTCAAGCAAGGCGCGGCAAAGATCAAGCCCGTTCGTATTGCGAAGCTCAATATCCAAAAAGGCAAGAGATACTCGGTTGGTTTTGGCGTATTCGACGGCTTCGCCGGCGTCGGTGAAGCCCGTGACCGTCGCGTGGGGCATCACTTCCGCAAGCACCGGCAGCCCGCCCGTGAGTATCAGCTTTCTGTCGTCGACCATTATAACGTTCGGACTTTCGTCTCTTTTCGCGGCGGTGATCAGCAGGTCGATGTTAGTGTCCAAAACCTTTGCGAGTCGGGAGATCATCACCGCGTCGGGCAGACGGATGCCGGACTCCCATCGGGCTATCGTGGGACGGGTAACGAACATTTTATCGGCTAACGCTTGTTGTGAAAGTCCTTTTTCAGTCCGTATTTTTCTCAAAGCTTCCGAAAAAAAACGATTCATTTACGCATGCTCCAAAAACACCTTACATTTTTCTTCACCTACATTTTATACCGAAATTTAACAAAAACAAGTGTTTTTACAAAATTTGACGTTCCATTCTGGAACGTCCCATTGAGATTCTTTAAAAAAAGAAGTAAAATAAACGAATAAAGAAGTAAAATAGGTTCAGAATATATATTTTTGAACTATCAAACGGATCAAGGAGGCAATTTTCCATGCACATGTATCTATCGCTTGCGATGACGGTCTCGGCAGGGATCGGCTTCATATACGGACTGTACCGTTTCTTTCGCGATGAATCGGCGCTTTACGTCCGTATGATCATTTTCAGCGTCGGGTGCGCCATGTTCGGGCGCCTGTTTGAAACGCTTCAGTATCTGGTGAACGGGGAGCTCGGCAGCGGGTTCCACGTCGGTATGCTCGGTATCATCGGGAGCTTCCTCTTCCTGTTCAGCGCAAACTTCGGGCAGATGGACTCGGTAGTCGACGACGGCTCGTCGGCGTTCCGCAAAACGAGGATCATATCTCTCGCGGCTCCCGCGGTCATCGTTGCGATCTGGTGCCTTATCGCCGTCGCAAAAGGCATTAACAAAACCACGATCCCGCTCGGCGTTGAAGCGTTATTCATAGCTCAGGCTTCGTATTTCCACCTGAAGCATCTTATCATCAAGGACGTGGAGTACGGTCTGATCAAAGCGATACGAAACTACAACCTGTTAGCGCTCATCTACGCGCTTCTGTGTATGCTTGAGATGCTGGTAGAAAGCTTCAATCTCCCTGAAATCTGCATTTCAGTCGTTTACGTTCTTCAGTGCGTCGTATTGCTGGTATTCGTACCGGTTCTCGAAAGGGGTGTGAAAAAATGGACAACCTGACATACATAGCGTTTATTTCCCTCACGGTATCGCTCGCTCTGATGCTGCCGCTGATGGAGAAGAAGACACGCCACGTAATGATCTTCGTGATCGTCGGTATTT
>CAMZED010000038.1 GCA_947305675.1 uncultured Clostridia bacterium | reverse complement strand
GATCTCGATGAAGAACGGTAAAGCCCGTATCGATTCAACGCTGTGCGTCGGGTGCAAAGTTTGCGCCCAACTGTGCGCTTTCGGCGCAATTTCGAAAGGAGAATGACCTTAATGGCGGTAACAAGTATTATGATCGTCGGCGTAGGCGGTCAGGGCAGCCTGCTCGCTTCGAAACTGCTCGGCAGGCTTTTGATCGATGAAGGGCACGACGTCAAAGTTTCCGAAGTCCACGGAATGAGCCAGCGCGGAGGGAGCGTCGTCACCTACGTACGTTTCGGGGAAAAGGTCTATTCGCCGGTGATAACAAAAGGCGAAGCGGATTATATCGTCTCGTTCGAAAAATCCGAAGCGGCGCGTTGGGTCGGCTGCCTGAAAACCGGCGGAAAGATAATCGTCAACACGCAGGAGATCGATCCGATGCCGGTAATTATCGGCGCGGCGGAATACCCTTCTGATATACTCGAAGAGCTTAAGAAAAAAGGCGTTTGGATCGACGAAGTCGACGCTTTGAAGCTCGCTTTGGAAGCCGGGTCGGCAAAAACGACAAATATTGTTTTGCTTGCACGTCTTGCAAAATATTTCGATATGCCTTATGAAAAATGGATCGAGGCGATAGAAAAAACGGTCGCCCCGAAATTTGCAGAGATGAACATAAAGGCGTTCGGCCTCGGATACGGTAAATAATACGGGAGGAAACCGATGTCTCAAAGATATTTTAACAAAGAAATCGAAACGATGCCGCGCGAACAGTTAAAACGGCTTCAATCCGAAAAACTTGTTCGGCAGGTAAGGCACGTCTATGATCATGTGCCGTATTACCGCGCGCTTATGGACGAAAGCGGCGTTTCACCGGACGACGTTAAGGGCGTCGACGATCTTTACAAACTTCCGTTCATTTCAAAAAGCGATCTTCGCGAGACTTATCCCTACGGTATGCTTGCCGTCCCGCTCGCCGATTGCGTGCGTATCCAGTCGACTTCGGGAACGACGGGCAAACGTGTTATAGCTTATTACACGCAGCACGATATCGATCTATGGGAGGAATGCTGTGCAAGGGCGATCGTCGCCGCAGGCGGCACTAAGGACGACGTCGTGCAGGTATGTTACGGCTACGGCCTTTTCACCGGCGGGCCGGGATTGAACGGCGGTTCGCACAAGGTGGGTTCGCTTACCCTGCCGATGTCGAGCGGAAACACCGAACGGCAGATACAGTTTATGATGGATCTTAAAGCGACGATCCTTTGCTGTACCCCTTCATATGCGGCTTATATAGGCGAATCGCTTAAAGAGCGCGGTTATAAACCCGAGGACAACTGCTTGAAAGCCGGCATTTTCGGAGCAGAGCCCTGGACCGAGGAGATGCGGCGCGATATTCAGAAATCGCTCGGAATAAAGGCTTACGATATTTACGGCCTTACCGAAACTTCCGGTCCCGGCGTCGCTTTTGAGTGCTGCGAACAGCACGGGATGCACATCAACGAGGATCATTTCATTGCCGAAATTATCGACCCGGACACCGGTGAGGTTTTGCCAGAAGGCGAAAAAGGCGAGCTTGTTTTTACTTCCATCGACAAAGAAGCCTTTCCCCTGCTGCGCTACCGCACGCGCGATATCTGCGTGCTCACAAGCGAAAAATGCGCTTGCGGCAGGACTCATATTCGTATGTCGAAGCCGATGGGCAGAAGCGATGATATGCTTATAATCCGCGGCGTCAACGTATTCCCTTCACAGATCGAAACGGTGCTTTTAAAAGAGGGCTACGCTCCGAACTACCGTATTGAAGTCGACAGATTCAACAATTCCGACACGCTCGACGTGTTTGTCGAGCTTGCGCCCGAACAGTTCAGCGACACGGTCAGCGGAATAACCGCGATGGAACGCAAACTTTCGGAATCGATCAAGACGATGCTCGGCATCCAGCCGAAAGTCCACCTTGTGGCGCCGAAGTCGATCGAGCGGAGCGAGGGCAAAGCCGTACGCGTTATCGACCGGCGCAAATTACACGATTGATTTTTTCGGGAGGCAGAAAAATGGCGATAAAACAACTTACCGTATTTGTAGAGAACAAGCGCGGCAGACTTGCCGAAATAACTTCTTCGCTCGCCGAGGAAAATATCGATATGAGCGCGCTTTCGATCGCCGACACAAAGGATTTCGGCATACTTCGCCTTATCGTCAACAAGCCCGACGAAGCGCTTGAGGTATTGCGCGGAAAGGGTTTTCTTGTTCAGATAACCGAGGTGGTCGGGATAAAGATCCCCGACAGATCAGGCGAGCTTGCGCGCGCTCTTAACGCCTTGGACAACGCCGGGATAAATATGGAATATCTTTACGCCTTTATCTCGCGCGAGGGCGAAAGCGTATTTATCGCTTTGCGCGTCGAGGATAATTACGCCGCCGAAAACGTGCTTACAAACGCCGGGTTCGCGGTCCTCGGCTGACAGGAACTTATTCTTTGAAATCATTCGGAAGAATCACGCAAACAACTCCCCGCGCGGGGAGTTGTTTTTCGCAGAAAAAGGATCTGCCGGACTTTATTCGGCAGATCATGTTTTGTTATTCAGCTGAATGCCTTACGCTGTATTTATCCATAACGATTCGCGGCAAGATGTATTTGCCGGATTTTCAGGCAATAATTGACAGAGCGCGGCTTTGTAATTGAAACGCGGAGGAAAATAAGTTATACTATTAACAACTCGATAACATGGCGGGATTATATTCATAACGGAGGTGACCCGTATGGCGAAGATACTTATTGTTGAGGACGAAAAAAGCATTAATGATCTTATCAAAAAGAATATGCTGCTTGCCGGACACGAATGCCGTCAGGTCTATGACGGCGCCGCGGCGGTTTGATCTGATGATCCTCGACGTGATGCTGCCAGAGCTTTCGGGATTCGAGGTGATCACGCAGACAGACGGCATACCGGTTATATTTTTGACCGCGCGGTCCGGTCTGCAGGACAAGTTGAAGGGATTGCGGCTCGGCGGCGACGATTATATATCCAAGCCGTTTGAAATGCAGGAACTTACCGCGCGGGTTGAAGCGGTTTTACGGCGTTACAAGGGTGCGAACCGTCAATTCCGGTTTGACGACGTACGCGTCGATTTTATCAGCCGCAGGGTTTATCGCGGCGACGCGGAGATACAGCTTAAGCCGAAGGAATTTGATCTGCTTGAAACACTTATAACCAACCGCAACATCGCTTTATCGCGCGAGAAACTGATATCGCTGGTGTGGGGATTCGATTATTCCGGCGATACGCGAACCGTCGACGTGCATATTCAGCAGCTGCGGAAAAAGCTCGGCATTGAAGAAAGGATCAAAACGGTATATAAGACCGGTTACAGGTTGGAGATATGAAACTGAAATTCTGGCAAAAAACCTATTTACTTACGCTTGTAGTGTTTCTTTTATGCCTGGATTTAAGCGTTTTTGCGCTGGCTTATTATTCTTACCGCCACAATCTTAACGAAGCGGCGGACAGCGCCTCGTCGCTCGAATCTTATATTTCGCGGTCTTTCGAGCGCGATCTGAGCGATATGATGATGTTCAACGGCACGGCGAAACCGGAGCGGCTTATGGAGTCTTACGGATCGGTTTATCAAAAGCAGGGAGTGTTTCTTGAATTCAGAAAAGAAGGGCAAGTTGTATATTCCACATTTCCGATAAAGCATTCTTTGAGCGGCGAAAGCGCAAAATCCTATGAAATACTTGACGGCAGACGATTTCTGCTTTTATCCTCCCCTGTCGGAAACACGGGATTTATTCTGGTGTTCGGGAAAGATCTGACCGGGCTTTACACTGAATTCGGGCAAATGGTCGTAACCTACGTTCTTACCGCACTGGGCGTTTCGGTATTTACCGGAATATTGCTTTATCTGGTGCTTCGCAGACTGACGGTGCCTTTGGAGCGGCTGAGAAAAGCGACCGAAGAAATATCGATGGGTGACAGCGGAGCGCGTGCCGACGAAAGCAGGACCGACGAATTCGGCGAGTTGGGCAAAAGTTTTAATATAATGGTCGACCGTATAGAATCGAATCTGAACGAGTTGAGATCCACCGCCGAGCAAAAACAGCGGCTTGTCGACGATCTTGCTCACGAGTTGAGAACCCCGCTGACATCTATTTACGGTTATGCGGAATATCTTCGGCGCAGCAAGACCGACGAGGACGAAAAGATCGAATGCGCGATTGCGATAATGCGCGAATCCCGGCGGCTGCAAAATATATCCGAAAAGCTGCTTGATACGGCGTTTATCCGCGAAAATGCAATAAAAAGAGTTCCGGTCAATCTTAAAACAATTGTCGAAAGCGTTGCGGAAAGCCTTAAAAGCAAAGCGGAAAACGCAGGAATATCACTTGAGACCGAATCCCGCGCGATCACCGTTCAGGGTGACGAAACGCTTTTGAATATGCTTCTTTATAACCTTACCGAAAACGCACTGAAAGCCTGCGAGCCCGGCGGGAATGTTGTTATCGGTTCGGGCGCGGTTGACGGGATCGCTTTTTTATCGGTTAAAGACGACGGCAAAGGAATGACCGTGGATCAGGTTGCCCGCATCACCGAGCCTTTTTACCGCACTGACAAATCGCGCTCACGCGCGGAGGGCGGCGCGGGGTTGGGGCTGGCGCTTTGCAGCCAGATAGCGAACGCGCATTCAGCGAAAATGATTTTTGATTCGGCTCCCGGGCGCGGGACCGAAGTGAATGTTAAATTTTCAGATAATTGACAAGTTGATGACAATTCGAATAAAAAGCGTTAAAAATCGCGGTGTATTATTTGGCAAAACCGAAAGGAGAATTAAAAAATGAAGCAAAACAAAAAATTCATTTTGATCGTCGCGGTTGTATTATTGGTTTCGGCGGTAGTGCTTACAGCCTGCATCGCGGCGTTTGCCGAAGTCCCGCGCGAAGAAGAAGACTATTCCGCGCCGGAAGGGATCGACACCGAACAGTTGATCCCGGAGGAAACTGTCACCCCGCAGAATATAATAAAGAGTAAGTTCGCTCGTTTTGAACAGATCGACGAAGGCGTTCTCACTCTTTATTCCGAAGAACAGTTCGCCGCCGTCGAAGCTAAACGCGCCGAAGGTGAAAGGTTTTATCTTACCGAAGAAGAAATAATGTATTTAAGCAATGACACGATCGACTCTTATTTTAAATACGACAAAATCGTGCTCACCAACGCAAAACTCCTGCCCTGCTTTGAATATATCTGCGATCCCGAATGGATCGAGGAACATCATTTTGGCACTTATACGGTGGAATACGACGGCAGCGACGCGGTAATAAAAACCATGCACACCGACAAACTGTCCTACGGCGACGAGGTGAAATGCCAAAGACAGATATATTTCGACCTTACCCTGATTATGCTTTACCGGGTTGAAATGGCAGACTCCGGATTGAAATGCGGATGCGAGATAATGAGGATCGAAACCAATACCGGAAGAACCGTCAACGAGTTTGTAATCGATACCGAAACAACAAAATTCAACGGCGGTTCGACAAATTTCGATAGTTTTGAAGAGCGTTGGAAAACCTGCCGTCTGCTTATCGACAACGGCGAAGTTGAAGATCCCGAAGAATACAGCTCGATGCTGGAATCAACCGAAAAAAAGCAGGTGACCTACGAGAGCGCAACCCGCTTAAGCTATGATTCGACAAGCAAATATAAGATATTTACTATCAGCGTACCGCGCAGATGGTTTATGAGCGATATAGGCGGTATTCCAAAAGATGAACCCGCGCTTAAAGGGCTTGATTGGACTGTTCCGCCGGAAAATACCGGCGCCGTAATAAACGATTACGCGTTTGTGCGCGGGTTGTTCGAGAAATATACGGAATTGTTTGCAGGGGATGAAGCGGCGGAAACGGTCCCGCTTGACACCGAAGAATACGTGATCAAACCCGGAATGAAATACAGCGAGCTTGTCAAGACCTACGGAACCCCATTCTATGCGTTTTACAAGCTTGACGGCAGCGGAAAGGCTGTAACCAATCTGAGTGCTGCCGGAGGTTATTATGTGAGCACGGACGGTACCGTGATAGAAGTCAGCTTTAACGTCAGCCTGTTTTCGTCTCCGACGGAAGATTTCAGCGTTACCGAAGTAAAAACCTATAAACCGGCTTGATCCCCGGCATTTTGGTGTTTGCACGGGGTGATAAATACCGCGGCGCTCTTTTGAGCGCCGCGGCGGAAAACAATACAAACGCTTCCACATAAAACCGGAAGCACTCACAGCGCGGAAAATGCGGCTGATCAACAAAAAAGAGGAACAGGATATGCAAAGCGAACGTCTTGCATATCCTGTTTTACTTAGGGTGAGCGGCGATAAGGACAAACCGTCTCTCGGCGGACTCTTTCGGGCGTTTCGCGTTTGTCGTCGTAGGCATACGTGAAATTAACAAACGCGGCGCGCGGCGTCAAAGCAGATGCGCACGGAGTTCCTCGCCGGAAAGCGGCGAAAGGTCGGCGGGCGCGATATCGAATACCGTCTTGCAGCCTTTATCGCCGCGGGCGTGCATTTTGTTTATCGCGCGGGCGAAAGCGACGAGCGCGCTCGCGGTGAATTCGGGATTGGAATCGAGCGTAAGACGATATTCGATCGTGTGCGTGTTTTCGCCTTCTTTGCCGGTATGTCCGGTACGGATCACGAACCCGCCGTGCGGCAGACCGGAATGATCCCGTTCGAGTTCTTCTTTCGTTATAAAAGTCACGGTGGTATCGTATTCGTCGAAATAGTTCGGCATTGTGACGATTGCTTTTTCGATCGCGGCTTTATCGGCTCCCTCGGCGGCTACTACATAGCATTCACGGCGGTGTTTTTGCCTTGTCGTCAGTTCCGGCATCGATCCGGATCGCACGGATTCGAGCGCCTCGGGGATCGGGACGGTATATTGACGCGCGTCGACCACGCCTTCGATCCGGCGGATCGCGTCGGAATGTCCCTGGCTTACGCCCCTGCCCCAGAAAGTATAATCTTTTCCGTCGGGCAGTATTGCCAAGGCGTAAAGGCGGTTGAGCGAGAACATACCCGGATCCCATCCGGCGGAGATAAGCGCTATATTGCCGTTTTCTTGCGCGGCGGCGTCGACTTTTGCAAAATGTTCGGGGATGCGGGCGTGTGTATCGAAGCTGTCGACCACGTTAAAAGATTTTGCAAGTTCGGGCGTCATATTCGGAAGGTCGGTCGCGCTGCCGCCGCAGATTATAAGCACATCGATATCGGATCTGTGGTTTTCGATATCGGATATTCCGTAAACTGGGGCTCCGGTGACGGTTTTGACCGTTTCGGGATCGCGCCGGGTGAATACGCCGGTCAGAGTGATATCGGGATTTTGCCTTGCGGCGAGTTCAACCCCTTTGCCTAAATTACCGTATCCGTAAATTGCGATTTTCATTTTTTATCTCCTTATCTGTCAAGTTCGTCTGCTATTTCATAAATGAGTCTTTCGGTCTTTTCCCAGCCGAGGCAGGGGTCGGTGATCGATTTACCGAAGGTGTGTTCGCCGGGCTCGCATTTTCCGTCTTCGATATAACTCTCGATCATAAGACCTTTTACAAGCCGTTTGATATCCGGGTTAAGGCGGCGGTTGCTGACGACCTCGTGGGCGATGCGTATTTGTTCGGCGTATCTTTTCCCGGAATTATTGTGGTTGGTATCGATTATTACCGACGGGTTCTTAAGCCCGGAATAAAAATAAAGCTCGTTAAGTTTTAATACGTCCTCGTAATGGTAATTCGAAACGCTCTTCCCGGCGAAATCTATATATCCGCGCAAAATCGAATGAGCATACGGGTTTCCGGCGCTTTCGACCTCCCAACCGCGGTAAATGAACGTGTGGCCGTGCTGAGCGGCTTTCACCGCGTTAAGCATTACGGTCAGATCTCCTCCGGTGGGGTTCTTCATACCCACGGGGATATTAAGCCCGCTGGCGGTAAGGCGGTGCTGCTGATTTTCGACCGATCTTGCGCCGACTGCGACGTAGGCGAGCAGGTCGGAAAGATATCGGTGATTTTCGGGATAAAGCATCTCGTCAGCGCAGGTGAATCCGTAATCGCGCAGGGCGCTCATATGCAGTTCCCTGATCGAGATTATTCCTTTATAAAGATCCGGCTTTTTATCGGGATCGGGCTGATGAAGCATTCCTTTATAGCCGTCCCCGGTGGTACGCGGTTTGTTGGTATAGATGCGCGGGATCATAATGATTTTGTCGGCGACCTGTTCCTGAACGCGTTTCAACCTCGAAACGTATTCCAGGACCGGCTCGCGAGCGTCGGCGGAACACGGGCCGATAATAAGCAGGAATTTATCGCTTTCACCGTCGAAAACCGCCTTTATCTCGGAATCGCGCCGCGATTTGATCTCCGCCATTTCCGCGCTGACCGGGAATTCCGATTTAACCTCCTGCGGGATGGGAAGTTTGCGGTAGAATTTCATATTCATTTTTCGGTCACCTTCTTTTTATCGAACTTGCGGCGGCGTTCGGATGAAAGCCGCATCATCGACCGTATCGCCTCTCGGTCGCCGTTTTTGATACCCGTATAGAGTTTGTCAAAGCACTCGCGGTAACTGTCCATTTCTTTCAAGAGCGCCTGCCTGTTCAAAAGGAACAGCTCGCTCCACATTTCATCGTTGATGTTTGCGATACGGGTAAGATCGCGGAACGAATCGCCGGTATAGCGTTCAAGGTCGGGCGCGTCGCAGGCGCACATAAGCGAAACGGCGATGCAGTGCGTGAGCTGAGATAAGAACGCGATCATCTCGTCGTGTTTTTCGGGGCTGAGCACCGATATATCCGAAAACCCGAGCGTTTCACCGAGCGCACGGCAGATCTCCACTCCGCGCGGCGTATTTTTTTCGGTCGGGACGACGATATAATTCGCTCCTTTGAAGATCCTGTCGTCGCTGTATTCGATGCCGCTCGATTCCCTGCCCGCCATTGGGTGTGCCGCTATAAACTCCACGCCATCGGGAAGCATATCCTGTATCTCTCGCACGACGCAGCCTTTTACCCCGGTCACGTCGGTAACCAGCGTGCCGGGTTTTATAATATTCCCGTAATTCTTTATCCAGTCGGTGAAAACGTGGGGATAAAGCGAAAAAACGATGATATCCGAACCGGAGATAAGATCTTTGTCGATCTCCGTAGTGCCGCGAGCGATCATTTTGTGTTCAAGCGCGTAATTCACGGTCGATTCACGGCGCGTTATGGCGTTGACGGTATAGCCCGCGGAAGTCAGCGCCTTTGCGTAACTGCCGCCGAGCAAACCGAGCCCTACAATTAAAATCTTTAAATCTTTGTTAAGTTCCATTGTTATTGTCCCGTAATATCAAATTGTGCACCGATTGATCTGATCTTTTCAAAATAGCCGGGAAAGCTCTTGTTTACCGCCTCGATCCCGGATATTTCCCCTCCGGTGACCGTGCATAACGCCGCAAGTGCCATTACAACGCGGTGGTCGTTGTGCCCGCAAAGCGGTTCCGAGGGCGGTTTTAAGCCGCCGGAAACGATTTTTACGCTGTCGGGCGATATCTCCGCAGCGGCGCCGAATTGTTTCAGCTCAAGCGCCATACACGACGAGCGGTCGCTTTCTTTTAATCTCAGCCGCGAAGTGCCTTTGAAATTCGCGCCGCCCAACGCCGCCGCCATTGCGAACATCACCGGAGCGAGATCGGGGCAATCGGAAAGGTCGAATTCTCTTTCCCCCGCCGCAAGCGAGGCAAACATCTGTCTATAAACTTTATCTCCCTGAGCCGAAACGGAAAAATCGGGAAGCCCGTCGACTTTCACGTCGCCGCCGAGATAATTGAAGCATTCGAGGAACGCGGCGTTTGAAAAATCGCCCTCGACTTCAAAGCCGGCGCTTCTTTTATATTCCGAGGAGCTGACGAAAAACGTATTTCCGCTTTCCGCGGTTTCAACGCCGAACCCGGACATAACCGCTCGCGTTATTTCCGCATACGGACGGCTTTCGAACCTTCCGGTGACGGCGATCTCGCTTTTTTCGCCGCAGAGCGGCAAAGCCATAAGCAATCCGCTTATAAACTGGCTTGATATGTCGCCGGGAATGACAAATCTTCCGCCGCTGAGCGCGCCGCACACCCTTAACGAGCCGCCGGTTTGTTCAAAAACCAGGCCCCTCTCGCGGCAGAGCAAAGAATAAACTTCCAGCGGCCGCTCCATAAGCCTTTTGCTTCCGGTAAAAACCGTTGCGAACGGCGAAAGAAGCGCAATCGGGATCAAAAACCTTAAAGTGCTTCCGCTCTCGTCGCAATCGACAGACGTACCGCCCGCGGGGATCTTAAGCCCGCCGACGAACGCTTTGCCGTTTTCGTATCTTACTTCGGCGCCGAGGCTTTTTAAACCGCCGAGCGTGGCGTTAACGTCGCGCGAAAGTTCGATCCCGCTTATATTCGCGCCGCTTGTGAAAGCTCCGCAGATAAGCGCCCGGTGAGTCACGCTTTTTGAAGGAGGAGCCGTCACCCGCCCTTTCAGCGTCGAGGGTCTGAACACGGCATTCATAGCCTGCCGCCTTCTTTTTCACCGAACGCGAGCAGATCGATCGCGCGGGTATATCCCCCGAACCCTTCTCCGACGACAGAACCGACGCACGCCTCGCGCACGTAGCTTACGCGGCGGTACGGCTCGCGGCGGGAAACGTCGGATATATGCACTTCCACCGCCGGGATCCCCACCGCTTTTATCGCGTCCGGGATCGCAACGCTGGTATGCGTATAAGCGGCCGGATTTATAACGATCCCGTCGAACTTTTTGTATGCCGATTGGATCTTATCGACTATTTCGCCCTCGTGATTGGATTGGAATATCTCGACTTCTATGCCCAGGCGGCGGCAATGAGCGTTTATCATTCCGCAAAGCGCGTTGTAATCTTCTTTGCCGTAGATATCGGGTTCGCGTATGCCGAGCATATTAAGGTTCGGACCGTTTATTACAAGTATTTTCATATTTTAAAATCCTCCGATATCGCTTCTGTCGCCTCGGCGGCGGTTTTGTCGAATATCCTGCGTTCCGCGACCGAGCAATAGATCCCGTAACGCTCTGAATAAAGTTTTAAAAGTTTATCTCTGCTGCCGGAAAGCGGGCGTCCCTCGGTCGCGGTGATCGAAGCGACGGGGCGGTCGAGGAAATAAACCGCGCCGTTCAGCTTTAACGCCTCGACATTTTCGCCTCGGAGCACCGATCCGCCTCCCGCGGCGATAACCGCACCCGTAAGACAGGCGACCTCTTTTATCGTCTCGGTCTCGATCCGGCGGAAATATTCCTCGCCGTAAGACTTGAATATCTCGGGTACGGATCTCCCGGTTTTGTTGACAATAAGCTCGTCGATATCGTAAAACGGGCGGGATAGTTTTTTTGCCGCCGCCCTGCCGACGGTGGTTTTACCCACCCCGGGCATTCCGACAAGCACAATATTCTGTTTTGATTTAAGTACCGTGCCGAAGACTTTTTCGGTCGCTGCCGCGCCGGGCTTTATTCCCGAAAAGAGTTCACCGGAAAGAGCCGCCTGCGAAACGAGCATATAAAGCCCGAGGCAGGTTTTCGCCCCCGCTGCTTCAGCGCGGAGCGAGCACAGAGTCCGCAGCGGATTGAACACCGCGTCGGCATAAAAGCGCAGTCTGCCGAAGCCGCCGACTTCAACCGGGGTCGAAAAGACGTTCGGATACATTCCGCAGGGAGTCGTGTTGATGATCGCTTCGGCGTCGGAATGAGCGGCGTACGCTTCGGGATAAGTTATGCATCCCTCTTTGCCGCTGCGCGACACACGTATTACGGCAGAAGCGCCGAGCGCCGAAGCGACTGCAGACGCGGTTTTGGAAGTGCCGCCGCTGCCGAGTATGAGCGTTTTTTTGCCCGAAAGGTCGATGCCGGTTTTTAAAAGCATCGATTTCAACCCGAAGAAATCGGTGTTGTAGCCGAACAGTTTTCCTAAGCGGTTGACAACTGTGTTCACCGCGCCGATGGCTTTTGCTTCATCGCTGATGAAATCGAGATATTTTATGACCGAAGTCTTATAAGGTATCGTAACGTTTATCCCCGAAAAATCGCGCTCTTTGAAAAAACTTTCGAGTTCGTTCGGCGAAAGCTCGAACAGCGAATAATCGTATCCGAAAAGTTTGGCGTGTATCTCCGGGGAATAGCTGTGACCGAGTTTTTCGCCGATAAGACCGTATTTCATTATTTTTCTCCCCCGAATGTCAGATCGGCGAGCACAAACGCCGTCATACAGTCGACAGCCGCGCGCGCACGGTGGACTATACAGGGATCGTGCCTTCCTGCCGCGGCGAGAACGACGTTTTCACCTTTGACAAAGTCGACCGTCCTCTGCTCTTTTGCAATAGTAGGAGTCGGGCGGAAAGCTCAGCGGAACACCAGAGGCATACCGTTGGTGTTGCCGCCGTGACCTATCATCTTCACGCCCCGATAGATATCCGTGAACCAGCCTAGACCGTACTCAGTGCTCTGGAATTCCTTAAAATTCCAGAAATAAGGCGTTCCGATGACCTCTGGGGTATGCATTTCTCTAAGGGATTCTTCGCTGATCAGGCGATTGCCGTCGACGATTCCGCCATTGAGGTGGAAGAGGGCATATTTTGCCATGTCAGAGGCCGTAGAGACGATCGCGCCGGAAGGGGCGAAGGCGCCCAGGTGCATGTACGGGGGCTCGATGAAGGCGTCGTTTGCGAAGACGTAACATTTGGAGGTCTTCTCGTACTTGGCGAGGGACTCGACTTCGAAGTCCGAGGATTTCATTCCGAGCGGCTC
>CAMZED010000037.1 GCA_947305675.1 uncultured Clostridia bacterium | reverse complement strand
ACGAGATCACCCCGGGCAACTTCATTTTCCGCGTGCGCGAGTTTGAGCAGATGGAACTTGAATTCTTCTGCAAGCCCGGCACCGACCTCGAATGGTTTGCTTACTGGCGCTCATTCTGCCGCGACTGGCTGCTCAGCCTCGGCATAAAAGAAGAAAATCTTCGCCTGCGCGACCACGATCCCGAGGAACTCGCCTTCTATTCCAAAGGCACGACCGATTTCGAGTTTATGTTCCCGTTCGGATGGGGAGAACTCTGGGGCGTCGCCGACAGGACCGATTACGACCTCGGCAGACATATCGAAGTTTCCGGCGCGGATCTTACCTATTTCGACCAGGAAAAGAACGAACGCTATATCCCCTATGTCATCGAACCTTCGCTCGGCGTGGAACGTTCGGTACTGGCGTTCCTTGTCGAAGCGTACGACGAAGAGGATATCGGCAAAGACGGCAAAGAGGACGTCCGTACGGTGCTTCATCTGCATCCCGCGCTGGCTCCTTTCAAAGCCGCCGTGCTTCCGCTTTCCAAAAAGCTCGGCGGACCGGCGACCGAGATCTATAACGAACTTTCCAAACACTTTATGACCGATTACGACGAATCGGGTTCGATCGGCAAACGTTACAGACGTGAGGACGAGATCGGCACTCCCTTCTGCATAACCGTGGACTTCCAGACTATCGGCGACGAGAACACTCCCGCCGACAATTGCGTCACCATCCGCGAACGCGACAGTATGGAGCAGGTGCGCGTCCCGATAAGCGAAGTTGTAAAATATATCGAAGAAAAACTCGAATTCTGACGTTCAGGAGGTGACGATTTGGATAAAAACGTACTCGAAATAATAAACGCCCGACTGACGCGCTGCTCAAAAGGCCAGCGCAAGATCGGCGAATATCTGCTCACGAATTATGCCGAGGCTTCATATATGACAGCGGCGAAACTTTCGGAGACGGTCGGAGTCTCGGAGTCAACCATCGTACGTTATGCAATGGATCTCGGGTTCGAGGGCTATCCCGAACTGCAATCGGCGCTGAAATACGCCGCGCGCAGCAAGTTGACTTCTGTTCAGCGGATGGAGCTTTCACAGCAGCGCATCGGCGACGATACTTTGTCGAAAAGCTTTTTTGCCGATATCGAGAGTATGAAAAAAACGCTCTCCATGACCGATCAGAAAGCGTTCGGCGATTTTGTCACGGCGCTCACGGGCGCGGAACACATTTATATCGTCGGCGCGCGCAGTTCGGCGAGCCTCGCAATGTTCCTAAACTTTTATCTTTCGATAATCTTCGATAACGTTTCAATAATTCACACCGTCATCGGCAGTGAAGCTTACGATCAGCTTTTCAAGGTCAAAAAGGGCGACGTCGTGCTTGGAATATCGTTCCCCAGATATTCAAAACTGACGGTCGACGTGCTTGCTTTTTCCAAAAAGCAGGGCGCGACCGTGCTCGGCATAACCGACAGCGTCCACAGCCCCGTCGCCGAGAACGCCGACATAACCCTTTACGCCAACAACGAAAGCGACGCGTTCTTCGATTCGCTCGTGTCGCCGCTGGCTCTTATCAACGCGCTTATTCTGGAGATCGGACGGCGCGACCCGGTGCGGGTCAGCACCAGGTTCGGCATACTCGAACGCATCTGGGCGGAAAACGACGTTTATGACAAAGACGTATGATCTTATAACGGTCGGCGGCGGCGCCGCCGGCCTTTTTGCCTCGGTGTGGGCGGCGCGGAGCGGCAAAAAAACGCTGCTTATCGAGAAGAACGAACGCTGCGGAAAAAAACTCGATATCACCGGGAAAGGGCGATGCAATATGACCAACGCCTGCGGCGGCAGGGAGGAATTCCTTGCCAACGTTCCCAAAAACCCCCGGTTCCTTATGGGCGCGATCACCAAATTCACGCAGCAGGATACAATCGATTTCTTCGAATCGCTCGGCGTTCCCACCAAAATCGAACGCGGCAACCGCGTTTTTCCGCAGAGCGATAAAGCCCACGACGTCACGCGCGCTTTGGTAAAAGAATGCGAGGTTCTCGGGGTCGAATTCCTTCATGCCGAAGTCAGCTCAGTCGAATGCGCAAACGGCGCGGTCACCGGCGTCAGATGCGGCGAAAGATTTATTCCGGCAAAAAACGTTATCCTCGCCACGGGCGGCGCGTCTTATCCGCGCACCGGATCCGACGGCGGCGGCTACCGCATCGCATCGGCTTTGGGGCATACGGTCACAAAGATCCGCCCGTCGCTCGTCCCGCTGGTATCCGGCGATCCGCTCTGCCGTGAATGTATGGGGCTTTCGCTTAAAAACGTCGGAATGGAGTTTGTAAAAAACGGGAAAACCCTTTATTCCGAGCAGGGCGAGATGCTTTTCACCCACTTCGGAGTAAGCGGGCCGGTCATCCTTTCGGCTTCGGCTTATATCGGGCTTGATTATCCCTGCACCCTTAAGATCGACCTTAAACCCGCGCTGGACGAAAAAACGCTCGACCGGCGCATCCTGCGCGATTTTTCCGAGGGCACCAACAGGGAACTTAAAAACAGCCTCGGCGGGCTGCTGCCGCAAAGGCTGATAATGCCGTTCATACGCCGCACCGGGATCGATCCGCAAACGGCGCTTAACTCCGTCACGCGCGAACAGCGCGCCGCAATACTGCATACTTTAAAATCGCTTGCCGTCGAGATAACCGGCACCCGCCCGATCGACGAGGCGATAGTCACCTCCGGCGGGGTCGACGTGAAAGAGATCGATCCCCGGACGATGGAATCAAAACTGATAAAAGGGCTTCGGTTTGCCGGGGAGATCATCGACGTCGATGCCTATACCGGCGGATTCAACCTTCAGATCGCGTTTTCCACAGCTTATTCGGCGGCGACTTCGCTCTGAACGGCGGCATCGACCGATAACACGCGGACCTTTTCTTCGACTACGCGGAATTTAATATCCCATTCGCCGTAGCGCATACCGTATATCCTTTCGGGATCGTCGTGGTAACGCGGGCGCGGGTCGCGCCGCAAAAGCGAAACAACGGTTTCACGGTCGGCGCCGCTCAAAACGCCCAGCGCGTTCCCCGGGTCCTCAACTTCAAACACTCTGCCTCCGTCGGGCGCAAATCCGCCGGAGGCGTTTTCTATTTTGTCGGCGTAAGGCAAATAGGGTTTTATGTCGAATATCGGCGTTCCGTCCATAATATCGGCACCGGAAACGATCAGTACCGTGCCCTCGTCGGGAGTTTTTTCCACCCGTTCGAGTTTTACGCAGGAAAGCCCGAGGTCGTTCGGCCTGAACGGCGAGCGCGTGGCAAAAACGCCCACCCGCTCGTTTCCGCCGAGCCGCGGCGGACGTACCGTGAACGACTTTTCTTTGCCGACCGATTCTGAAAAACACCAGATAATCCACAAATGCGAAAACTCGCTGATCCCGCGCAGCGCTTCGCCGCCGCGGAATTCCCCGGTGAACACGATTTTCGAAATAAGTTCCGGCGCCAGAAGGCTTTGGCGCGGGATCCCGAATTTGGTTTTCAACGAGTTGCGTATGTGAGCGACGGGCCTTAAAACGAATTCTTCCATTTTTTGCCTCTTCCTTTCATTATTATTATATAATAAAACCGGAAAAAGAAAAGAGGAAATGCCCGCCGTTTACAAAATTGTTAAAACTTTGTCTATTTTATACAAAAAATAATCTTAAAATTTGCACAAAACTGCAAAAGTATCAAAAACTTGTTGACTTTGACTAATGGGTATTGTATAATGAAGCCAATCAAAGGTAGTAATGTCTCTAACTATCCCCAAACACGGATTCCGGCACGACGGGCGCGTGTGCCTTACCGCCGGAACACCGCTTTTTAAGCAGATTTTTAAAGGCATTATTCCCCGAAATGAAAGTGAAAAAAATTTTATAAAAAGGAGATCACAATGAAAAGAACACTTTCAATCTTTCTGTCACTGTTGATGGTTCTTTCCTGCTGCACGGCACTTCTCGGCGTGTTCGCTGTCGCTGACACCGTAGAAGAAACTCCTGCCGGCAAGTATCAGGTTGAATCATTCGCACAGTACACAAACCCTGATATTACGATCTGGGCACGTCTTTCCACCGGTGAAAAGACGATCAACGAGATCTGTAATAAGATCAAGGGCAGAACTCAGACCGATTACAACTGGTACATGGCATTCGCAGTTGACGCCAGCGGTCATGTTACCGCGATCGATACCAGAGTCGGTGACGACAAAGCAGCCAACTCCAAACCCGATTTCGAGGTTCCGGAAGGCGGTTTCGCTATTGGCGTAAGACCGAGCGATACCAATGCCGAACCTTATGCAACCGCCGTCGCTATCTTTGATACCCTCAAAGTCGGCGACATCGTAAAACTTTACGGCACCACGGTTGCGGAACTCGCCAACAAGACCGACAACACCCTTACCGGTGTTTCGTTCGACATCCTTGACGGCGCTGTTCAGCCCGAAACTCTTGCCACCCTTCCCGAAGGCGCTTACACGCTCGATTACGCAGGCTACAAACACGCGGCTGCGTTCTCGATCATCGCCGGCGACGGTCAGACTGTTGCTGAAGTTACCGCACGCGGCAATAACGGCACTGCAAAAGACCTTAACTACGCTTACAACATACTCGTCGACGCTGACGGCAAAGTCGTCGCTACCGACTACGCTCTTTCGAAAGCCTGCACGTTTGTGATCCCCGAAGGCGGATACATAGTCAGCTACAACGGAAACAAAGCAGGCTACGCCGCACTGGCAAATATTAAAGTAGGCGACGCTGTCACGCTTTACAACGTCAACCTCACCGCTGTCGCTTATCTCGTTGGCACACAGGAACTTACCAGTGCCGGCTTCACCGTAACTCCTCACACCCACAACTTCGAAAAGAAGGCCTCGGGCAGCTTCTATTTTGAAGAATGCACCATTTGCGGCGACGCGGGCAAAGTTACGAACGCAGACGGAGTGGAAGCTCTCAACCTCGCCGTTTCTCATAACAACACCTATTCCTGGGGCGTTTATGATATAAACATTCTCTCGAACGCAGGTGCAAACGCTACCTCTATCAACAGCAACAATGCGTTCCTTTATGCTCACGTTTATGTTGTTGAAACCGTAGACGGCGAATATGTCGCTACCAAGTATTTTGCTCCCGGCTCCGCCGAGAACAACACCACCGCTTGCCCCGAGAACGGATTTATCATGGCGATCTGGACTTCGACCCGCAACACCGATAAATCCACTCTTGATGCACTCGCTGACGGCAAACTGCTCGGATACAAACTTCTCCCGCAGTTTGATATTTCCACTAATTTCGCCCTCAACACCACCGGTGATGACGGCTACGGCAACCTTGATCCCACCAAGGCGGTACCCGCCAACATTCTTCTCGCTGTCGAACCGGCTGCAGAATCGTTCTTTGCAGGCGACGATTGGCAGGGCGAATGGACCGAAACCGTCGTAGGCGAAAACGCTGATTGGCAGAATGCCGATTACGCTCCCGCCGAAGGCAATGCCGACGCACTTTCCTACAAATACAACTACTTCGTAAAAGACGGCAAACTTTATGTTGGCGTCAAAGCAAATCTCCCGCTCACCAAAGGCACCGGCAACGGCAACAGCTCGTTCCTCCGCGTTTGGGTGAAGACCGACGCTACTCAGACTTCTTACAGATATTTCTACGAAGTATATGTTAAAGAAGACGGTACGCTCGGCAGCCGCGCAGCTAATAACATCAGCGGCACTTACGCCGGCACAAACTCTCCTGTTAACAACACCGAGTCCAAGTATGAATACAACATGCAGTCGATCGGCGGCGGAGTTGAAGCCTACGTTGTGATCCCGCTTGACGAGATCGGCGCGACCGATTTCCTCCGTATGTTCATCACCTACTCGATCGAAAAGGCTACCGGCGGCGCTAAAAACAACCAGTGCCTCTACGCTCCTGGCCTTGCAGTAGTTGAAGGCGCATATAAACACATCACCTCCGGTACCTGGACCGACGAGGTCGGCAACATAGGTATCAAAGTTCTCGAACCGGCAGCTTCCGTGATCGACGGCGAAGTCAATGACGTGATCTGGGAAGGCGTTGAATGGATAAAAGTCAACAAAGACAACGCCGTGTGGCAGTCTGACGCTAAAGGCGATAAAGGCGATGTATTTGAATACGATCTCGCCATTACCGATGACGGCGAATATCTCTATGTCGCCGCTGTCAGCGAAGCCGAATCTCAGACCTCGTTCCGCTTCTGGATCAACAACGGAACCGGCTCGGTATATACCTCGTTCATAGACGTTTTTGCTTCCAACACCGGCCACGCTGCAAAATACAACACTTCTGTTGTCAGAAACGTCGGCGCTGTTATCGAAAACAGCTCGCTCGAAGCAGCTGCCAAGAACGTTGAAGGCAAAGTGACCTATGAATTCAAGATCAAACTTTCCGACCTCGGAATCGATCTTGAAAAAGGATTCGGATACTTCTCCACCGTTACCGGCAAAACCGCAAACGGCTCCAACGACGGTGTTTATTATCCCGCACCGACCGGAACCCTTACCATAGACAATAGACCTTACCGTACTAACGGTTGGGACTTCAACAACGAAGGCCTTTATAAGAAAGAAAGCGCTGCTCACCCCGTCGGTAAGTACGCTGTCAAGACCTTCGCCGGTTACTTCTCCGACTTGATCGACGTCACCATTATGACTCGTCTCGCTTCCGGCGAAAAGACCATAAACGAAGTCAGCAACAAACTCAACGGCAGAACCCAAACCGATTACAACCTTTACAAGTTCTTCACCGTTGACGCCAATGGACTGGTTACCGGCGTTTACCCCGTGACCAGCTCCGACAAGTCTGTCGAAGGCGCGGTTAAAGGCAACGTCGAAATACCCGAAGGCGGATTCGCTATCGGCGTAAGAGACGTTGAGGGCCAGGATGCTGAATATCTTGCAATATTCGAAACTCTCAAAGTCGGCGACACCGTAAACGTTTACGGCGCTGATCCCGAAAAACTTGCTCAGATCAACGTTCAGGACAAGTATATCAACCAGGTGACCTTCGATATCGTTCCTTACGTTCCCATGACCGAGAACGTACTTGATCTTGAAGAAGTCAAGGCGATCAACTGCGTGACCTTCACCGCCGACATTGCGGACGCACAGGAAAGCGTAAGGATTTACGCGTCGCTTGACGGCGAAGAATATTACGACATCGCCGCCGGCGCGGCTGTTGCCGTAACCGCCGGTGTGGCGAAGGACGACTTCTCCGCAAGAGGCGTTGTCAACGCTCGCTACATCAAGGTCGTCGGCACCGACGTACACGGCACCATAGCCGTTGCCGAGGGTGAAGCCGCCAACGCTTCCAACCCCGAAGGTCCTTATCCGATCAACGGCGTTGAAGGCGGTCACGGCATAGTTTGCTGGACCTCCGAGGACGTTCCCGAAGGATTCGGCATCAACGACAAGACCCCGTTCAGCATCGCGGCTTCTCAGATCACGATAGCCGAAAAGGTCGCTAACGGCGTTTATAAGATACTTTGGAACGACACCAACGTTTGGCAGAACGGCGGACACACTCATCCGAATGCTCCGACAGACGTTGAGGGCGTCACCTATGAAAACGATAAGATCATGCTCGGTGAAAACCAGATCGCTCTTATCAACCTTTGCAGCAACGGAACCTATGCAAACGACGGCATACTTTCCACCGCTAAATGGATGACCCGCGGACTTGCCGCCGGCAGCTTCCTGAAGATAAATGACGGTGAGTTCACCATCCACGTCACTAAGCCCGAAGTAATTGAAAATCACCTCGACTTTGACTGGGTAAGCAAATGGACCGAGGTCAAAGGCGAAAACGATTACGAATGGCAGCTCTCCGACAAGGGTCTCCACTCCTTCGATTACGCTATTAAGAGAGACGGCGATAACTTCCTCATCGGCGTTAAATACTACGGCGATCTTTACGCTGTCGAAGGCGTCGGCGCTGCCAACGGCAACGACACCAACGGCAAAGCGACGAACCTCCGCATCTGGATGTTCAACCCGAACAACACCGTTGACCGCAGCAACTTCACCGCACTCATCGACCTCGGCTTCGACGGCGAAAAATTCGTCATCGACCGCGTCGACCAGTATGACAAACTCGCGTCCAACGGCGGTACCGCTCAGGGCAAGATGATCGGCGACGCTCTTCGGTTCCTCCCGGGCCGCTATGATTACGCGATAGTTGACGGCGGAGCAGAACTCTTCGTTGAGATCCCCGCTCCCTTCGTTACCGACGACGGCGGACTCCAGTTCATACTCACCGTTTCGACTCCTGAAAAAGACGGTACGCACAACACCGCTCTGTTCAGCCACTCGATCAATGACGAAGGCAAGTACAAAGCAGCTTGGAATCCCTGGAGCAGCGAAAACTCTGTAGTATTCAAAGCTCTCAAACTGGGCGATTACAAGATCCGTTCCTTCGCCGCATACGTAAACGGCGACGTGAACCTCTTCAAACGCATCACTGTTGAAGGAACCGAACTCAAGACTCTTAACGACATCGGCAACTACATCAACAACAGAGAAAGCACCGACTACAACGCATACAAAGTTATTACCGTTGACGCAAACGACCGTGTTGTCGGCATATACGACAAGATCGGACGTCCGGCTAACGGCGGCGATCCCAATGGTCCCAAGGGAGACGTTGAAGTTCCCGAAGGCGGATTCGCTATCGGCGTGAACATTTACGACAAAACCGAAAGCGGCGCCGTTGTTGTCGCTAAGGACGACGCTGCTCTCGCAATATTCGACACCATCAAAGTCGGCGATTACGTTGAACTCTTCAACGGCACCGTTTCCGATGAATACACGATCAGTGCATACGCTTCCTTCAGCGTTATCAGCTGGAATCCCGAAGCAGCAGAAGTTCCCGATGACGCAACCAAACTTCTCTACAACGGCCGTTTCATTGCCGACGGTATCAACGTTATCGTTCCTCTTGCTACCGGCGAAAATACCGTTGGCGCTATCAGCGCAATCACCACCGGCTCCGCTCAGGACTTCACTTATTGGAATGCAGTGGTTTGCGACAGCACCGGCAAGATCATCAAAGTTGTCGGCATGGTTGACAAAACTAACATTGAGATCCCCGAAGGCGGATTCATGGTTCTTGCACACGGCAGCAATGCCGGCACCGTAGCGGGCGTAAGCGAAGGCGACGTTGTTAAACTCTACAACGTAGACCTCGCAGCTTTCGCAAAGATGAAGAACTGGCACGCTCTCCAGGGCGCGGCATTCGAAATCATCCCCGATCCCACCAGAGTATATCCCCTCTCCTACAAAGCCGCATACACCGTAACCGAAAACACCCGCACCGACTCTTATAAAGACAACGCCAAGAAGCTTACCGACGGTATATACTCCGGCAACGGCGGCACAGAAGCTTCCTCCGGTCTCGGCGCAGGAGCAACAGTTACTGTTGACCTCGGCAAAGAATACTACGTTGATAAATTCGACGTACACGCATTCGGCGGCCAGTGGGGCATCTCCATCATCAACGGCATCAAAATTGAATACTCGGTCGATGGCGAAAACTTCACCGCTCTCGATGTTGCAAGCACCAAAGGCGAGCCTGAAGACACCACCTGGAATGCAACCTGGTTCACTGTACAGCTTGAACAGTCCGTTTCCGCACGCTATGTTAAATTCGTAGCAGTCGGCGGCAACTACCTCTGGGCTGACGAAGTTCAGGTCTGGGAAGGCGAAGAACCCGTTGTTCCTTACGAAGCAACCGTTATCGTTAAAGACAACGCTATCCTCACCGATGGCGAGACCGGCTTTAATGGCGCTTGGGAAGCGATAGACAAGGCAAAAGTTCTCCTCGTTGCCAACGCTGAATGCAAACAGAAACCGATGCACGTTTCCATCATCGACGAGCTCGAAGCAGCTAAGAAACTCACCGGCGTAACTCTCGACCTCTATCACTGCGCAGGCGTTATGATAGGCTATCCGGAAGGAAAAGCCGTGATCTCCGTTTCCACGGATGGCGAAACCTACACGAAGGTAGGCGAATTCGACCTTGCAGCAGCTGAAGTAGCGCTCGATAAGAACGGCACCGTTTCCAGCTCGTTCACATTCGACGAAGTCGAAGCTAAGTTCGTCAAGATCGAACTCAACGTCGGCAAGAGCACCGATGTCCTCGGCGATTCTCCCGCGGACGGCAAGATCTATTGGGAATTCATCTCCATCGCTGAAGTAGCAGTTGTTGAAGCGACGGTCGTAGAACCCACATACTCGATCGGCGACGTAAATGACGACGGCGAGATCGACGCTGCCGACTACATCCTCATCAAACGCCACATCATCGGCAACAAACTCCTCACCGGCGATCAGCTCAAAGCTGCTGATATCAACGACGACGGCGAGGTCGACGCTGCCGACTACATCCTTGTTAAACGCCACATCATCGGCAATAAACTCATCCCCGGCGCGAAATAATCGGCAAGGATAATAAAAGCGTAAACCTTTAAATCAAGCGCCCCGGCAGGCAACTGCCGGGGCTGCTCTTTTTTTATTTTTTTCTAAAAATTAGCACTCACGTGTTGACAGTGCTAAAAAATGGTGGTATAATAACCGCGTAAAATAGAAGAAGGAGCGGCTTTGCCTGCCGCGCCGCAAAAAGAAGGTAGTCATAATGGCAAAAAAGCAATTCAGAACAGAATCCAAAAAACTTTTGGATATGATGGTCAATTCGATCTACACCCACAAAGAGATTTTTCTCCGTGAGCTGATATCCAACGCGAGCGACGCGATAGACAAGCTCTATTTCCGTTCGCTCACCGACCAAAGCGTTTCGCTTAAGAAAGACGATTATTTTATCCGCATAGCAGTCGATAAAACCGCGCGGACGCTGACAGTAACCGATAACGGCTGCGGAATGTCCAAAGACGAGCTGGAAAACAACCTCGGTACGATCGCAAAAAGCGGCTCGTTTGAGTTCAAAGCCGATAAACCCGCAGACAGCGAAGGAAATATCGATATAATCGGTCAGTTCGGAGTCGGTTTTTATTCGGCGTTTATGGTAGCCGACGAGATCACAGTCGACAGCCGCGCTTACGGAAGCGGCGAGGGATGGCGCTGGCAATCCTCCGGCGCCGATGGATACACGGTTACCGAATTCCCTTCGGCTGAACCCGGTACAAAAGTCACTTTGCACATAAAACCCGATACCGAGGAAGAGCATTACAGCGAATATCTCGAAGAATACCGCATTCGCTCGCTGGTGAAAAAATACAGCGATTATATCCGCTATCCGATCAAAATGCTTACTTCTCACGAGCATCTCAAAGAGGGCACCGAGGATGAATACGAAACTCACACCGAGGACGCGATTCTTAACAGCATGGTCCCGATCTGGAAACGCGCGCAAAGCGAAGTGAGCGAAGAGGAATACAACCGCTTCTACCGCGAGAAGTTTTTCGATTACGAACCCCCGCTTAAAGTCGTGCGCCAAAAAGCCGAGGGCGGATCGAATTACGAGGCGCTTTTGTTCATCCCGTCGCACATCCCTTACGATTTTTACAGCAAGGATTACGAAAAAGGTCTGCAGCTTTATTCTTCCGGCGTAATGATAATGGAAAAATGCAAGGATCTTCTTCCCGATTATTTCAGTTTTGTAAAAGGGCTTGTCGACAGTTCCGATCTTTCGCTTAACATCTCGCGCGAGCTGCTTCAGCACGACAGGCAGCTCAAGGTCATTGCCAAGGCGATCGAAAAGAAGATAAACGGCGAGCTTTCGAAAATGCTGGCGAACGAGCGCGATAATTACGAGAAGTTTTTCGCGGCGTTCGGCAATCAGCTTAAGTGGGGAGTTTATTCCGATTACGGCATGAACAAAGATTCGCTGCAGGATCTGCTTATGTTCAAATCGTCTGACGGCGGAAAATACACCACCCTGCGCGAATACGTAGACCGTATGCCCGAATCGCAGAAGAAGATCTATTACGCCTGCGGCGACAGCGTGTTAAAGACTTCGATGCTGCCCCAGGTCGAATCGGTTACCGCAAAAGGGTTCGAGGTCCTTTATCTCACCGACGATATCGACGAGTTTGCTTTGCAGATGATGCACACCTATGCCGAAAAAGAGTTTCTTAACGTCTGCAAAGAAGAACTCGATCTTTCGACCGATGAGGAAAAAGAAGCGCTTAAAGCCGAGAACGACAGGAACGCCGAAATGCTCGCTTTTATAAAAGAAAGCCTGGGCGAAAGCGTAAAGAAGGTCTGCTTTACCGATAAACTCAAAAATCACGCCGCCTGCCTTTCCAGCGAGGGCGAACTTTCGGCGGGGATGGAGCGCGTGCTTAAAAAGATGCCCGGCGCCGACGGCAATCAGATAAAAGCCGAACTTGTACTTGAAATAAACAAAGATCATCCCGTTGCGGAAAAACTCGCCCTGCTTTACGGTTCCGATAAAGAAAAACTTGCCGATTACGGCAGGCTTCTGCTTGGCCAGGCGAAACTGCTCGGCGGGATCCCGCTTGAAGATCCGGCGGCGTTTGCCGATCTTGTCGCAAAACTTATGTAAAAAGTATTCGCAACGCGTTTTATAATTAATTAAAAGCAAAAACCGGACGGGCATTTGTCCGTCCGGTTTTTTACGTGTTTAGGCTCTTTTTCCGAGCATATATACCTGCTCATCTTTAAAACTCTTCCAATTGTCCTCGGCGAGCGCTTTGCGTATGTTTTCCATAAGTTTGTTGTAGAAATAAAGGTTGTGTATAACGCAAAGCCGCATTGCCAGAAGTTCGCGCGCTTTAAAAAGATGGCGTATGTACGCGCGGGAATAATTTCGGCAGACCGGGCAATCGCAATGCTCGTCAAGCGGCTTGCTGTCGAGCAGATATTTGTTGTTGTTCAGGTTCAAAAGCCCTTCGGAAGTGAAAAGGTTCCCGTGGCGCGCGTTGCGTGAGGGCATTACGCAATCGAAAAAGTCTATTCCGCGGTCGACGCTTTCCAAAATGTTCACAGGAGTCCCGACCCCCATCAGATAGCGCGGTTTGTCGGCGGGGAGATAAGGTTCGCATACCTCGATAACGCGGTACATTTCATCCGCCGTCTCGCCCACGGCAAGCCCGCCGAGCGCGTAACCGTC
>CAMZED010000036.1 GCA_947305675.1 uncultured Clostridia bacterium | reverse complement strand
TGCTTTGCCCCGGCTTTTATGCCGGCGATCTGCAAAAACAGAAAAGTTACGACGCCGAGACCGAGCGTTACCGAAAGCGACGAAGTCGGCGCCTTGGCGTATTTCGATATCCCCACTCCGGGGAAGAGCCCCGAATAGTTGGCAAAGATGATAAACACGAAAAGCGAACCGAGAAAGAAAATATATTTCCTTGCGTTCTTTTTGCCGAGCATTCCGGTATAATAGTTGTCGAGATATTCAACGCCCGTCTCGATAATGTTCTGGAATTTGCCCGGGCGTTCTTTGAGATTATGCGTTACGACCAGCGAGATAACCGCGACAACGGCGATTATCGCCCACATAACTATTACCTCGCCGGTAATATCCAGCACGCCGAATATTTTTATGATAGGTTCCGAAGCCTCCATCAGGCGTCCTCCTTTCCGCCGTCACCGGATTTTTTCATTGATCTGATGGTGAATACCAACAGCGCGGCGGTCAATCCGACGGCGGCGCCGATAAGCACGGCGACCGTCGAAACACGAGCCGCTTTGCTTATAAAGTACGCCGCGGCGATAAACGCCGCGGTAACGGCTGTCCTCAGCGGCATAACGGCGGCAGCCGCCCGCGGACGCTTTGCTGCAAGCGCGGACGTTAAAAGATAATTGATATAACCGACGCCCGCCCCTGCGATAAAAGCAAGAACGGCGCTGATAACGGTTTTTAACAGCAGTTCGCCCGACTCATCCATTTTTTGAAAAACTCCGATTAAATGACCGAATTATTTATTCGTGAATTATAGCACTTTTAGCCGCGTTTGTCAACGGGACGAACGTTATTATGCCCTTTTTTGCCCGTTATTTTTAAATAACGCTTGAATTGGGAGCAAAGCGGTGTTATACTTTGAAAAAAGGCAAAGGGTGGTAAATTTATGTTTTACTCCTAAAAATTCAAAAACGATTGCATTGAATGGATACGCGGTTTTTTCGAAGAGAACGGAAAAGGCTGCAACGCGGTTATCGGTATATCCGGCGGCAAAGACAGTTCGGTGGCGGCGGCGCTTTGCGTCGAAGCGCTCGGGCGCGACCGCGTGATAGGCGTCCTTATGCCGGACGGCGAGCAGGCGGATATAAACGATTCTTACAGGCTGGTCAGCCACCTCGGGATAAAATATTACGTCGTGAATATAAAAGGCGCGACCGACGGGCTTAAGTCGGCGTTTCCGGAAGACCTTCCGATGACCGAGCAGACAAAGATAAATATGGCTCCCCGCATAAGGATGACGACGCTTTACGCCGTGTCGCAAAGCAACAACGGGAGAGTAGTCAACACCTGCAACCTTTCGGAGGACTGGGTGGGATATTCCACGCGCTACGGAGACGCGGCTGGCGACTTTTCGCCGCTGATGTGCCTCACCGTCGGGGAGGTAAAAGCCGTCGGCAGGGCTTTGGGGCTGCCGGAGGAACTGATTGAAAAAGCGCCTTCGGACGGGCTGACGGGCAAAACCGACGAGGACAACCTCGGGTTCAGTTACGCAACGTTGGACAGATATATCCGCGAAGGCGTATGCGAGGACAAAATGACGAAAGCGCTTATCGACCGCAAACACGCGCTCAACCGCTTTAAAATGCGTATGATGCCGGGGTTCCCTTACGGCGACGGCAACGCCGACAGATAGTTTGCTTAAACAGAAAAGCCTGTTCCTCTTTTTCGGAACAGGCTTCTGTTAATCTTTCATAAATTCGCCCAAAAGCTTTGTAAGCTCGCGTTTTATGGACGGGATCGTCTCGCGCGATACCCAACTTTGCCAATAGGTATATCCGCCGAGCGTCATCGAACGGGGCGTCGCCATATAGTTGTAATAGCCGTCCACCTGATCGACAGGTATCGTCTTTACTCCGGTGAACTGTGAGCGCAGCCAGATCGACATATCCACCAAGCTCTCGCCTGGAACGCCGACGAACAGATATCCGCCGAACCGCATTGCGGCGACGCGCACAGTTATCTCGCGCGCGGCGAGCTCCTCATCGGTAAGATCGAGTGTTTCGGTGACGATGTGCCAGATCGCGCCGATGCGCCAGCGGTCATCGATAAGCCTTTTTATCTTCCAGGGCTCCTCGCCGTCGGATATCGCTTTATCGAGCCTTTCCTGGGCTTCCTTTACCATCCCAGGATGCTTCTCGTAAAGTTCGGCAAGGCTGTGCGGCAGATCGTCCTTTATGGGAACTTTTATATCGAAGGTGTCGACTTTGAACACTTCGTCGACATTGATTTTGCGGGCGTTTTTATCGAAATCGGCGGAAAGTTTTTCGCCGAACCATTTTGCCAGCCGCTTGCATTCACGTTCGGCGTCGACGTAAAGATCGAGCCCGTCGTAGCCCTTTTTTGTCGAAAGATCGGCGCAGGGGCCGTTGAGATACATACTTACGCCGCCGTATTTTTCCTCGAACGATTCGGACATATATCCGGGCCAGTCGAAATTATAATGGTATTCGTTGTGTTTATTCGGGTGGAAACGGAGTTCGAACAGAACGCCGACGTCGGGATGCGCGGCGAAGCGGCTGATCGTTCCGACGGTGTTGCCCGATTTATCGGTGAATTTGAACAGATACGCTTTCGGATCGTTGGGGTTGTCGAAATAAATCGGTTTATCGAATACCGGAAGATCGGGGCGGTATCCGCGCAAAAGCATTATATCTTTGTTTTGGGAATAAGGTCTGCCCTGTTCGTCGAAAGACATACCGGTCCAGACAGTCACTCCGCCCAATCCCTCAACGTACTGTTCTCGGTTGAACGAGCATTCGGTGCCGAAGTCCGATTCGCAGACCCAGCAATCACATTCCACGGCGCGTTCCGCCATGGCGTTGATCTCGGCGACGGAAAGATCGATCAGCTTGTCCATCGGCGCGCCTTTTAACTGTTCGCCGTAAGGCGCGGCGTGGATCTGCAGTTCGTGATACCACAAAGCGTTCGCCGGGATCCCGGTGCGTTTTGAAGTCTCGAACCTCCAGCGGTTGGCTTCCTTCGGCTGAGTGCCGTTGAAATCGAATGCGGCGATCAGCGCGCGGGTGCCGTTGTTTTCAAGATATACGAACCTTCCGTAAAGATCGGTGCCGTAAGGCCATACCGGGTCGAAGGTGCCTTTTGTTGAGATTTTACCAAAACTGACTTTCATAAATAACGTCCTTTTTTGATCAAATTAAAGGCCTCACACAGAAAGATCGGGTGAGGCCGTTTTTGCGGATACTTTTACTTTTTATTCTGTATATTCGACAAAGAGCAGCGGATCGACTGTTTCGCCGTCGACGCGGACCTCAAAGTGAAGATGATACCCGGTGGCGCGGCCGGTCATACCGATCTTCCCTACCTCTTCGCCCGCCTTGACCTCCTGCCCTTCAGAGACCGAGATGCTTGTAAAGTGAGCGTAAAGAGTCTGCAATCCGTCGCCGTGGTCGATGATCACGCAATTGCCGTAACCGCCGTAAACTCCGGCGAAAGAAACGGTTCCGTCAGCGGCGGCATATGCCGGGTCGTCTTTGCAGCTGCCGTGATACTTGACGATATCTATGCCGGCGTGGAGTCTGCCCCAACGCAGACCGTAAGTCGAAGAAAGAATGCCGTCGTAAGGTTTTTGGAGTATCCCGAGCGAAGCGACGCTGCGGGTGTCGGAAGAGGAAGTGCCTATCTCGACGACTTCGTCGACAGATTCAAGGATTATATCGGAAGAGACAAGTTCGGGTTCGGATTTGACTCCGTCAACGAAGGTGACGCGGTAAGTGTCGACAGATTCGCCGTCGACTCCTGCGACGACGGTTTTAGACTGGCCCGCTTTCAGTGCGTCGGTATATACGTTTTCGGTAGAGTATTCGATAACATTAGTCACGGAATATTCACCTGAGAACCGAACCGTAAGTTCGAAGCCCAGATCTTTTCCGCAATAATCGCTGACGCCGCCGGCGAGCAGAGAACCGAGTTCCGAAGCCTTTACGAACGATTCCCCGGGATAGACGCCGTTTTTGACCTCGACCTCGTCAGAAAAGCCGAGGAAAGAGTATTCGGCGCCGTCATCGGGAGCGTTTGCGGCGACATATGATTCGCCGTAGGCAAAAACGGCATCTGCAAGCGCGGACTCTTCGGAACAGGCGGCGATGAATTGACCGTTTATGAACAGCCCGTAACCGTCCGCCGACGCGGATTCCGGAACGGCTGACTGTTCGGCTGAAGAAACGTCTTCGGTAATCGGTTCGGACGAAGCGCCGTACCCGGCGAAGATAAGCACCGAGGCAAGCGCCAGAACAAATACCGCCGCGGCGATCAGTTCGACTTTGCGGTTCTTTATTAAATTTGCAAACACGTTGTTATTTTGCAAAACTAATTCCCCCGTTAAGGACATTTACTTGGTGATAATAACACATATATATGAACCAAATATTAACAAAAAATAAACTTTCTTTGACCGCGGCGTATAAGGAGTCGGCAGCAGCGGAAGAGCGGGCGGCTGAACACAACATTTTGTGTGAAAATAACCGAATACCTATTGAAAACCGCAAAAAACGGATGTATAATTATTCGTAAAAATATCAGGGATCATCAGAAAGGAACAAAGACAATGAATATCACCCGCACTCTTACAAACAGTCCGAAGCAAAAACCCGAGGGCACCTTCGGTTTCGGCAAGATCTTTACCGACCATATGTTCATTATGGATTACGACGTTGAAAACGGCTGGCACGACGCACGGATCGTTCCCTACGGCAACATTTCGCTTTCGCCGGCAAGTATGGTTTTCCACTACGGTCAGGAAATGTTCGAGGGGATGAAAGCATATAAAACCGCCGACGGGAGAATATTGCTGTTCCGCCCTGAAAAAAATATTGAAAGGATGAACAATACCAACGCGCGTATGTGCATCCCTTACGTCGACCCGAACGACGCGCTTCAGGCTATTGAAGAACTCGTAAAAGTCGATTCCGATTGGATACCCACACAACCGGGAACCTCGCTTTATATCCGTCCGTTCATTATTGCCACCGACCCGTTCCTCGGCGTGCATCCGTCGCATACCTACAAGTTCATTATAATCCTTTCGCCGAGCGGATCTTATTACGCCGGCGGGCTCGCTCCCGTCAAGATCTGCGTCGAGGACGAATACGTCCGCGCCGTAAAAGGCGGGACCGGGTTTGCAAAAGTCGGCGGCAACTACGCCGCTTCGCTTATCGGGCAGGACAACGCCGAAAAGAAAGGCTACGCTCAGGTGCTCTGGCTTGACGGTATCGAGCATAAATATATCGACGAAGTCGGCGCGATGAACGTGTTCTTTGTGATCGGCGACACGGTCGTTACCCCCAAACTCGAGGGCAACATCCTTCCCGGCGTAACGCGCGATTCGGTTGTAATTTATCTTAAAGCCAAAGGATACAAAGTCGAGGAACGCCGCATATCTATTGACGAAGTTTACGAAGCGGGGCGCAGCGGCGAACTTAAAGAAATGTTCGGCACCGGCACCGCAGCGGTAATATCGCCCGTCGGATTGCTCGACTGGCACGGCAAAAAGCTTGAAATCAACGGCGGCAAGATCGGAAAGATCTCGCAGATGCTTTACGACGAAATCACCGGAATACAGTTCGGCAAAAAGAAAGATGAATTTGAATGGACTCACGAGATAAAGAAATAAATCCCGGAACTTCGGCGCAAGCCGAAGCAGTCCCCGAAACGATCCCCGAAACGGAAGAACCGTCCGGCGGGAAAAAGAAAAAGAAGAGGCTCGGAATAATAAAGCGCGTTAAAGATTCCGGTTTTTTCAACCTGACAATGAAGATCTATTTTGCCGTGTTCTTCGCGGCGGTGATAATATATCTTCTGTCGCGGTGGATTCCCGGATTTGCCGAATTTTGGTCGAGGTATCCCTCTGTCGGGATAAGATTCATTCTGGCAAAGCTGACGGGCTGGATACCGTTCTCGCTCGCCGAAGTGCTGCTGGTATCGCTGCCGGTGACGGTGATATGGTACCTTATCGCCTCATCGGTATCGACAAAGCGCGATAATTCGATGCGAAACTTCAACCGCTGGCTGCGTCCGGCGGTATGCCTCATCCTTACCGTGTTTATTATTTTCTTCGCGGGGTTCGGGACCGCTTACGGCCGCCGTACCATAGGTGATAACCTTGGTCTTGAGCGCGGCGATATAACCGCGCAGGATCTTTATGATACCGCTTCGACGATCGCCGGAAAACTCAACGAGCTTACCGACGAGATCAATTTTGACGGCGAAGGTGCCTCGGTAATGCCTTACGGATATGACGAGATGGTCAGAAAGGTAAACGAGGCGTATGAAAAATTCGCCGCGGACGCCGATTTCATAACGCATTTCGACACTTATGCAAAGCCGGTAGCGCTTTCTTATCCGATGACGTTCACCCATATTTCCGGCGTATATACCTTTTTCACCGGCGAAGCGAACGTCAACGTGAATTACCCCGACTTTATCAATCCCTATACCGTCGCGCACGAAATGTCGCATCAGCGTGGGATAGCCCGCGAGGACGAGGCGAATTTTGCCGCGTTTCTCGTATGTATCGCGTCTGACGACGTTTATGTGCGTTACAGCGGATATGCAAATATGCTGCGCGACCTTACGACGGCGCTTTCTGCCGCGGATTTTGAACTTTACGCTTTGTTCAGGATAGGCGAAATGCCGCAGAAGCTGGATAAAGAATTCGCCGCTTTTTCGGATTTCTTCGACGAATACCGCGACAGCACCGCAAGTAAGATCAGTCAGGGAGTGAACGACACGTTCCTGAAATCACAGGGGCAGTCCGCCGGCAGTAAAAGTTACGGGCTTGTAGTCGATCTTGCAGTATCTTATTATAAGAACGGGAAAATGTGACAAAAACAGATCGCGCGCGGCGCGATCTGTTTTTTGCTGTTTATAATACGCTTTAACTGTCCGATCCGAGATCTATATCTATGATATATTCGGTGTCGTTCGTCGCGTTTTTAACGGTGATCACCTTATGCTCAAACCCCTCGTAAGTGCTGTCCGGAGTAAGGCAGCGGCGGTCGGTGAGCGACTCATCCCAATCGGTCCTGACGCCGTTTTTATAAAGCGCGCAGCCGTATATCCTCACGTTTTTCATATAAATTCCCTGGCCGAGGCAGGAATCCATAACTTTAAGCCAATCGTCCGTAGGGACGCCTTCTTTATCCACAAACGTCTCTTCACCCGCCCAATCGATGGCGATATTTGTAAGGAACCCGGTGCGGGATCCGTCGGCTTTCGCGCCGAACAGCGGAAATTCCAGCGTATAGGAAACGGTTTCGTCATAGACGTCGGTAACTGTCAGTTTTGCTCTGCCGTCGGTTTTCGAACAATCGAGTGTAAGGCGGTAATCGCTCGAAGCGTTAAGCGTATGCGGATCGTCGAACCACTGATATTCGCCCTCGCCGTTATCATAAACGGCGGCAAAAAGCTGCCATCCGCGGTTGACTCCGGAATAATAAACGCCGGCGTCGCAGCAGTTCATCCATTCGCCGTCTTCGTCATATACGTCGGATCCGAGGAACACAAACCCGTTCACGCGGGAATAACCGTTTGTTCCGATATTGTTCAGCTCGGCTTTGGAAAGTTCAAAAACCATTTCGGACCTGTTGTATCCGCTTTCGGAATACACGCAGTATGCCGGACCGTCGTCGTCGCCCATATACCCGGGATTGACGTATTCAAGATTATTTATCGTCTCGGTGCCGTTAAATACATGGGGATCGGGTAATGCAAGATCCGAATCGCGCCAGACGCAGAATTCCTGGCACCAGATATAGTTCATATGCGCGCCGGTAAGCCGTGCCCTTACGTAACGGGCAATCAGTCCCTCACCGGTGAGTTCAAGCGGGAACGAACGGAAAGCCCAGCCGTTGCTCCCCGGCTGATCTTTCAGGCCTTCGGGACCGACCTTGCCGACAGATTCCCAGTTTTTGCCGTCGGAAGAAATAAAATATTCGCACTCATCCGGAAATTCGATTCCCCAATTTCCGCCGCGCAGATAAACCGTCAATTCTTCCAGCCCGGAAAAATCTTTTCCGAGATCGAGCGTTATATTGCCGCCGCTAATGCTCCATCCGGCGCCCATACCGCCTAAAAATCCGTCGGTGAGCACCATTCCGTCGTCGGAATAATCGCCGTGAGGGGTGCCGTCGACTTTATAAGAGCACCCGAGCGAAACGAGTTCGCGTTTGAAAACAGTGCCGTCGTCCGGAACGGAGGAAGTCTGTTCCTCCGAAGACGGGTCCTGTTCCGACAGATCCGTCTCCCCGCAGGAGCAAAACAGTAAAACGGCGGCGAGTATCAAAAATACGATTCTGTATTTCATAAGCGTTCCTCCGGAAAAAACTATTTTTATTCAGCAGTTCGATGATATCATACGCGCGGTTTTTTGTCAACACAAAAAGCCCCTTCGAAGGAACGGGCTGATGAGCGCGGACGGAACGTATTTCTTTCAGTAAACCGTCGCAGCGGGTACTTGAAAAACGGCGAATTCCGTTATATAATATAAAAAACACGAATACGTTCGAAACGAGAGGTCAGAATTATGCAGAACTGGCAGAAAGAAACCGTTCTTTATCAGATATATCCGAAAAGTTTTTGCGATTCCGACGGCGACGGAATCGGAGATATCCGCGGGATCATTTCAAAAGTGCCTTATCTTAAATCGCTGGGGATAAACGCGGTGTGGCTTTCGCCCTGCTACCCTTCGCCTAACGACGATAACGGTTACGACATATCCGATTACCGCGGGATCGCCCCCGAATACGGCACTCTTGACGATTTTAAAGAACTGCTTGATCTGCTTCACCGCAGCGGGATACGGCTTTTGCTTGATCTGGTGGTAAATCACACTTCCGACGAACACGAATGGTTCAGGGAATCGCGAAAGAGCCGCGATAACCCCTACCGCGATTATTACATATGGCGTGATCCCGTCGACGGGCACGAACCGAACGGCTGGCGCGCCGGATTCGGCGGCTCGGCGTGGGAGTTCGACGAACAAACCGGGCAATATTATTTGCATCTTTATTCCCGCAAACAGCCCGACCTTAACTGGGACAACCCGAAGGTGCGCGAAGAAATAGCGGATATGATCAATTATTGGCTCGATATGGGGGTCGACGGTTTCCGCTGTGACGTTATTAACTCGATATCGAAGGATTTCACAGCCGAGTGGCCGGGTATGGGGCCGCATCTGCACGAATATCTGCACGAACTGCACGTAAAGGCGCTGGGACCGCACGGCGCGCTCACCATCGGCGAGACCTGGGGGCTTACCCCGGCGCAGGCGCTGTTGATGACAAGCGAAGAGCGCGGCGAACTTACGACGACGTTCCAGTTCGAACATCTTTTGCTTGGCAGAGTAGGCGGCGACAAGTTCAAAAAATGCGATGTCGACCGCAAAGAGTTTATGGATATCCTTGCGAAATGGCAGTACGGTCTTAAGGACGAGGGCTGGCCGGTACTTGTTATGGAAAACCACGATCAGCCGCGGGCGCTTTCGCGGTTCGGAGACGCGCGTTTCCCCTATGAAAGCGCAACTATGCTTGCCACTCTGCTTTACGGATTGCGCGGGATCGCCGTGATATTCGAAGGTCAGGAGCTCGGGCTTGAAAACCCGGTTTTCAAAAAGCTTTCGGATTACCGCGATATCGAAACCCTGAACGCTTACCGCGAAATGGAAAAGGATTACGACCCCGAAACGCTTTTGGAAATGATGAACTTCGGCAGCCGCGACAACTCACGCGTGGGAATGCCGTGGAACGGCGGCAAGCACGCCGGGTTTACCTCCGGAACACCCTGGATCGATTTCGGTTTCGACCCGGAAAGGACTGTAGAGGCGGAAGAAAAAGCCGAAAGATCGGTGCTTAAGTTTTACCGCGAATTTCTGGCGCTCCGCCAAAACGACAATGTATTACTTTACGGCGGTTTTGAACTGCTTAAAAACGACGGTGACACGATGGTTTACCGCAGAAGCAAAGACGGCGATTCGCGCTATATTGCCGTGAGGTTTTCGGATGCTCCGGCGCCGCTGCCGCAAGAGGTCCCGTTGAACGCCGAATGTATTATTTGCAACTATTCCGACGTGACCGATACGCTTCGCCCGTTTGAAGCGCGTATATATAAAGCGTAAAATCAAAGCAGGTCTGAACCGAACAGACCTGCTTTGTCTGAAGACAAAGTCTTCAGGCTGAGCAGAGTGCAGAGAAGCGAGATATTTTTTTAAACCACCCCACGAAACCGTGTTTCGCGGGGACCCCGGTGATTAGTTATTGGGGGTCCCCGCAAATTTATTTGTGGGGTTTAGCAGCGTCGGCGTACAAGTGTACGACAGTCGAGCTTTTCGGAAAAGCACTGTTTTTAAAGGGGTTACGCGGCTTTGGTGAAAGCAGCATAACCCCTTTGTGTTTGTCTTATTTGAGCATTTGACGCCGCTCGTGCCGTATCGGTGCGTAAATAGCCGCTTTGTCTGCACTCTGAGCAGGTCTGAACCGAACAGACCTGCTCTTTTTTATATTTTTTTAAACGTGTCGAGCGCGGGAAGCGCGTTCCCGTCGAAATCGAAAAGCGCCTGATTCGCCCATTCGTTGCCGCCGGGCCCTTTCTCGCCGGTATATGCGAGCGCGGCTTCGTTCGCCCAGCCCGATCCCTTTACCGGGAGCCAGGCGGGTTCCCAATAGACAAACCCCTTGCACCTGTGATCGGGTACCGAACGGATCACGTCGGCGAGCGATACAAGAAAATCGCACTGCCCCTGTACGGTAGGCGGAAACTCCACCCGACGTGCAAGCTCTTCGTTCGCGGCGGCGCTTTTGCGTTCATCGCGTTCGAGTCCTTCATAGACGGAATAATCGTCAAGCGTAAAGCAAGCCGAAGTCTCGACGATCATCATATCTTTTTTGTACCTTAAAGCGATATCCCGCATATTGTCGCGCAGGGCGCTCATTTTCCCGTGCCAGAACGCGTAATAGCTCAACCCGATCATATCGAAATCCGCTCCGCCGGCGGCGAAATAGCCATCGAACCAACGGCGGAAAAGCGCGTTGTCACCTCCGTTATCAAGGTGAAGCATGGTTTTCGCGAGTGGGACCGATTCGCGCACGGCTTTAAGCCCGCTGTTGATCAGCCTGACCATGGAAGCGTAATCCGGCAGTTTCCCGTGTTCCCACAGAAGCCCGTTCGAAATCTCGTTGCCGACCGCGACGTATTCCGGGGCGCACCCGGCGCGGACGAGCCTTTTTAGCGACTGATGGGTGAATTCAAAGACCTTTTGGACAAGTTCGTCAAGCGAAAGCCCCGCCCAGGCTTTCGGCATTATCTGTTTTCCGGGATCTGCCCAGAAATCGCTGTAATGGAAATCGAGCATTATGCTCATACCGAGTTCTTTGGCGCGCCGCGCGAGAGATTCGGCACAATCGATATCGTTCGTCCCGGCGCCGTAAGGTTCGCCGGACGGAGAATAAGGATCGTTCCAGAGACGTATCCGCAAAAGCGTTGCTCCGCGGTCTTTAAGTATTTTCAAAGCGTCCTTTTCGACGCCGTTATCGAAAAACCTTCCGCCCAAACGTTCAACTTCGGGCAAAGTGGAAACGTCGACGCCTTTTATCATCGCGCTATTCACCGTCGTCACCGAAATCGAACCGCTTGTGCATTGCGCCGTAGCGGAACCGTGCAAGCTCGTTTTTCTCGAGCACGTCGGCTTCGGTCCCGTGATACTGGCAGCGCAGACAGTAGTATTCCTTTTTTTCTTTATCGTAAAACATATCCATATCGATGTCTCTCATAAAGCACGACGGACAACGGTAGTTCAGTTTTCCCTTTCCAGCCTGAGCCATGTTACGGCGACCTCGCTTTCATTGATTTCTGTTTCGTAACCGAGCGTGAACATAGGACTGAAGGCATAGCCTTCGGAAACATAGCCTTTCGCGCCGGGGTTTCCGCAGCGGAACGATACCCTTGTCTTTATCGGCGGAAGCGAGCAGTAAACTTCATTTACGTTCGGTTTCGAAACGGTGCGGCACTTATATTCGTAGCCGATCTCTTCCCTGACGCCGTCGGAATCAATTCCGAGTCTGAGTGAAGACATATCCTCGGTATATTCGGTAGTGCCGTAACAGCCGACAAAATATTCGCGGATCTTTACCTCGGCTTGCGGATCGCTTATCGACAGCATCTTGCGTTCGGTCTTGATTTCAGACGAACCCTCGGTAAACGTAATTACCGTTTGGAGTTCGAGTTTGAGCCCGTCGGAAAAAACGATCTCAACCGGGTCGAGAGTGAGTATCCTGTCGCCGCCCCGCTGTGAAAATTTTGCTTTCGTGCGGCAAAGGCAGAGGTCGGCCTCCTCGCCGTTGTGGCAGATTTTTGCGCTTCTCACGGTGCCCTCTCCGGCGTAATGGGTAAAATACCCGGCGCGGTATTTTTCCTGGATCAAGAACGGATAACTTGCGTCCTGAATGTGCTCGGTCCCGATCCCGACGCGCCATTCGAGTTTTGCGGCGTAAGGTCTCAGATCGACTATCGCCCCGCCCTGATCCATATTGACGCAGACGCGCATATACGGATCGCAATACCAGAAAAGCTGCTTGTCGCTTCCGTAAAGTATATCGCGCCACAAAGCGCATTCGGGAGTGGTGTATTTTTTGACGGCGCGGAACCGGTCGGCAAACTCCGACATAGTCATATCGGTAAGTTTACCCTCTTTTTTAAGTTTGCCGTAATATGCGCAGCCGTCCTCGTAAGATTTAAGCAGAAGTTCGTAGGGCTGTTCCCATCTCCCGGTCTTGTTCATCCAGCCGGGGCCGACAAACATCATATTGTAAGCCATTCCGCCGTTATATTTGCCGAGCGAGCGGTATTGATCGATAAGATTGTAAAGATAGGGGTATTCCCAGGTTTTTGTGTCGTATATCATCCCGCGAAGCACGTTTTGGGGATGCGTGCCGAAGTTCGACCCGTTGCCGTCGTAGCAGGCGAGCAGATCGCGCGAGAGATGCGGGATAGCGACTATCCCGCTGTCCTCCGAAGCGTTCGCCGCCGGCGCGTGGGTGTTTACTTTGGAGGGGATCCAGGGAGCCCACGGCCCGCCGTCCATAAAAGTGTACCACGAATTGTTGCAGGTATGATAGGCTTTGGGGCCTTCTTCCCAGCAGGTGGCGACGGCGCATTTCACCGAAGGATACTCGGATTTTATAAAATTGATCAGTTCGGCGTCGAGGTAATAGGAACCCGTCGATTCGGGATAAAAGCCGAAACGTTCGAAGAATTTTTCGAACACGTCGCGCACTATCGCCTTTTTATCCTCCAACGAGAACATCCAGATACAAAAATCTTTTGTTTTATATTTTTCCCTGAACTGTTCGCAGGGCAGGCCGAGCAGGCTCAGCCCGATCTCGTCACCGAATCGATCGTGATGTTTTCTTGCGGTCTCCACCGCCTCGTCGTTGAACAGCGAGGCGTAGGTCATCTGGATCGTGGTCTTGAGCCCGTTTTTGTGGGCGCATTCCTGTTGCAGCCTGAAGATGTCCAGGCTCTCGGTCAGCAGCGCCTTCCGGCCGATGTCCTCGGCCT
>CAMZED010000035.1 GCA_947305675.1 uncultured Clostridia bacterium | reverse complement strand
TTTCAACGTTGAACTCTAAGCCAACACAACCAAGTATCAAAATAAGGTCACGTTGCCGAGGCAACCAATAACCTAAGGAGGATATCACAATGAAAAAAGGACTCATTGGCAGAAAACTCGGTATGACTCAGATCTTCGATGAGAAGGGCAAAGTCATTCCGGTAACTGTCATCAACGCAGGACCGTGCGTTGTCGTTCAGAAAAGAACGAACGAAAAGAACGGCTATGAAGCAGTTCAGCTGGGCTTTTCCGACATCGCCGAAAGAAAACTGAACAAGCCGGAAAAAGGCGTTTTCGAAAAGGCTCAGGTTTCTTTCAAAAAGTACCTCAAGGAATTCCGTTTGGACGATTGCTCCGCTCTTAACGTGGGCGACGTTCTCACTGCCGACACTTTCGAGGTCGGCGAAAAGGTCGATATCACCGGCATCACCAAAGGCCGCGGATATTCCGGCGTTATCAAAAGATGGGGCTGCCACAGGTTAAGAATGACTCACGGTACCGGCCCCGTACACCGCCAGGCCGGTTCGATGGGCGCTAACAGCGATCCGTCCCGCATCTTCAAAAACAAGAAGATGGCAGGCCAGTACGGTAACGAACAGGTAACAATGCTCAACCTCGAGATCGTAAAGATCGATCCGGACAACAACCTTATCGCCGTAAAAGGCGCGGTTCCCGGGTCCAGAGGCGGGATCGTTTACCTTCGCAACACCGTAAAGTAAGCGGAAGGAGGAAAATTCAATGCCTACAGTAAATGTTTACAATATGGAAGGTAAAGAGGTAGGAACCGTCGAACTTTCCGAAAAAATATTTGCCGCCGAGATCAACAACGCGGCTGTTCACTCGGTTGTAAGAGCTTATCTGCTCGCACAACGTCAGGGCACTCAGTCCACCCTTACCAGAAGCGAAGTTTCCGGCGGCGGCAAAAAGCCCTGGAGACAAAAAGGCACCGGCAGAGCAAGACAGGGTTCCACCCGTTCGCCGCAATGGACTCACGGCGGTATCGCGCTCGGCCCCAAACCCAGAACTTACAGAGTAAGCATCAACAAAAAGCTTAAGAGAGTCGCACTGTTCTCCGCTCTTACGTCCAAAGTGGTTTCGAACGAACTGATTGTCGTCGACAATATCGCGCTCGATTCTTACAAGACAAAGAACGCAGTCGCGTTCCTCAAAGCGCTCAACGTTGAAGGCAAAGCAATGATCGTTCTCCCCGAAGGCGACAACAAATTCGTGGTCGGCTCGGCTGCAAATATTCCCGGCGTTATCACCGCTCCGGTGAACACTATCAACGTCTACGACATCCTTAACTATGATAAATTCATCATCGCTAAAGATGCTCTGGCAAAACTCGAGGAGGTTTATGCATAATGAAATCGGTTTACGACATTATCAGAGAACCTGTTATCACCGAGGCCTCGATCAAAAATATGCAGGATAAGAAATATACTTTCAAAGTTCCCTGCAGCGCCAACAAGGTCGAGATCAAGAAAGCCGTCGAAGAAGCATTCGAGGTCAAGGTAGAAAAGGTCTATACCATAACCATGAAGAGAAAAACAAAGAGAGTCGGCTACAACGTCGGTAAGACCGCCGCCTGGAAAAAGGCCATCGTCAAACTGACTCCCGATTCCAAGACGATCGAATTCTTCGATAGCCTTATGTAAGAAAGGAGAAAGCAGTAATGGCAGTTAAGACATATAAACCCACTACTCCCTCCCGCAGGAACATGGCTTCTCCCTCTTTCGCAGAGGTTACGAAGAAGACTCCCGAAAAATCCTTGATCACCATACTCAAGAAACATTCGGGCAGAAACAACACGGGCAGGATCACCGTTCGCCATCAGGGCGGCGGCAACAAGAAAAAATACAGGATCGTCGACTTCAAGCGTGCATATAAAGACGCGGCAAGCAAAGTCGTTGCGATCGAATACGATCCCAACCGCACCGCTTATATCATGCTTCTCGAGGACGAAAACGGCAAGAAGAGCTACGCCATCGCTCCCGACGGAGTTACTGTCGGCACTCTCCTTTATTCCGGCGAAAACGCCGACATCAAGCCCGGCAACGTTCTTCCGATCAGCCAGATCCCCGTCGGTACCGTTATCCATTCCGTCGAGCTTTATCCCGGCCGCGGCGCTCAGCTCGTCCGCTCCGCCGGCGCAGCCGCTCAGCTTATGGCAAAAGAAAACGGTATGGCTCAGGTAAGGCTTCCTTCCGGCGAAGTTCGCCTGGTAAGGCTTGACTGCAGAGCCACTATCGGCCAGGTCGGCAACCTCGAACACGAAAACGTCAAGCTCGGCAAGGCCGGCAAGACCAGATACCTCGGTATCCGTCCTACCGTCCGCGGCTCGGTTATGAACCCGGTAGACCACCCGCACGGCGGCGGCGAAGGCCGTTCACCGATCGGCCGTCCCGGCCCTGTTACCCCGTGGGGCAAACCTACGCTGGGTTATAAGACGAGGAACAAGAAGGCTCGCACCAACAAGTTCATCGTAAAGAGAAAGAACGATAGATAAGGAGGAAGAGTAAATGAGCAGAAGTATTAAAAAAGGCCCGTTTGTCGAAGAAAAACTCTATAAGAGAATCGCAGAGATGAACGAAAAAGGCGAAAAACGCGTTATAAAGACCTGGTCGCGCGCATCAACTATCTTCCCCGAATTCGTCGGTCACACGATCGCCGTCCATGACGGAAGAAAACACGTTCCGGTATATGTAGTCGAAGATATGGTCGGACACAAACTCGGCGAGTTTGCCCCCACCAGGACTTTCCGCGGCCACTCCGGTTCCAAGACTTCCAACACGGTTAAATGATCAGGGACGAAAGGAGATTGAATCGTGGAAAATAAAGAATCCAGAGCATACCTCAAGCAACTCCGCGTCACTCCCAGAAAGGTCAAAGTCGTTCTCGACCTTATCAGGGGTAAAGACGTGGCAGTGGCCGCGGCTATACTCAAAACTACCAACAAGCTGGTTTGCGAGGATCTCGAAAAACTGCTTAAATCCGCCGTTGCCAACGCCGATCACAACTTCGGTATGGACGTCGATAAACTTTACGTTGCAGAGTGCTTCGTCACTCCCGGCATGCTCAAGAATATGAAGAGGATCCGCCCCAGAGCACAGGGCAGAGCGTTCAGAATAATGAAACGTACCTCTCACGTAACCATGGTGCTTAAAGAAAGAGAACAGGAGGCGTAAAAATGGGACAGAAAGTTAATCCGCACGGCTTACGCGTCGGCGTTATAAAAGATTGGAGTTCCCGTTGGTATTCCAAAGACGAAACTTTTGGCGACACTTTGGTATCCGACTACAACCTCCGCAGGTTCCTTAAAGAAAAACTTATGCCGGCGGGCGTTCCCGAAATCGAGATCGAACGCGACAACAGCCGTATAAGAGTTATCATCCACTGCGCTAAACCCGGTATCATCATCGGTAAGGGCGGCACCGAGATCGAAAAACTCAAATCGACTATCGCCGACTTCCTTAAAGTTCCCGCCAACGTCAGCGTTGACGTGAAAGTTATCGAGATCAAACAGCCTGACCTCAACGCTCAGCTCGTCGCCGAAAATATCGCCGCGCAGCTCGAAAAGAGGATCTCGTTCCGCCGCGCCATGAAACAGGCTATCGGCAGGACTATGCGCCTCCAGGCAAGAGGTATAAAGGTCTGCGTTTCCGGCCGACTCGGCGGCGCCGAGATCGCAAGAAGCGAACATTATCACGAGGGAACCATTCCTCTGCAGACTCTCAGGGCCGATATCGATTACGGTTTCTGGGAGGCAAACACCACCTATGGCAAGATCGGCATAAAGGTATGGATCTACAAGGGCGAAGTACTCCCCGAAGTTAAACGCGGCTCGTTCCGTGAAGATCGTCCTGCACGCGAAGACCGTCCCGCCCGTCGTGAACAGCGCGGCGACCGTCCCGCACGCCGTGAAGGAGGTAAACGCAATGTTAATGCCTAAAAGAGTTAAATACAGAAGAGTTCAGAGAGGCCGTATGACCGGCCGCGCTTACCGCGGAAACAAAGTCACCTACGGTTCCTTCGGTCTTGTCGCTACCGAACCCGCCTGGGTCACCAGCAACCAGATCGAGGCCGCCCGTGTCGCAATGACAAGATACGTCAAACGCGGCGGTAAAGTCTGGATAAAGATTTTCCCGGATAAGCCGGTTACCGAAAAACCCGCTGAAACCCGTATGGGTTCCGGTAAAGGTTCGCCCGAATACTGGGTGGCTGTCGTCAAACCGGGCAGAGTTATGTTCGAGATGGACGGCGTTACAGAGGAAGAAGCACGCGAAGCAATGCGTCTCGCGTCGCACAAACTTCCGCTTAAATGCAAGTTCGCCACCAAGGCCGACCTCGAGAAATAGGAGGTAGAAAATGAACATTAAAGAAATAAGGGAAATGCCGATGTCTGAACTCAAGAAGAACCTGGCTGACCAGAAAGAAGCCCTCTTCCGCCTTCGTTTTCAGCATTCCATTAACCAGCTCGACAATCCGATGAAGATCGTCGAAACCAAAAAGACGATTGCAAGACTGCTCTCGGTGATCCGCGAGAAAGAACTTGCAGAAAAAAAGGCGTAAGAGAGGAGTAACGATCGATGGAAAGAGCATTGAGAAAGACCAGAGTCGGAACAGTCGTTTCCGATAAAATGGATAAAACTATCGTAGTCGCGATCCGCGACAACGTTAAGCATCCTCTTTATAAAAAGATCATAAAAAGAACGGTACGTTTTAAAGCCCATGACGAAAAGAACGAAGCTGCTGTCGGCGATAAAGTTCTTATCATGGAAACCCGTCCGCTCTCTAAAGACAAACGTTGGCGTCTTGTCGAAATTATCGAAAAAGCTAAGTAATCAGGAGGTACACAATGTTACAGCAAGAATCCCGTCTTAAAGTGGCTGACAACACCGGCGCAAAAGAATTGTTGTGCATCCGTGTTCTTGGCGGCACCGGCAGACGTTACGCCGGCGTAGGCGATGTTATCGTCTGCTCGGTCAAAAAAGCCGCTCCCGGCGGAGTAGCAAAGAAGGGCGACGTTGTTAAGGCAGTTGTTGTCAGAACCGTTCAGCCCACCAGAAGAAGCGACGGATCTTACGTCCGCTTCGATGACAACGCGGCGGTCCTCATCCAGGACGACAAGGAACCCAAGGGTACCCGTATCTTTGGACCGGTAGCCCGCGAACTGCGCGAAAAAGGATATATGAAGATCCTCTCCCTCGCGCCCGAAGTGGTTTGAGGAGGCGTAAAAAATGAGCAAAAAAATGCATATCAAATCCGGCGACACCGTTGTTGTGATCTCCGGAAAATACGCTAACGGCGAAGAGAAAGCCGTCGGTAAAGTTATCGGCGTTTCTCCCTCCGAAGGCAAAGTTATTGTCGAAGGCGTTCACATAGTTTCCAAACACGTGAAACCCAAAAGACAGGGCGAATCCGGCGGAATAATCAAGACCGAGGGCGCTATCTACGCTTCGAAAGTTATGCTTTACTGCCCGACTTGCCAGGCCGGCCGCCGGGTAAGGCACGTTAAAAACGCCGACGGCGAAAGAACCCGCATCTGCGTAAAATGCGGAAACGCAATATAATGGGAGGTTAACAATGTCAAGACTTAAAGATTATTATATCAGCGATGTTGCTCCCGCGTTGATGAAAAAGTTCAACTACAAGAGCCCGATGCAGATCCCGCGCCTTGAAAAAGTGGTTATCAACTGCTGCGAAAGCGAAGCTAAGGATAACTCCAAGATCATCGATAACATTATCGGCGATCTCACCACCATCACCGGCCAGAAAGCCGTTCCTACCGTTGCAAAGAAGTCGGTTTCGAACTTCAAACTCCGCGCAGGTATGAAGATCGGTGCAAAAGTCACTCTCAGACACGAGAATATGTACGAGTTCGTTGATAAATTCTTCAACATCGCGCTTCCCCGTGTAAGAGACTTCAAAGGCATCAACCCCAATGCGTTCGACGGCAGAGGCAACTACTCGGTCGGACTTAAAGAACAGCTCATATTCCCCGAAATCGAATATGACAAGATCGACAAGATCAGGGGTATGGACATTATATTTGTAACCACCGCGAACACCGACGAAGAAGCAAAAGAACTTCTTACGCTTCTCGGCGCTCCGTTCGCAAAGGAATAAGGGAGGAATAAAAAATGGCAAAGAAAGCAATGATCCTTAAACAGCAGAAAGAGCCGAAATTTTCCACCCGCAAATATAACAGATGCAAAATATGCGGCAGACCTCACGCTTATCTCCGCAAATACGGTATCTGCCGTATCTGCTTCAGGGAACTTGCTTACAAGGGCGAGATCCCGGGCGTGAAGAAAGCAAGTTGGTAAGAGGAGGATAAAAAGTTATGCAAATAACAGACGTTGTTGCAGATATGCTCACCAGGATCCGCAATGCGAACTCCGCAAAGCACGAATCCGTTGAAATACCTGCTTCGAATTTGAAAAAGGCGATCGCCCAGATCCTTCTCGATGAAGGCTATATCAAAGATTACACCGTTACCGAAGATAACAAACAGGGCGTTATCAAGGTCACCCTCAAATACGGCGAAAACAAACAAAGAATCATCCAGGGACTTCGCAGGGTATCCAAACCCGGTCTTCGTATCTATGCTTCCAGCCAGGACCTTCCCAAGGTTAAAAACGGTCTCGGCGTTGCGATCATTTCTACTTCCAAAGGTATAATGACCGATAAAGAAGCACGCAAACAGAATATCGGCGGCGAAGTGCTGGCGTTCATCTGGTAAGGAGGTTAATTATGTCAAGAATAGGCAGAATGCACATTACCGTTCCCGCCGGCGTTAAAGTTGACGTAAGTGAAAACAACCTCGTCACCGTTACCGGACCCAAAGGAACGCTTTGCGAAAAGATCGATCCCGCTATGGAGATCAAGATCGACGGCAATACCCTTACCGTTAACCGTCCCAGCGAAACCAAAGAGCATAAATCGCTCCACGGTTTGAGCAGATCGCTCATCAACAATATGGTCATCGGCGTTACCGAAGGCTACAAAAAACAGCTCGAGATCAACGGCGTCGGCTATAAAGCCGCCAAAGAAGGCAAAAAGCTCGTACTCAATATCGGTTATTCGCACACCGTGGTGTTCGAAGAACCCGAAGGAATCGCCTTCGAAGTACCGCAGCCCAACACCGTTATCGTTTCCGGCGCGAACAAACAGCAAGTCGGCCAGCTCGCTTCTGAGATCAGAGGAAAGAGACCTCCCGAACCTTATCTCGGCAAAGGTATCAAATACTCCGATGAAAAAATCAGGCGCAAAGCCGGTAAAGCAGGTAAATAGGGGAAAGGAGAATAACAGGAAATGGTCAGTCGCGACAATAAAAACGCAAAAAGACTTTACAGACATAAGAGAGTCAGATCGAAAATCTCCGGTACTCCCGCAAGACCTCGCCTTTGTGTTTATCGTTCCAACGATAACATATATGTCCAGGTGATCGATGATACCGTCGGCAACACCCTCGTCGCCGCCTCCAGCACCGAAAAAGAATTCGGCAAAGAAGGCGCAAATGTCGAAGCAGCCAAAAAGGTTGGCGCGCTTATCGCTCAACGTGCGCTCGACAAGGGTATCTCCGAAGTCGTTTTCGATCGCGGCGGTTACCTCTATCACGGCCGTATTAAAGCGCTCGCCGAATCGGCACGCGAAGCCGGCCTGAAGTTCTACCGAGGGAATTATGAAGCAGGATTACAGCACACTTGAACTTAAAGAAACTCTCATCGATACCAAGAGAGTATCCAAGACCGTCAAAGGCGGTCGTATCGCCCGCTTCTCGGCACTCGTGGTCGTCGGCGACGGCGCCGGCCATATCGGTTACGGCATTGGCAAAGCGGCCGAAGTTCCGGACGCTATTTCCAAGGCTATCGAGGCGGCAAAGAAAAACGTCGTTGAAGTTTCCCTCAAAGGAACCACGATCCCGCACGAAGTTATCGGCGAATACGGCGCCGGCAAGGTTCTTCTTAAACCGGCTGCCGTCGGTACCGGTATAATCGCCGGCGGCACGATGCGTGCCGTACTTGACAGCGCGGGCATCCGCGATATCCGTGGCAAATCGCTCCGCTCCGGCAACCCCGCCAACGTCGTCAAAGCAACCTTCGAGGCTCTTAAACAGCTTCGCAACGCCGACGAAGTCGCCAAAATGCGCGGCATAAGCGTCGAAGCGCTTGCAAACTAAGGAGGCGGCAAAATGGCAAAAGTTAAAATAACCCTTACAAAAAGCCTTATCGGCCGTAAGAAGAACCACATTCTTACCGCCAACTCGCTCGGCCTTAAAAAGATCGGCGACGTAAAAGTTGTCGAACAGGACAAGGCGATCGAAGGCAAAATCAATCTTATCTCACACCTTATCAGTGTCGAAGATGCTGAATAACCGAAAAGGAGGAAAAAGTTATGAAACTTCATGAGCTTTCTCCGGCAGCCGGCTCCACCAGGCCTAATTACAGAAAAGGCAGAGGCGCGGGCAGCGGCAACGGCAAGACGGCAGGCAAAGGACACAAAGGTCAGAACGCTCGCTCCGGCGGCGGAGTAAGGCCCGGATTCGAAGGCGGTCAGCTCCCGATATACAGGAAGCTCCCCAAGAGAGGCTTTACCAATCACTTCGCTAAAAACTACGCCATAGTCAACCTCGACAGGCTCGACAAATACGAAGCCGGCTCGGTCGTCGATCTTCAGACTCTTGTCAGCGACAAAGTTATAAAAGATTCCAAAGACGGGCTTAAAGTGTTGGCTAACGGCGAAATAACCAAAGCTCTTACCGTTAAAGCAGCCGTTTTCTCGGCAACTGCCAAAGAAAAGATCGAGGCGGCAGGCGGAAAGGCAGAGGTGGTATAATGTTTCGCGTGTTCGGTAATGCGTGGAAGGTACCCGAACTGAGAAAAAAGATAATTTTCACGATCATCATAATCGTACTCTACCGTCTTGGCTCCGCCATCCCGGTACCGTATATCGACGGAAACGCACTCCATGATCTTATGTCCGCCAACAACGATACGCTGTTCGGATATTTCAATATGCTTTCCGGCGACGCCTTCTCTCAGGGTACGCTATTCGCGCTCAACGTCAGCCCTTATATCACAGCGTCTATAGTTATCCAGCTTCTGACTATCGCTATCCCGGCGCTTGAACGTATGTCCAAGAACGGTCCCGAAGGTCAGCAGAAGATCCAAAAGATCACCCGCTACGTCACCGTCGCACTTGCCGCGGTCACCGGCTATGGTTACTATCTCACCATCAAGAACAATTACAGTGGCCTGATAGCCGACGGCTGGTTCCCCGCAGTGGTCATAGTCGTCTGCCTCACAGCCGGCGCATGTATGGTAATGTGGATCGGCGAACGTATCGATGACAAAGGTATCGGCAACGGCATATCCATGATACTTCTTGCCAATATCGTCTCCAGAGGCGCAAGGCTCGTTCTTATGATCTATGAGCTTCTCTCCGGCGAGAACGGAATCAGAGACAACCTCATCTGGGTCATCGTTGCACTTCTGATGATGCTGGTCATCGTATTCCTCACCGTATTCTTCTCCGATTCCGAACGCCGTCTTAACGTCCAGTACGCTAAACGCCAGGTCGGCCGCAAGATGTACGGCGGAATGAGCACCACTCTTCCCGTCAAAGTGCTTATGAGCGGCGTTATGCCGATCATCTTCGCAAACGCGGTCGTAACTCTTCCCGCTACGCTCGCGCTTATATTCCCCTCGTGGGAAAACGGGATCAAGACTTATTTTTCTACAAGTTCCGAATATCCCTTCTATGTTATCGTACTGTTCGTTCTTATCGTTGCGTTCGCATACTTCTACCTGTCGATCTCGTTCAACACCGTTGAAGTTGCCAACAACCTCAAAAAGAACGGCGGCACGATCCTCGGATTACGTCCCGGCAAGCCCACCGCCGACTATATCAAAAAAGTCGTCAACAGGGTCACGCTTATCGGTTCGTTCTTCCTCTCCTTTATGGCGATCTTCCCGGTCCTTCTTTCCTGGACCGGTCAACCCGCTCTCCAGTACCTTGTGTTCGGCGGCACTTCGATGATAATTATCGTAAGCGTTGCACTCGAAACCACCAGGGAACTCGAAAGCGAGATCACAATGCGCCACTACAAAGGTTTTCTTGATTAATTAAGAGGTCTGTTGATGAACATTATCCTCTTTGGTCCTCCGGGTGCCGGCAAAGGCACCCAGGCGGACATAATATCCGCTGCACTGTCGATACCGACGCTTTCCACCGGAGCAATGCTCCGCGCCGCGATCAAAGCCGGTACACCGCTCGGGCTCGCCGCCCAGAAAGCGATCTCCGAGGGCGCTTTGGTCTCTGACGATGTGGTGATCGGTATAGTCCGCGAGAGGATCGCCGAAAGCGATTGCCGAAACGGCTTCATCCTCGACGGGTTCCCCCGTACCATCCCCCAGGCGGAAGCGCTTGACAAGATGGGCGCAAAGATCGATACTGTGCTGGATATCGATGTCCCCGACGAATCTATCGTCGAACGAATGAGCGGCAGGAGGCTCTGCTCCGCTTGCGGCGCGAGCTACCACGTGGTTCATTCACCTTCCGCCGACGGCAAGACCTGCGACAAATGCGGTGCCGAACTCACCGTTCGCAGCGACGATAAACCCGAGGTGGTAAAAAACAGATTAGGCATTTATCATGCCGAAACCGAACCGCTTATCGGTTACTACCAAAATAAGGGCCTTCTGAAGAAGATCGACGGACGCGGGACTCCCGCCGAAGTCACCGGGCTTATAAGAGAGGCTCTCGGAATATGATAACTCTTAAAACGGGTGAGCAGATCACCCATATGCGCGACGCCGGAAGGATAGCGGCGATCGCACGGGAGATCGGCGGCGAACACGTCCGCGAGGGCGTTACCACACTGCAGATCGACCGTGAGATCAAAAAATGCATCCTCTCGCACGGCGCGAAACCCTCGTTCTTAGGATACGGCGGGTTTCCGGCGTCGGCTTGCATAAGTGTCAATGATGAAGTGATCCACGGCATACCTTCACAGCGCGTTTTAAAAAACGGCGACGTTGTTAAAATTGATGTCGGCGCGATATACAAAGGATATCACGGTGACTGCGCTGCGACTTTTACCGTCGGAGAAGTGTCTGAAGAAGCCCAAAAACTTATCGACGTTACAAAGCAGAGCTTTTTCGAGGGCATAAACGCCATTTGCGAAGGAGCCCGGCTCGGAGACGTCGGTCACGCGATCCAGACTTATGTCGAAAGATTCGGTTACGGGGTAATAAGGGAATACGTCGGTCACGGCGTCGGCAGGGAACTGCACGAAGATCCCGAAGTACCCAATTACGGTATCGCCGGCCGCGGTTTGCGGCTGCGCCCCGGCATGACGATAGCCATAGAACCGATGGTCACCGCGGGAAGCCCCGCCGTTCGTGTTCTCGATAACGACTGGACGGTCGTTACAAAAGACAAGAGCCTCGCCGCTCATTACGAGAACACAATCGCTGTCACGGCAAACGGCGTAGTTATCCTGACCGACCCGGCGTGAGAACAAAAACTATGGATAATTTATTGGGACAACTTGCAATTTCCCTGGCAGGACGCGACAAAGGCGTTATCTGCGCGATTGTCGGAACGGCGGAAGAAGGTTATGTTCTTATCGCGGACGGCAGGACCAGAAAGGTCGAACGCCCCAAGAAAAAGAAGCTGAAACACCTTAAACTGCTCGAACTGCCCGGGGATAAAGGACGTATATCAGAAGCACGGTTCACAAACCGCTTTATACGTGAGGCGATATCTTTGTTGAGCGAGGATATCACTTCGGCGATTTGAAAAGGAGGAATTATTCTGGCTAAAAGCGATGTAATCGAGTGCGAGGGCACTGTTATCGAAGTACTGCCCAACACGGTTTTTAAAGTTAAACTCACAAACGGCCACGTCGTAACCGCCCATATTTCGGGCAAGATGCGAATGAATTATATAAAGGTCGTTCCAGGTGACAAGGTCACTGTAGAAGTTTCGATCTATGACCTTTCACAAGGCAGAATCACATTCAGAGCAAAATAAATGGAGGTAATAAAATGAAAGTAAAACCTTCTGTTAAGAAAATGTGCGAGAAATGCAAGATCATAAAGCGTAAAGGCAAAGTTATGGTCATTTGCGAAAATCCGAAGCACAAGCAGAAACAAGGATAGGAGAGTAAAATATGGCTCGTATTTCCGGTGTTGATTTACCCAATGCTAAAAGAGTAGAGATCGGTCTTACTTATATCTACGGTATAGGCAGAAGCCGCTCTAACGAGATCCTCAAAAAAACCGGCATTAACCCTGATATCAGAGTTAAAGACCTTTCCGAGGAAGACGTTGCAAAACTCCGTGACGTAATCGAAAACGATTACATCGTAGAAGGCGATCTCAGAAGAGAAGTCGCTCTTAACATCAAGAGAATGACCGAAATAGATTGCTATCGCGGAAGCAGACACAGAAAGGGACTTCCCGTTCGCGGACAGAGGACCAAAACCAACGCGAGAACGAGAAAAGGCCCGGTCAAGACTATCGCAAACAAGAAGAAGTAAAGGAGGATAGCGATCTAATATGGCAAAAGTTCAGAAAAAGACGGCAGTCAAAAGACGCCGCGAAAGAAAGAACATTGAAAAAGGACAGGCGCATATCCAGTCCAGTTTCAACAATACCATTGTTACCATCACCGATATGCAGGGCAACGCGGTATCGTGGGCGTCCGCCGGTGAACTCGGTTACAGAGGTTCCAGAAAATCGACTCCCTTTGCTGCACAGATGGCTGCCGAAACCGCTGCGAAAGCCGCAATGGAACACGGTATGAAGACTGTCGAAGTCTTTGTTAAAGGCCCCGGCCAGGGAAGAGAAGCCGCTATAAGATCACTCCAGGTTACCGGTCTCGATATCACCCTTATCAGAGACGTTACCCCGATCCCTCACAACGGCTGCCGCCCGCCTAAGCGTCGCAGAGTTTGATTTTAATAAGGAGGCACAAAAATGGCAAAGAATATGCAGCCTATCGTTAAGCGTTGCAGAGCGCTCGGCATTTCCCCCGCTGTTATGGGTTATTCCGGCAAGAGCAAGATGGGTTCCACAAAACGCAATCCCAACGGTCAGAAGAGACGCGGCAGGAAGAGCGAATACGCTGTTCAGCTTAACGAAAAGCAAAAAGTTAAATTCATTTACGGCATTCTTGAAAAACAGTTCAGAAAATATTATGAATATGCCGAAAGAAGCAAAGGCGTCACCGGTGAAGTTCTTCTCACCACCATCGAAAGACGTCTTGACAACGTAGTTTACCGCCTTGGTTTGGCTAACACCCGCCGCGAGGCACGTCAGCTTGTCAACCACGGCCACTTTACCGTCGATGGCAAAAAGGTCAACATCCCCTCGTTCCTCGTAAAACCGGGAATGGTCGTTGCAGTAAAAGATTCGTCCAAAAAACTTCCTTACTTCAAAGCGCTTTTCGAAGGCGACGCGCTTCGCACCCTTCCGAAGTGGCTTGAATACGACGAAGAAAACGCTGCCGGCAAAGTTGTTGCTCTGCCCGCAAGAGACGATATCGACTTCGACGTAGCAGAACACCTTATCGTCGAACTTTACTCGAAATAATAGATACGCTGTTATTTCTGAGTCCCGAACATTAAGAGGAGGTAAACAGAATGATCGAAATCGAAAGGCCGAATATTGTTACCGCAGAACTGAGCGAAGACGGAAAACACGGCGTGTTTGTCGTAG
>CAMZED010000034.1 GCA_947305675.1 uncultured Clostridia bacterium | reverse complement strand
CGTCGGTAACGTCGAGCGTGAATTCGCGTTTTTCCCAGGCGCTCCCGGTGTTTTTGTTGCCGGAACGTTCGGCGGAGCCGACGGGGCGGAATTCTTTTCCGTCGTCAGAAACCTCAATGCTTACCGCCGCCGTGCCGGGCGAAGCAATACCCCATCCGTCGTTGCCGTAAACGTCGGTCAAAATGCGTTTTATTTCATACTCCACGCCGAGGTCGACGGTGACCGATACCGTGCTGCCCTTATAACAGGCGTTGGTGGTGTCATCGCCCGACGCCGAGAACGTACCGTCGGTAAGCTTGCCGAGTGGATTGCCGTCGGAACCGGTGTCGGTCCAGGCACCGGAATAAGGCGCGCCCTCGACGATATACGTGCAGTCCTTTGCAACGTTGAAATATTCTTTCCCATCGATAGTTACACTGTCGCTGTCAGGATCGGTGTAAGTATAGCCTTCCGTACAAGCGGTGTACGCGACTTTCTGCAAAGCCGAAACGGTTGCCGGATCGAGGTTGGCGGTATAGGTATTGCCGCGCGGATCGATCCCGAGATAGGAATAAAGCCAGACGCACGCCATAAGATAACTGCCTTCCGCCGAATGGTGAGAATGGTCGTCGGCGTAAAGATTTATCTGCGGATACTGTTCGGCGCAAATAATGAACGAATCGGCGACAGGAGCGCATCCGGCGTTGAACACCGCCGCGAGCGAAGTATAGTGGTCGTGGTATTTTTTGGCGTACATAATCCTGTCGTCGATATCCACCGACGAGGAATATCTCATATACATAAGAGGTTTTGCACCGTTTTCTTCAATAAGCGGCATTATCGTCCTGATCGATTCAAGGCTGTCTTCATATGTCGCAGCCGCGGCGTCCTGAAGCACGACGTAATCGTATTTGTTATTGCTGAGTTTTGCGCGGAGCGATCTGCCGCGTTCGTGGTTCGGGTCGGCAAATTCGTGCAGGAACGCGCTGCCGAAAGTACAGTAATCGACCGTTACGGCTTTGCCCGCGGCAAGGCAGAGCCCTTTGAATTTGATCGGCGAACCGTTGAAATAAGTGGAACTGTTGCCGACAAAAAGAAATTTCACCGCGTTTTCCGGGGCTTTTTTCGGGTCATTGTATCTCAATCTTAATTTTGAAGTCTTTTGGTCATATTCGCCGTGTACTTCATAAATCACCGACATTGTGGCGTTATAAAGCACGGCGCCTTCCATTGCGGTCGCCTTGCAGACGCGGATCGCGCCGGGCGCCCCGTTGCCGTAAGCGACAAGAAACCCGCCCGCGGGAACTTTTACGGTAAGCTGAGGGCTTCCGTTCATTCCGTTGGTGTTGGCATATATCTGGCCGCCGGCTTCGATAAGAAGTCCTTCCGCGTTGAATATAAGCAGATTCATCTGGCGAAAGCCGTAATCGTCGGCGCCGATAACGCGCGTTTCCGCCGAGTTGTTGGGATATATGAATACACCGTTGTCGTTGGTGGCGGTATCGAACCCGCTTACGGCATATTCTTCATCGTGGTCGAATTTTACGTCTTCTTCCGCCGAAGGAACCAGTGAGCATAAAGCCGTGCCGAGCATAAGCATTGTGAGGATCAACGATAATTTCTTTTTCATTTCTGCCTCCTAAAACTTTTGTCAAGGACATTATAGCTTCGCTTCTGCGTTTTGTCAACCGCTTTCGAGGTTATATAAGTCCGTTGTTGATCGAAGAAGCGATCCTTACCGCGCTTTTGCCGTAACGGGCTTTTATGCGATCGACGGCGGTCTCGAGCGAAAGGAGTTTTTCGTAGCGCAGATCGGATTCAGAAGGAAAAAACGACTGTTGAAGATCGCATTCGGAACCGCGCCTGAGTTTTTCGGCGTGGACGGTGATCGAATAAAGCTCCTCTTCCCCACGGCGGTTGGATTCGATAAGCCTCATTGCGGACCGAGCGATATCGCGGCAGAGACAGGTCGGCGTTTCGAGCGGGGCCTGGCGTATTATAACACTTAAATCCGAAAGGCGCATCGAAACGGCGACGGTGGTGCAAAGCATCCCGTGCTTTCTCAGACGTTCGGCGACGGAACCGGCAAGATAATTCACCGCGAAAGAAATATCGTTTTCGCTGACGAGATTGCGGCGGAACGTCATCCCGTTGCTTACCGATTTCGGCTCCGGCTCGTAACCCATGGGCGTTACCGGCGAATAATCCCGTCCGAGAGCGAAATCGCGCAGCATCAATCCGTTTTTTCCGAGATAGCGCGACATAAAATCCCGGTCGGTCAAAGCGAGATCGCCGATGGTTTTTATCCCCACGCGGTGCAGTTTTTCGCCGCAGGAGCGACCTATGAACAAAAGATATTCGACGGGAAGCCCCCACACCGTGTTTTTGTAATCGTCGTAAGATATAACGCTTACGGCGTCCGGCTTTTTCAGGTCGCTGCCGAGTTTGGCGAATATCTTGTTGAACGACACACCTACCGAAACGGTTATTTTGAGTTCCCTTTTTATCCGCTCGCGAATGTCCTCGGCGATATCCCGTCCGCTGCCGAACAGCCCGATCGAACCGGTGACGTCAAGCCAGCTTTCGTCCAGGCCGAACGGCTCGACAAGATCGGTATAATCGTAAAATATGCGGTTCATCTTTTGAGATATATCCGAATAAAGCCCGTAAGTGGGGCGCACGGTCACCAAAGAAGGGCATTTCTGCTTTGCCTTCCAGACAGTCTCGCCCGTCTGAACTCCGAATTTTTTGGCAAGTTCGTTTTTGGCAAGCACTATCCCGTGGCGATCCTCCTCGCTGCCGCAAACCGCAAACGGGACTGTTTTATATTCGGGATGGGCGATCGATTCGCAGGAAGCGTAAAAAGCGTTCCCGTCACAATGCAATACCGTCCTTATCTTTTTTCCTTCCGCGTTTTCCCCGTGAAAATTCGAACTGTAAAATATCTTTCCGTCCGGCGCACAGCGCGACATAAACATCAACTCCTATCCGGGTGGGACATCATTATAACACCCGAACATTTGTTTGTCAAGAACATTTGTTCGACTTTCGTCAAAAAAACAACACGGCAGCGTTTTTGCACTGCCATGCCGTTTTTTAGGAGCGTTACACCGTTTTGGAGGTTATATGCGTGATATTTTCGAGATCAGGTCGTCCGCCTGAGCGTCGTCGGGCAAACAGAATGCCTGCCCGTCCGCGGCGGTATATTTCACTACGCCGCGCGGAAATTCAAGTTCGGTCCTCGTGAGCGAGTTATCGCTTTCGGCGGTAAGGTATATAAAAGTGTCTTCCCGCGGTGAGGCACCCAAAAGGTCGTAGACCGAGGCACATACAATGCACTCGCTCCGTGTGACCGAAACCGCGGTGACGAAGAAGCGGCTTGTCCTTAATTTGCCGTCGCTTCCGGATTTGAAACGAACGTTGGGTTTATCGCAAAGATACCCGGTGAAATAAACGAATTCGTCCCCGCTCAGTTCGCGTTTGCCGATATGCTTACCTTTGATGCACTCTTCGCCGTAATTCTTAAGCGCCGAATCAACTTTTTCGTCGATGTCTTTATCGGATACGCGAAATACCGCCGAGACGAAAAACAGCACTATTCCGGCGAGCGCGATGGGAAGCCCGACGTATATTCTGTAAAGAGTGGCTATCAGTACCGCCGCGCCGATAAGCACTATGCTGACGACATACAGCTTGCTTATCAGATTCCGCCCGAAATACCGTTCGATCTTTTTATCCATACGAATATCCTTTCTTTCTGTTTCATTAAGTGCATTATACAGTAAAGAATCGGCAAAGTCAATAACCTGTTGGTTGATATTGCGCTATACGTTTCCGCGAAGCCGCGCGGCGGCGGAATCCAGGAAATCCTCGGTATTTACGGCGGTTTTGTTTTCGAGCGACGAAATGGCGTAAAGATCTTTTGTCATAATTCCGCATTCGACCGTTTCGACGCAGGCGCGTTCGAGTTTTTCGGCAAACGCCGAAAGTTCCGGGATCGAATCGAGTTCGCCGCGTTTGCGCAAAGCGCCCGTCCAGGCGAAAACAGTCGCTATGGGGTTAGTGCTGGTCTTTTCGCCCTTCAGCCAAGCGTAATAATGCCGCTGGACGGTGCCGTGCGCCGCCTCGTATTCATAAACTCCGTCGGGCGAGATCAGCACGCTTGTCATCATTGCAAGCGACCCGAACGCCGTCGAGAGCATATCGCTCATAACGTCGCCGTCGTAATTCTTGCACGCCCACAGGAATCCGCCCTCGGAACGTATAACGCGGGCGACGGCGTCGTCGATAAGGGTGTAAAAATAGTTGATTCCAAGCGATTCAAAGCGCGTTCTGTATTCGTTTTCGTATATCTCGGCGAAAATATCTTTAAAGCGATGGTCGTAGGTCTTGCTTATCGTATCCTTCGCCGAAAACCACACGTCGACTCCGCAATCGATCCCGTAATTGAAACAGCTGCGGGCGAAAGCCGCTATACTGCCGTCGAGATTGTGCATTCCCTGCACGACCCCGTCGGCGCCGAACTGATGGATAAGCGTCCTCGTCTCGTTCCCGAACTTATCGGTGATGACGAGTTCGGCTTTGGATCCCGCTTCGGCTTTAAGTTCGACCGCTTTATAAATATCTCCGTAGGCGTGGCGGGCTATGGTTATCGGCTTTTTCCAGCTTTTCACATAGGGTTCGATCCCTTTTACCGTTATCGGCGTGCGGAAAACAGTGCCGTCGAGAACGGCGCGGACGGTGGCGTTGGGGCTTTTCCACATCTGTTTAAGGCTGTATTCCTTTACCCTTGCGGCATTGGGCGTTATTGTCGCGCATTTGACGGCTACCCCGTATTTCTTTGCGGCGCAGGCGCTTTCCACGGTGACTTTATCGTCGGTTTTATCGCGGTTTGCAAGCCCGAGATCGTAGTATTCGGTTTTAAGATCGACAAAAGGCAGAATAAGTTTTTCTTTTATCATTTGCCAGATCACTCTGGTCATCTCGTCGCCGTCCATCTCGACGAGCGGAGTTTTCATTTCGATCCTCATTTTTCACCTCCCGGTCTTTCGCTGACCGTATAAGCGAGCAATCCGCCCGCGAAAAGTATTTTTTTATCGCGTTCCGAAACCCGGCAGACGATTTTGATATCGCCTTCGGGAGTCGAGATCCGAAGGTTTTCGCCGTTTAAAACGGCGCTCCTGACGTCGTTTATACACAAAGTATCGTAAAGCGAAATCTTATCGTAATCGTCGGCATTTACGAACGTAAGCGGCAGTATCCCGGCGTTTATGAGATTTGCGCGGTGAATGCGCGCAAAGCTCTTCGCGATAACGGCTTTTACGCCGAGATAAAGCGGTACGAGCGCGGCGTGCTCGCGCGAGCTGCCCTGACCGTAATTTTCGCCGCCGACAATAATGCCTCCGCCGCATTCCGCGGCTCTCGACGGAAAATCTTTATCGCACACCTCAAAACAAAAGCGCGAAAGATAAGGAATGTTCGATCTGTAAGGCAATATCTTTGCTCCGGCGGGCATTATGTGATCGGTGGTTATGTTGTCTCCGACTTTTAAAATACATTTGCATTCGATCCGGTCCGCAAGCGGGCTTCCCTGCGGGAAAGGCTTTATATTCGGGCCGCGGCGCACTTCGATATCGCCGGATTCCGATTCTTCCGCCGGATCGGTTATCATATTATCGTTTATGTGAAACCTTTCGGGCAATTCAAAACGAGGCATTTTTCCAATCGTGCGCGGATCGGTAAGACATCCGTTAACAGCCGATATTGCGGCGGTTTCGGGGCTGACAAGATAAACCGAGGCGTCCGCAGTGCCGCTTCTGCCGGTAAAGTTGCGGTTGAAGGTACGAAGGCTTACTCCGCCGCTTTGCGGCGATTGCCCCATCCCAATGCAGGGGCCGCAGGCGGATTCAAGGATCCTGGCTCCGCTGTCGATAAGATCGGCAAGCGCACCGCATTCGGCAAGCATATTGTAAACCTGCTTTGATCCGGGAGCAATCGAAAGGCTTACGCCTTCGGCGACGGTTTTTCCTTTAAGTATCGCCGCGACTTTTAAAAGATCGGAAAGCGAGGAATTGGTGCAGGATCCGATACATACCTGGTCGATCTTTATATTGCCGATCTCCTCGACGGAATGAACGTTATCCGGGCTGTTGGGGCAAGCCGCCGCCGGGCGGACGGTCGAAAGATCGATGACGGTGCAGCCGTCATAAACGGCGTCAGGATCGGGTTCAAGCGGAACAAACGCTTCTTCTCTTCCCTGCGCTCTTAAAAACTCCAGAGTTCGCACGTCTGACGGGAATATCGAGGTGGAAGCGCCGGTCTCGGCACCCATATTTGCGATCGTGCCGCGCTCTGGGACCGAAAGGCTTTTCACACCTTCGCCGCAATATTCGATTATCTTTCCGACACCGCCTTTTACGGTAAGCCTTTTCAGCACTTCGAGAATGACGTCTTTTGCGCTTACCCACGGCGAAAGCGCCCCGACAAGTTCAACTTTGTATATCTGCGGCATGGTTATGTGATAAGCGCCTCCGCCCATTGCGACGGCGACGTCCAGCCCGCCCGCGCCGAATGCGAGCATTCCCAATCCGCCGCCGGTGGGAGTGTGGCTGTCGGAACCGATAAGCGTTTTGCCCGGCGCTCCGAAACGTTCGAGATGGACCTGATGGCAGATCCCGTTGCCCGGGCGCGAGAATTTAAGACCGTATTTTTTGGCGCAGGTACGGATATACTGATGGTCGTCGGCGTTCATAAAACCGTTCTGAAGGGTGTTGTGATCAATATATGCGACAGAGAGTTCGGTTTTTACGCGCGGTATCCCCATCGATTCGAACTCGAGATAAGCCATTGTCCCGGTTGCGTCCTGGGTAAGAGTCTGGTCGATACGCAAAGCGATATCACTTCCCCTCTCCAAAGTGCCGCTGACAAGGTGGCTTTTTATTATTTTTTCCGAAACAGTGTATCCCGGCATAATCATTCCTCCGTTCTGTTTTCTAATTCCGTATAAGGCACTTTACCGAATAAAGGCCGGTATGCCGGGCGCATAATCCGGCGGCAGGTAATAAGCTCCTCAAGCCGGTGAGCGCACCAGCCCGACATCCTTGCAATGGCAAACAAAGGTGTAAACAGTTCAGGCGGAATATTAAGCATACGGTAGATGATCCCCGAATAAAGGTCGACGTTCGCGCAGATGGCGTTACCTTCCTGCATTTTGTCGCCGAGAAGCCGCGGCGAAAGGCGCTCGACCGCGCTGAGCAGTTCGAAATCCCCGCGCAGACCGAACCGGTCGCAATGCTCCTCAGCCGCGGCTCGGAGTATCTTTGCGCGTGGGTCGCTTAAGGTATAAACCGCGTGCCCCATACCGTAGATGAGCCCGCTCCCGTCGCCGGCGTTACCGGCGAGGATCTTTTTAAGATAAGCGCTTATTTCTTCATCGTCCTTATAGTCGCGGACGTTTTCTTTTATGCTGTCGAGCATTTCCATAACTTTTACGTTGGCGCCGCCGTGTCGGTGGCCTTTGAGCGCCCCAACTCCGGCGGATATGGCTGAATAGGTGTCGGTCCCGGAGGACGTAAGGCTTCTCACCGCGAAGGTGGAATTGTTTCCGCCGCCGTGTTCGGCGTGAAGAAGCAGGCATTTATCGAGCAATCGCGCTTCTTCGCGCGTGTATTTGCGGTCAATGCGTAGCATTGAAAGAATGGTTTCCGCCATTGTCAGCCCGCAGATCGGGCTGTGAAGGAAAAAGGTTTCGTTATCGAAACTGCGCCGTTTTACCTGATAAGCCGCCGAGACGATCAGCGGCATCCTTGCGATAAGCGCGAGAGACTGACGCAAAACGTTTTCAACCGCGGCATTTTCGGGGTCGTCGTCGTAACTGTAAAGCGCAAGTATGCTGCGCGCGATCTTGTTCATAACGTTGCGGCTCGGCGCGGGCATTATCATATCCTCGATAAACGATTTGGGAAGTTCACGGTATTCGTCGGTGAGCATCATATAATATTCGAGCTGATCAGCTGTCGGAAGTGAGCCGAACAGCAGAAGCCAGGATGCCTCCTCGTAAGCGAAGCCGTCGCGTTTGTCGGCGGCCGAGGCAATATCGGCAACGCTTATCCCGCGGTAAAACAGTTCGCCTTCGCAGGGGATGCGGGCGTATTCGTCGATATAATAGCCGTGCACGTTGCTTACGCGCGTGATCCCGGCGGGAACGCCGGTACCGTCGGAATTGCGCAAACCGCGCTTCACGCCGTATTTGTTATAAAGCGAATCGTCGAACACGGAGCGCTTTACAAGTCCTTCGGCGAGCGTTTCGATGTTGAGTTTTACTGACATCGTTTTCAGCCCTTTCGTTCAAGTATGCGGACATTATACTATCCTATAATCAAAATGTCAACAAAAAATGCAACTAATTTTATTTTTAGTTGCATTTTTATTACATTATTTACGCTGAGTAAGCCGGAAGCTGATAATTTTTTGCAACAATTAGCAGTTTTCGTTGCATTAGTTTTGAAGTGCGGATTTTTCGGACAAAAGGTCTTTCATCGAATACATCCCGGGTGCCTTAGCCATGACGTAATCGGCGGCGGACAGCGCCCCTTCGGCAAACAGGGCGCGGCTGCCGGCGGTGTGTTTAAGCGTGAGATATTCGGCTCCGTGGGAAATGATCACCTCGTGCTCGCCAAATATCGCGCCGCATCTCACCGAAGAAATGCCGATCTCGTTCGCGGGGCGGACAGCGCGGCGGTCGGAACGGTCGGTAACGTAAGAAGCGCCCTCGGGAAGCAGCGGAAGAAGTTCTTCGGCGATCATCAAAGCCGTGCCGGAAGGAGAATCGAGTTTGTTTCTGTGATGTTTTTCGATTATTTCAATATCGCATTCGCCGCCGAAGGCTTTTACCGCGCAGCGGCAAAGATCGATCAGCACGTTTATCCCGAGCGACATATTGCGGGAATAAAACACCGGGACCGATTCCGCCATAGCGCGCATAAGCGCAAGCTCGCTTTCGGTATGGCCGGTGCTTGCGATAACGCAGGGCAGCGGGTTGGAAGCGACGAAAGCGCTTATATCGTTGATCGAAACGTGGTTTGAAAAATCGATAAGGACGTCGGCTTTTACGTCGACCGAGGCGAGGTTCCGGTAAAAAGGCAGATCGCCGTTTGCGCAAGAACAAACGTCGACGCAGGCGGCGATTTCGATATTATTTGATTTTGCCGCGGAGATGAGTTCTTTGCCCATTCGTCCGCAGGCGCCGTTGACGATTATTTTCATAGCGAGCGACCCAAACCGTGTTCGCGCATATGCGAATAGAGCTTTTCGTTTTCTTCATCGCTCATCGGGCACAGCGGCATTCTGAATTCGTTAAGACAATACCCCATTTTTGCCATTGCGGTCTTGACGGGGATCGGATTTACCTGCATGAACATTGCGTTCATAAGCCTTAAATATTTGAGCTGCAATTCTGCCGCGGAAGCAAAATCACCCTCGAGACAGAGCCGTGCGATGCGCGAAGTTTCGCCCGGCATTATGTTGGAGAAGACCGAAATAACGCCTTTTGCGCCCATACTCATGATCGGGACGATAAGGTGATCGTCACCGACGTAAAGATCCAGCCCGTCGCCGCAGGATTCAAGCACTTCCAGCATAAGTTCGATCTTTCCGCTCGCCTCTTTGACAGCCGCGATATTCGGGTGTTTGGAAAGCTCTTTGTATGATTCGAGCGAGATGCAGAACCCGGTCCTGGACGGCACGTTATAAAGCACGCAGGGGATATCGACCGAATCGGCGACCGTGCAGAAATGTTTTACGATCCCCGCCTGAGAACACTTGTTGTAATAAGGAGTGACCAGCAGAGCGGCGTCGGCGCCGGCGGACTCGGCGAATTTTGTAAGTTCGACGGCATATTGAGTGCTGTTTGACCCGGTCCCGGCGATAACGGGAACTCGGCGGTCGACTTTGCGAATGCAAAAATCGAGTACCTTGCGGTGTTCATCATCGTCAAGCGTGGCGGGTTCGCCGGTGGTTCCGCATATAACAAGCGCGTCGATCCCGCCGGCGATCTGAAATTCAAGTATATTCTCAAGCGCCGGATAATCGACCTCGCCGTCTTTGAACGGGGTGATCAGTGCTGTCGCGGCGCCGGTAAAAATTGTTTTTTTAACAGACATAACGAATATCCTCCGTGCGGATATGCTTTATTCGTATTATTTTAACACCATACGGCGTGAATGTCAAATATTTTCTTTTTACGGTCTGCTCAAAGTTCTATAAGTTCGTAATCGGTCGTGCCGTAACCGAGTTTTTCGGCGGAATAGACGGTGTGGACGCCGTTGCGCGATTCGACGCGTTCGATAAAATGATCTCTGCCGGGATCTTTCGAAGCATAAACAAGGTCGAGGCAGGCTTTGTCGATCGCCACGGGGTCGGTCGACGCGAGTATGCCGATATCGGCAATACAGGGATCCTCGGCGACATCACAGCAATCGCAATCCACCGACATATTCTTCATTACGTTTATATAAACGATATTCCCTTTGAAATAATCGATGACCGCGCCCGCCGCGTCCGCCATCGATTCAAGGAAAGAATCGTGGTCGGCGGTCCATATCTTTTCGGGTTCGCCCGCGCCGTGGATATACGCTTTGCCGTAAGACGAAGCGCAGCCTATTGAAAGCTGTTTCAGCGCGCCGCCGAATCCGCCCATCGGATGGCCTTTAAAATGCGAAAGTATGAGCATCGAATCGTATTTTGCGATATTTTTTCCGAGGTAATCTTTTTTGATCCTTAATCCGTTTGGATAATCGATGACGAGATCAGGGCCTTCGGCGTCCATAAGATCAAAATCGAAAAACTCGTTCCAGCCGTGTTCTTTTATCGTTTTAAGATGCTTGGCGGTCTCGTTGCGGGCGCCGTCATACGCGGTGTTGCACTCGACTACGGTGCCGCCGACGTATTCAACGGCGGGACGCCAGAAATCCGGGCGGATAAAGTTCTGGTTTCCCTCTTCGCCGGAATGGACTTTTACCGCCACGTTCCCGGTAAGCTTTTTCTCGACGGTTTTCAAAAGTTTAAGCACCTCGAGCGGCGAAACTTCATCGGTAAAATAGACTTTGGAACTCATGTTTATACTCCTTTATTGTTCTTGATCTCGTTTTGCTCATACTGAAGCATATACAGATCGAAATATCTGCCCTGCTTTTCGAGCAGTTGGGCGTGCGTGCCCTCTTCGATTATTTCGCCGTGGGAAAGAAAGATTATGTTATCGGCGTGCTGAATGGTGGAAAGCCGGTGAGCGACAATAAGCAGTGTTCCGATCTTCATCATCTTTTCAAGCGAATCCTGTATAAGCACCTCGGTCTCGGTATCGATATTGGCGGTAGCCTCGTCGAGTATCATAACCTCGGGTTTGTGAATTATCGTTCTGGCAAAAGATATGAGCTGGCGCTGTCCTGCCGAGAAATTGTTCCCGCGTTCGCGCACTTCCTCGTCGAGCCCTTTGGGAAGGCGTTCAATGATCTTGTCGGCGTTGACGTAACGGCAGGCTTCCATCACTTCTTCATCGCTTACGCCGTCTTTATGCAGCAGAATATTCGACCTTACGGTGCCGGAAAAGAGGAACACGTCCTGAAGCATCTGGCCGAAATGGCTGCGGAGCGACGAGATCTTTATATCTTTTATATTTATGCCGTCGACCAGTATTTCGCCTTTCTGGATATCGTAATTGCGGCAGAGCAGCGAAAGGATGGTAGTCTTTCCCGAACCCGTCGCGCCGACAAAAGCGACAGTGTCGCCGGCTTTGATTTTGAAGGACACGTCACGCAGTACCCATTCGTCTTTCACATATGCGAACCAGACGTTGCGGAACTCGATGTCGCCGCGGACGGATCCGATCTCACGCGCGTTTTCGGTATCGACTACATCGGGCTTGATATCGAACACAGTAAAGATCTTTTCGGCGGAAGCAAACGCCGACTGAAGCCAGTTGAACTGTTCGGCAAGGCTTTGGATCGGGTTGAAAAACTTTGATATGTACATATAAAACGTGACGACCGTACCGCTTGTGATCGACTGTCCGAGAAACGCGATATCGTTTATATAACCTCTGCCGCCGAGATAAAGCAGGCAAAGCACCGACGATATATAAAGCATATAGACGACCGGGCGGAATATGCCGAACGTGAATATCTGAGCGCGCTTCGCTTTGCCGAGCGACTTGTTCTTGGCCTCGAACTCCGATTGTTTATAACGCTCGCGGTTGAAAATCTGAATGATCTTCATACCCGAAAGGTTCTCAGACAAAAAGGTATTTATATCTGTCGTGCCGTCTTTGACTTTGCGATATGCCTTGCGAGAGAATTTGCGGAATATGACCGTAAAAAGAACGATAAACGGCACAAAGCAAAGTATCATAAGCGTGAACAAATAGTTCAGCAGGAGCATTGCCGCGAGCACTCCGACTATTATAAACGCATTCTTCAAAAGGTTTACGATGATATTCGTGAACATCATCGATATCGCGTTGGTATCGTTTGTGACGCGGGTGACAAGTTTGCCGACGGGCATCCCGTTAAGCTGCTCGTGCGAGAGGCTTTCGATGTGCCTGAACAGATCTTCGCGGATCGCGGAAAGGATCTTTTGCCCGGTTTTTTGCAATATTATCGCCTGAAAATATGAGCAGATCTGCGATACGATAAGTATTCCGGCGTAAACGCCGACGTAAACGAACAGTTTTGAAAGCGGAAAATCGGATTTGATCATCTCTTCGATATTGCCGACGATGAGCGGAGAAACTATATCGTAAGCGATCGAGAAGATCATAAGCAGCAAAACGAGTATAAAGCTCTTCAGATGCGGGCGGGCGTATTTCAGAAGTCTTTTGGTTATCTCGGAATCTTTCATATTCCGGTCAAACCCGATGGCTTCTTTTTTGTCTTTTATCGAAAGATAAGCGACGAGAAAAACTATCGACAAAACGCCGACAACCGCTCCGACTACGATCAAAGGGAAAAATTCATACATCTTGACAACTCCCCTTTCGCTTCAGCGTCCCGATTCCAGGTCGTCGAGCTTTTGCAGGTCGACCATATTGCGGTAAGCGGGGCAGGTTTCATAAAGTTCTTTATGCGGTCCGACGGCGATCACCGTGCCGTTTTCGATGAAAACGATCTTATCCATACTCTCTATTGTCGTAATGCGGTGAGCGATGAGTATCGTCGTCTTGCCGGATCTGAGCGAGCGCAGGTTGGAAAGGATAGTCTTTTCGGTCTTAACGTCGACAGCCGAAACCGAATCGTCGAGTATAAGGATCGGCGCGTCTTTCATTATCGCCCGGGCGATCGATATACGCTGCTTCTGCCCGCCGGAAACGGTAACGCCGCGTTCGCCGAGCACCGTCTGATAGCCGTTGGTGAACTCGACTATGTTATCGTGAACGTCGGAAAAACGCGCGGCTTGCTCGACCGCCGAAAAATCGCCCGCGTCGGAAGCGAAAGCGATGTTGTTTTCGATCGTGTCGCTGAACAGAAAGTTATCCTGCGGGACGTAAGCGGCGTTGCGGCGCACGCTTTCGATGGTGATATCGTTAACGTCGTATCCGTCGACAAAAAGCGTGTTGTCGGGTACGTTATACGTGCGAAGTATAAGATCGACCAACGTCGTCTTACCCGAACCCGTCTTGCCGACGATGCCTACGCTTTCGCCGGCTTTTATGCTGAAAGAAACGTTCGAAAGAACGTCGTATTCGGTACCGGGATAGCGGAAGGTGAGATTGCGGAACTCGATATTGCCTTTGAGCGCGCCGGGATCCTTTACGCCTTCGCGGTCGGCGACGTCGGGTTTGGAATCGAGCAGTTCGCTTATTCTCAACAGCGAGGCT
>CAMZED010000033.1 GCA_947305675.1 uncultured Clostridia bacterium | reverse complement strand
CTCGGGGTATCAATCATATCGTTCGGTATGCCGGACCGGGAACGGATAAACGCTTCGTTCCTCGGCGCGGCGGTCAACCGCGGTCTGAGCGCGGCGATAATCAATCCTGCCTCGGAAACCGCCAAAACCGTGCTTGCCGACCCTTCCGCCTGCGGCGAATTCGGCTTTTCGTATGAAGAAAGCGGCGAACCCGATCTGCCGCCGGGCAAAGAAAAAAACGGCGGGATAACGCTTTACGAATCGGTCCTGCGCGGGCTTTCCGGCACGGCTAAGGAAAAAGCGGCGGAGGAGATAGCCGCCGGCAAACAACCGATGGACATTATCGAAGGGTCGCTTATCCCGGCGCTGAATGATCTGGGCGAAGGATACGAGAAAAAGAAGATCTTCCTTCCCAGGCTGCTGGGCGGAGCCGAGGCGGCGAAAGCCGCTTTCGCGGTGATCGGTTCAGCTTTCGAGGGCAAGGGCGAAAGGCCTTCGGTCACCGTGGTAATGGCTACAGTGAAGGGCGATATCCACGACATCGGCAAGAATATCGTTGTGACTCTTTTGAAAAATTACGGGTTCAAAGTGGTCGACCTCGGGAAAGACGTCGCACCGGAGCGCGTGCTTGAAGCAGCGCGCGCAAACAACGCGCAGATCGTCGGGCTGAGCGCGCTTATGACCACCACCGTCCCCGCGATGAGCGAGACTGTCGGGCTTATCAAGCGCGAACTTCCCGGAGTTAAAGTTATGGTCGGCGGCGCGGTGCTCACCCCTGAATACGCCGAGGCCATGCACGCCGATTTCTACGGATCCGACGCGATGGCGGCGGTGAAGTTTGCAAAAAGCGTTTCGGAAAGTCTTGAATAATTTTAAAACGGTACAGGTATGCTTATAAACGTAACTGATCTGGCGGAAGCAGCCGCCGAGGGATCGGAAAAACTGATCTCCGGCATCGATGTTCCCGCCGTGATAATCGACGAAAATCTTATAATACGCCATAAAAACCGCGCCGCCGCGGAACAGATCCCTTTTTTGCGCAAAGGCGCTTCGGTGGGGAAATTCATTGCTCCTTCGGAATGCGAAAGGATAAGGACCCTTGCGCCGGGGCGCGCCGCCGGGGTAGGATTGCGCGGCGGAATCGCCTGCAACGCGATCGCCGCGAAAGGGCGCGGAATCACCTTCTTACTGTTCAACACAGTGTCTTCGGAGCTTTGCGATTGCGTGCTTGAAGCGTATTCCGCAATTTCGGGCTACGACCAGCATCTTACAAGCGCATCGGCGTCAAGGCTGCTGAATTCCGCCGGCCGACGCCCCGACCGCATCGCGACGCGGTCGGCGCGTCACCTTGCGGATATGATGCGAATAATTATCGGCGGCGCAAGTAAAGAGGATATGCGTCCCTTCGACGCCGTCGGGACTTTGCGCGGGATAATGAGCGCTCTTGAAGGCCTTGCGGCAGACCCGAAAGTCGGGTTTGTCGGTTCGCCTCTCCCGCGTGAGATAACGGTTTTCGGCTCGGAACGGTCTTTTGCCGCGGCGCTCGCGGTTGCCGCGTCCGACCTTGCGGCGGCGTCTGTCGACAATCGACTGGAGTTTTCGGGGAACGTTGAAGACGGGATCGCCCGGTTCCGCGTTTCGGCAATAACCTCGCTCGAACCGGATTATTGCGAATATATCAGCCGCGAGCGCATGACCCGCGCCGACTTTGTCAAAGACAGCCGCGGGCTTACACCCGATGTTTATCTTATGCGTATGCTCGCTTCGGGCAGTATGTGGGAACTGAAAACCGAGCATTCCCGCGCTCCGCACGGTGAACGCCTTTCGTTTGTCATACGCTGCGCGCTGGCCGACGTTACGGCGTTTGCCGAGTTTGAACTTTCCGACAGCCTTCCGCTTTATCTTCTGGCGTTGGTCTCAGCCGAGTTTTCCGACATCTGACCGTCCGACGCCGGATTTTTCAAGGCGAAAAAAATTTAAAAAATTTTTGATTTTCCTATTGACAAGTTAGCCTCGGCTAACTATAATATTGTCAAGAAGTTGATTGCAACGTCTTTCTTCATATAAAGTTCCTTTCATTCATACGTTCGACGCAAGTCGGCCGTAAGAGAAGGCGGCGGTGTCCGGTAAACGCCGCCGCTTTTTCTGTAAAAAAACGTCTTTCCCGTTTCGGGGAAAGACGTTTTTCCGTGATTGATAATTATAACACGCTGATAATTATAACACGCCCTGAGCCTTCATTGCTTCGGCGACTTTGAGGAACCCGGCGATGTTCGCCCCGGCGACAAGATTGTCCTCCTGTGCGTATTCTTTTGCGGCGGCGGAAGCGTTTTCGAATATGTTCTTCATAATACCGCAAAGTTTTTCGTCGACTTCTTCAAAAGTCCAGGAAAGACGCATACTGTTCTGGCTCATTTCAAGACCGGAAGTGGCAACGCCGCCGGCGTTCGCTGCTTTTGCCGGGCCGAAATAGATCCCGTTTGCAAGGAAAAGTTCGATGGCTTCGGGTGTCGAGGGCATATTCGCGCCCTCGGCGACGTATTTAACGCCGTTGGCGATGAGCGCTTTGGCGTCGTCGCCGTTAAGTTCGTTCTGCGTAGCGCAGGGGAGAGCGATATCGCATTTGATGTTCCAGATCCCCTTGCCCTCGGTATAAACCGCGCCTGGAACGCGAGCCGCGTATTCTTTTATCCTGCCGCGCTCTACTTCTTTAATCTGCTTAACTACCGCAAGATTTATGCCGTTTGCGTCATATACGTAACCGTTGGAATCAGACATTGCAACGACTTTTGCGCCGAGCTGAGTCGCTTTCTCGCAGGCGTAGATGGCGACGTTGCCCGAGCCGCTTATGACGACTTTTTTGCCGACGAACGAATCGCCTTTCTTTTTAAGCATATTGTCGGTGAAATAGCAAAGCCCGTAACCGGTAGCCTGCGTTCTTGCAAGCGAACCGCCGTAGGTGAGGCCTTTGCCGGTGAGCACGCCGGAAAATTCATCGCGGATGCGTTTGTATTGGCCGAAAAGGAAGCCGATCTCTCTTGCTCCGACGCCGATATCCCCGGCGGGAACGTCGGTATCCGGTCCGATGTATTTTTGCAGTTCGGTCATAAACGCCTGGCAGAAGCGCATTACCTCGTTATCCGATTTGCCCTTCGGGTCGAAATCCGAACCGCCCTTGCCGCCGCCCATGGGCAGCCCGGTGAGCGAGTTTTTGAAGATCTGTTCAAATCCGAGGAATTTGATCACCGAGGAACAAACGCTGGGATGAAAACGCAGACCGCCTTTATAAGGACCGATCGCGCTGTTGTACTGAACGCGGAACCCGCGGTTCACCTGAACCTTGCCGCTGTCATCCGTCCAGGCGACGCGGAACTGAATAAACCGTTCCGGCTCGACCAGCCGTTCCACAACGCCGCTGCTTACAAGGTCGGGGCGTTTTTCTATAACGGGAACAAGCGATTCAAGCACTTCGCCCACCGCCTGGAGAAATTCCTTTTCACCGGGGTTGCGTTTTTCGACTTTTTGATATACCTCTGCGAGGTAGGCGTTGTTGATTTGCATGATGATCTCCTCCGATTGAATTAATAATGCTGAATTATACAACACTTTTTGAAAGAATGCAATAGCTTTCTTGCGTATTTAATCGATTTTTTCCAAAGAAATGCGTTTTTTTGCAACGTCAACGTCGATCACTCTCACTTTTATGATATCTCCGACTTTCACGATGTCCGAAGCGCGTTTCACGAAACGTTTGCTCAGACGGCTTATATGCACCAGCCCGTCCTGATGTACGCCGATATCGACGAACGCCCCGAAATCCGCGACGTTGCGTACGGTTCCCTGGAATTCCATTCCCGGTTTGAGGTAAGATATATCCATTGCGTCGGTACGCAATATCTGCGGCGGAAGTTCGTCACGCGGGTCGCGCCCGGGTTTTTCAAGTTCGCTTATTATATCCATCATTGTCGGAACGCCTATACCGAGGTCGGAAGCAAGGCGTTCTTTGTCGCCCGATTCGACTTTCGATCTCAGCCCGCCGATCTTGCGCGCCTTTACGTCGTCGGAGGTATAGCCGAGTTTTTGCAGCAGCGCATAAGCCGCGGGATAGCTTTCGGGGTGGACCGCGGTGTTATCGAGGACCTCTTTGCTTTCCGGCACGCGAAGGAATCCTACGCACTGTTTATAGGCTTTTTCGCCCACGCCTTTTACTTTAAGTAATTCGGCGCGCGTTTTAAAGCGGGAGTTCTCCGTGCGGTAATCGTAAATACTTTTTGCGATCTTTTTATTTATCCCGGCGATATGCGAAAGCAGCGATACCGACGCGGTGTTCAGGTCGGCTCCGACGCCCGAAACGCAGGATTCCACTACCCCGGCGAGCGATTGATCGAGCAATTTCTGGTCGCAATCGTGCTGATATTGCCCGACTCCGATCGCTTTCGGATCGATCTTTACAAGCTCGGCGAGCGGGTCCTGAAGCCTTCTTGCTATCGAAACCGCGCTTCTCAGCGAAACGTCATACTGCGGGAATTCCTCGGCGGCGAGCTTCGAAGCCGAATAAACCGAGGCGCCCGCCTCGTTGGTCATTATATAACTTACCGGCCGGTCGAGTTCGCTTATCAGTTCGGCGACGAATATTTCGCTTTCTTTCGAGGCGGTGCCGTTTCCGATAGAGATTATATCCACCTTGTGTTTGTTTATCAGTCTTTTAAGCGCTTCCTTAGCCTCGGCGGTCTTGTTCTGCGGCGGGGTGGGATAAACGACCGTGGTGGCAAGCACGTCGCCGACGTCGTCAACAACGGCGATCTTGCACCCGGTGCGGTAAGCCGGGTCGAACCCCATGACGACTTTCCCCCTGACGGGCGGAAGCATAAGCAGGTTTTTAAGGTTTTCGCCGAAAACTTTTATCGCTTGCTCCTGCGCCGATTCGGTAAGCATATTGCGCATCTCGGTCTGTATCGAAGGCGCGATAAGCCTTTCATAGCCGTCGTCGACGGCTTTTCTTATGTATTCGCTTGAACTGCATTCTTTTGCCGAAAGCATTCTCGATTTCAACCAATTGCATATATATTCGCCGTCGATCTCCACTTTTACGCTGAGTATTCCCTCGTTTTCGCCGCGATTCACGGCAAGGATCCTGTGGGAAGGCATTCTCGACAGCAGTTCGGAATAATCGTAATAAAGCCGGTAAACGCTGTCTTCTTCGGTTTTGGATTTCGATACGAGTTTGCCGTATTTGGCGGTGTGTTCCCTTATCCATTTGCGGAATTCGGCGTTATCGGAGACGCGTTCTGCAATAACGTCCATCGCGCCGTTAAGCGCGTCCTGCGCGGTGTTTATCTTCTTTTCGGGGTCGACGTATTTTTCGGCCTCGGCGGCGATATCGGTATTCACGTCCTGTTCCAGCATCGTTTCGGCAAGCGGCACAAGCCCCGCTTCCGCGGCTATCGAAGCGCGTGTGCGGCGTTTCGGGCGGTAGGGACGGTAAATGTCTTCGAGTTCGGAAAGCGTCTGCGCGTTTTCGATCGCGGCGATCAGTTCGTCATCGAGCTTGCCCTGCTCGTCAATAAGTCTGCGGACGTCGGCGCGGCGTGCGTCGAGCGTGCGGTAAAATTCCAGTTTTTCGCCCAGGTCGCGCAGTATGTCGTCGTCAAGCGATCCGGTCGCTTCTTTGCGGTACCGTGCGATAAAGGGTATGGTGTTCCCCTCGTCGATCAGCTTCACCGCCGCTTCCGCCTGAGTAGGACGAATATTGAGTTCCGAGGCGAGTTTTGCGATTATATCCATAAATATCCTCCGCTTTTTGCTTTCCGTCATTATATCACGCCGGGCGAAAAAAGTAAAGCGCTTCCGGATAAAACCCGTAAGCGCTTTCTGTAACGTTTTTGCGGAATTATTCCGGGAGTTCGCCTGCCGGATCGGTAAGCGATCCGTTTACCCGAAGTTCGAAATGCAGGTGCGAAGCGTCCGCGCTTTCGATCCTTGCTCCCGTGCCGACCGAACCGATCGCCTGCCCGGCTTTTACTTCGACGCCCTCTTTTATTCCTTCCTTAAGCGTGGGATCAAGGTTCATATAGTAAGATACCACTCCTTCGGCGTGTTGGATCGCCACCGTCGTACCGTAAAAATAGTCGTCGCGCACGCTTATTACTTTGCCGTCGGTATAAGCGACCACTTCGCTCCCGACGGGCGCTTCGATATCGATCCCCGAATGGACGCGGTAATCCTTCATCGTCGCCGAAAACACAAGCGCGTCCATACTGTAATCCTTAACCGTCTTGCCGTTGACGGGGCGGAAAAACGTCGGCTTCGAAGGTGCGTCAGAAGTTTCATCCGGCTTCTCAGATAAGTCCGGCAGCGATATATCGGCGGTGACTCCGCTCTGATCGCCGCGCACGGGCTTGTCCGGTATTGTTATATCGGGAATCGATATGTCGTTCAGCTCCGCCTTCGGGACAGATACCTGAGGCATTTCGTCGCTGTACGATATACTGAATATCCCCACCGTTGCAACTATCACGACCAGTATTGCCAGGCCGAGGTAAATAAAAGCCGAGAATTTCGCCGCTTTTTTTACAAACGGATCTTTCTCGCGCAGATCCTCGATCTCGAATTCCTCGGGATCGCGTTTTTTGTCTTTCATATTAAAACCCCCTGAAAGTGTTTTTTCTGTTGGTATTTTTAGCAGTTTTTGCACTTGTTATACAGCAAAGAGTTCAAAATAAAAAAATACGTTCGCTGTAAGGCGAACGTATTAACGATATTCCGTTTCGGTCAGCCGACGCATTCCCACAACGTCTCGCCGACTTTTTCGCGGATGACAAGATCCGCGCGCCCGTCGTAAGGAGTCGGGTCGCGGTTTATAAGCACAAGCGAATCGCCGTTGAAACAGTTCAAAAACCCGGCGGCGGGATAAACCGTAAGCGAAGTCCCCGCGACAATAAGCATATCGCTTTGCGATATCGCACTTACGGCGCTGTTTACGGTATTGCTTTCGAGCTGTTCGCCGTAAAGTACCACTTCGGGTTTTATTATTCCGCCGCAAACGCATTTCGGAACGCCGGAACAGCCCGTGATCGCATCCAACCCGAAAAACCTGCCGCATTTCAGACACCGGTTGCGATAAACCGATCCGTGCAGTTCAAACACGTTTTTACTGCCCGCGGCGGTATGAAGCCCGTCGATATTCTGAGTTATCACCGCTTTCAGTTTGCCTTCCCGTTCGAGCTTCGCCAAAGCGAGATGCGCTTTGTTGGGCTTAACTCCGGGGCAGATCATTTTCGCCCGGTAAAAATCGTAAAACTCTTTAGTATGGCTGAAAAAGAACACGTGGGAAAGCATCGTTTCGGGCGGATAATCGAATTTTTGGCTGTAAAGCCCGTCCTCCGACCTGAAATCCGGGATCCCGCTTTCGGTGGAAACTCCGGCTCCGCCGAAAAAAACTATGTCGTTGTGTTTTGAAATAAGGTCTTTTAGTTTTGCCTGCGTCCCGGTCATATCATTTTATCTCCATATTCAAAAGACTTTTGGGTATGTGGCAGTAGCCTCCGGGATTTTTGTCGAGGTATTTTTGGTGATATTCCTCGGCGCAAAAGAAATTCTCAAGCGGGAGCACCTCCACCGCAAGTGGTTTGCCGACCGCGTTTTCCTGCGCTTTTACCACCGATTCGATCGCCGCGAGAAGAGATTCATCGGTATAATAAATCCCGGTGCGGTACTGCACGCCCGAATCCTCGCCCTGGCGGTTGACCGAAAGCGGATCGATCGTGAGAAAATAAAGTTCAAGCAGTTTTTCGGGGGCTATGACCGATTCATCGAATTCGATCTTTACCGTTTCGGCGTGTCCGCTGCCGTGTTTGACCTGTTCATAGGTGGGGTTTTCGGTCGATCCGTTGGCATATCCGACTACGGTGTTCCTTACCCCGGCCAACCGGTCGAAAAACTTTTGGGTACCCCAAAAGCATCCCCCCGCAAGATATATCGTTTTCATCGCGTCACCTCCGTTTTTCCGAGTGTTCCAGCTTGCGCCTCGTGCTGTCGAGAACGGCGTCCTTGCCCGATACAGCCAAAAGCTTCACCGCTTCGGTAAACCCTTTATAAACGGTTTTGTCGGTGCTGAAAAGGGCGCGAGCTATCGCGTTGTAATTTGTGAGTTTGTTCGAATTTATCTCGTAAAGAGTCGTCGCGCCGGAGGCGTCGAGCGCCCCGAAAACCGCGTCGCAAAGACAGCGCCACTGGTTTTCGTTAAGCGAATCACACCATTTTTTCAGCGCCTCGTCGGCAAAAGTGCCGGTGACCGCTTCGGCGCGCAGAAAATTCGCGCCCAGCAGCTGCCAGTTATAAGGGTTGTGCTGCTGAATTCCTTTTGCTTCGCTTTTTACCGGAGTAATCGGCTCGCGGGTGATCAACAGCATACCGATTATCGACGATTCGGGAACGATTTTGGTTATCTTCGGCAAAACCGCCGCGTATTCCTCTTTTTCGGCGACGGCACGGTTGAACCCCGGCCCGTCGAAGGAATAGACCGCGCGCAGACGTTCCGCTTTTTCGGGGTGGTTTGCAAACGCCGCGGCGTAAACCGCAAAGTTCCCGCCTTTCGAGTGCCCGCCGACGTAAACTCCGCCTTTTGCCGCGCCGAACGCCGAATTGAGATATTCAGCCGCCTGCGCCTGCCCCGGCGTGACGCTTAAAAAGTTCATATTAAAATCCTCGCGCCAGCCGACTGTTGTGTTGTCGGTCCCGCGGTAGGCGACAAAGACGTCTCCGCCCGGCAAAAAGAAAGTCGCCGCCGAGAACTGTACCTGGCTGTCGTGTTCGACGCGGTTTACGTACCTGCCGACGCGTATCCCGCCGAACCTTGCGCTCGAGGCGGCGGAAGCAAGCGTGCGGTAAGGGTCGTTTACCAGAAAAGACTGGTCGTATCCCGCCGCGCGGTAAAGCCGTTCAAGCTCGCGCAGGGTTACCGTTTCGCCGTCGGATTCCGGCGCAATGCCGTCCATTTTTATATATGCGAGTTCCGAGAAAATAAGGCTGTCGACCTCGTTCAAAGCCGAGCTTTCAAAGCCGAGATCGCCGCGCCAGGCGATATAATCCAACATATTGGGCATAATTCAACGCCTCCTGAATTACAAGTTTTAAAGAATTAAAGTCCGAAATCGGCGGCGGTCCACGGCCCGACAGCGCCGATTATCTGAACCGCGCTCTCGGGTGATAATGCTCGAATATGACTGAATCGAAATCCTCTTCGGCGCTCTCGTCAATACTCGTCCAGCCGAACCGCATTGCGCCGCACCGTTCGGCGAACCGTACCGGAAAAGGCTTTTTGCCGATGCGGTAGGAGATGAACTCCGGCCTTGCGATAAAGTTGAGAAGCAAATGCCCCAGAATTACGTTCGCCGGGAACGCAAACCCGAACTTTTTGAATTCCGAAGCCGGCTGCGAAAGCTGGCCTCGCATTATATCCGGCGCCGACTTGCGGAAGAAGCCGACGATGCGCGGATCGAAACTTTCGATGCAGTAAACGCCTTTGTATCCGCGAAGCAGTTCAAGCGTCTTTTCGCAAAGTTCTTTGTCCCGCCTGCCGTGTTTCAACTCGACAAGCAGCGGAACTCTGCCGCCGACAAGCTCAAGCACGCGTGAAAAAGTCGGTATCCTTTCGGGACCGCCGCAAAGCGCGAGAGACGAAAGTTCGGACATATCAAGTTCGTCGACGCGGGCGTTTACCGAACATACCCGCCCGAGCGTATCGTCGTGGAACACCACGACTTCGCCGTCGCGGCTGAGCTGCACGTCAAGCTCGATCCCGTAGCCGTGCGCCGCGGCCTTTTCGAAAGCGGCGAGCGAGTTTTCGGGGACCCCGGCGCCGTTGTCGTAAAGCCCGCGGTGCGCTATGTTCAAACCGTCGAACGGGGCTTTTTTGTTTTTGCCCGGTCTGCCGGGGAAAACGGCGAACAACCAGATCGCCGCAATGACCGCCGCCGCGGCGGCTATGATCGCCGGGACCATATCAGTCTCCTTCTATCGCTTCAAGCCCGCGTAGGTTTTCGACTTTGCGCGCTTTGATGTTCTTTACAAGCAGGGTGAACGCCGCCGCGCTGAGCGCAAACAGGATCGCGGCGTAAACGGGGAGCGCCCTCCATGCCAGCGTGGCTTTGAACACCAATCCCAAAAGCACGGGAGTGACGGTCTGGGCGGACATACTCGCCGCGTAATAATACCCGGTGAATTTGCCGATCTTTCTGTTTGAGCAAAGCTCGACGACCATCGGGAACGAGCAGTTATGCACCAACGCCATTCCGAATCCCTTCAAAGCCCACACCGCGAACAGAAGCGCGGGGAACGCCTGCTCGCCGTTTTCGCCGGTGACGTTCCCGCTCGGGACGATAAAGCACATTACTATCATCGATAACACGGTCAAAGTCAGACCGCCGGAAACCGTCCATTTTCTGCCGATCCTGTCGGCGATCGCGCCGGCGGCGGCAAAACCGATAACGCTTGCAGCGCCGCCGATTATGGTCAGCAGCATTGTCGCGCTCGAAGCCGAGTTGAGATAATAGATAACATAGTTTCCGATATAGGTGCCGATGGCGTTATCCGCCATAAACCACAGGAATTCGGCGCCCAGTATCGCCAAAAGCATTCTTTTGTTGGCTTTGGTCATGGGCGCGTCGTCGTCGACAGGGTTTTCGATCGCCGCCATCTGTTCGCCCAACGCCAGTTCGTCCTTCATCTCCTCGGCGATGCGGTTCTCTTTTATGCTGAAAAACAGCACGAGAGCGGATATCACCATAAGCACCGAGGCGACTATGAACGGGATCTCGATTATCCACAGTTTACGCGCCGAATCGGCAACGTTTATGTAATCGGAAAGTTTTAAAAATATTCCGAGCACCGTTGCGGACGCTCCGCCGAGATATCCCATTATGTTTATGATCCCGTTGGCTTTCGCGCGCAGGGGTTTTGGGGTTATGTCGGGCATAAGCGCGACGGCGGGGTTGCGGTACATCATCATAAATATAAGCACTATCGCCATTATCACTATCATCCCGGCGATGTTGTTGCTGTGGAAAAGCAGAGGGATAAAAGGGAAAGCCAGCGCGGACACCATCGTTCCGGCAAGTATATAGGGCATCCTTTTCCCGATAGGGGTTTTTGTTTTGTCGGAAAGATTTCCGAAGATCGGCAAAAGTATAAGCGCCGCGAGATTGTCGCACGCCATTATTATTCCGACTATCCACTGCACGTTAAGGATCTTGTCGGCGTCGGCAAGTTTTAACTCCGCCGAGGAAAGATCGTACATCCTCCTTGCGAATATGTCGGTAAGAAAGGTGGGGCACCAGGAATCGTACACCTGCCACAGCAGCAGGATTCCGAAAAAAGCGAACCCGATAAGGAACGTGCGCTTGTAGTTTAACTTCAACGTGTGTTTTGCGGTCGCCTGTTCGTTCATGGCCGGCTCCTTGTTATGTGATATTTTTTATAATTTTTGATTTTTCGCCCCGAAAGGAAATACATTAACGAGACAATTGAACAACCGTCTCCGCATGGCTCGACACGTTCATTTTGGTGTCAGCCGCTCCGTTCGTTCTCGGGAACAAATCAACAGCGCGCCTCTGGTATCATCTGTTATCCGTAATAAAATGTTTAACGCCGTTTTGCGGTTTTAAAAGCTCTGTCCTGAAAAACTCCGGAAAATAACGGACGGGATCGTCAGGCGATATCCAGCGAAGAAATTCTTTGTGGCCGTCCTCGGTAAAGCTGTTTGAGATCGGCTCGAAATTTTCAGGAACTTTCATATAAAAGAAAAAGGATATCTCATAAATCAGCTTTCCGCGCTTTGTATCCGAGTCACCGTAGAAAAAGTTTTCATGGATAAATCCAAGACGGTCGATCTCCATCTTAACGCCGGTCTCTTCAAATACTTCACGAACCACCGCTTCTTCAGCGGTTTCGCCGAATTTTATCCTGCCCCCGACAGAATACATATACTCCGGACTCCTGTTATTTCCCGCCATAAGAAATTTTCCGTCTTTCAGAATGATCGCACCTACCCGAATATTGACAAATCCGTTCTCACAAGGCACACAAATATCTTTGTTCATTCATTTGACCTCCGTTTTCTGCGGCGTACTCTGTTTCCCTCGGGCGGCTTATTGCCGGTCGTTCGTAATATCGCCATTCCCGCTTACGGGTATCGCTTCGCCGAGATAAACCGGTTCGGGCAGGAATAAGCATTTTATAAAATCCTTGTTTCTCGCCAGGACCTCCCGCGCTTCCCGCGCGGCCGAAGCGCCGCGCTGCGGCCTGTCGGCGCTTACGCCATAGGCTTCCAAACCGAGCCTTTCGGCGATATACAGCGCCCGGAACAAATGATATTTTTGCGATACGATCACGATTTTTTCGGCTTTGAATATCTCTTTTGCGCGGTAAATGCTGTCATAAGTCGAAAAACCGGCGTGATCCATAAATACGTCTTCCGATGGGATCCCGTTCCTTACCGCGTAATCTTTCATCACGTTGACCTCGTCATAGTCTTCTCTGCCGTGGTCGCCGCTCATAATGATTTTGCCGGACACTCCCGCCCGGTACAGATCCAGGCATTTCGTAAGCCTTTCTTCAAGCACCGCGGTCGGTTCTCCGCCCGATACTCCGGCGCCCAAAACTATAATGCAATCCGCGCCGGTAAGCTCCGCGGCTTCTTCTTCGCCGATTATCCGGCTTGCGGCGGACCCGGCGACAAAGGCATTGACGCCGAGCGCGATCATCGCCGCGGCAATCAATAAAACGATCCCCCGTTTGAATATTTTTTTCATCATACGATCCTCCGGTGATATACGGCTGACGCCGTGCGATGGGATGCGAATTCTTTTCACGCGCCGCAATGCGCAATTTATTACTTTCGAAGCAAGCATACCGTCTCCACATGCCTTGGGACAATAGCGTGAATAAAACGGCGTCTATTCACGCTGATTACTCGCCACCCTCGTGGAGCAGTTCCCGCTCTCTGAAACGGTTGAGTGGGTAGCTTTGATAACAGATCGAGACAAAATCATCTCGTAAAACTGGAATTTATCGAGTAGATTTTCGCGATCTGACAAATTCATATATCGATGAAACTATAGCTGTTACTGCTATTATCACAGTCCAGATTATCCATAAGTTGTTGGTTTTTCCGCCACCCGGATCTGTTCCATTTGATTGAAAAATATATGCGATGAAAAATCCGATGATATACGAAGCAGACATTGATAAAGGCGTAATCGTTGCCTTTGCCGCAAACGAAACGATAATTACTGCAAGGCATATAACCGCCAACGTCAATGGCCACTGAATCATACCGTGTAATTTGAACAGGGGATATCTGATCAGTAGGAAGCCAATCCCCAAAACACCAAATGATATTAAACATCTAATTCTTTTATTATTTCCCAAAGTGTTTTTCCTCCACAAATCCCGATTTGTCAGTTTGTTTTCTTCTTTACATACGTAATCTGGATATCGTAGCCCAACTTTTCAAGCATCTCGACGAATACCTTGTTAACGATGCCGTCATAAAAAAATGAATAGACGCTCCGCGTCATGATTTGCGCTTCGCCATGATTTGCGCTTCGCGCATGAATTGAATTGCGCTCTATGCCCCGCAGGGCAATTCATGTGCAGAAAGCACAATTCATGCCGTCAGGCAATTCACGCGCCGTCAGGCGCAATTCATTCCTTCAAAATATTCAGATAGGCGTCAAGCCTTGCGTTGATATATCCGGCAAAAAGCCCTTCCATAGCGGAAAGGTCGTGTTTGACGTGGTAGGCATCGAAGGCGTTGTAATAAGCGACCCTGTCGGTGAATTTTATGTCGATCGGCGGATAACCCGCTTTCATCAGTTCCAGATTGACAAGCAATCTGCCTGTCCTGCCGTTGCCGTCGATAAAGGGATGGATACCCTCAAACTCGATATGAAACC
>CAMZED010000032.1 GCA_947305675.1 uncultured Clostridia bacterium | reverse complement strand
ATATCTCGCTTCTCTGCACTCTGCTCAGCCTGAAGACTTTGTCTTCAGGCTGAAAACCCGCCCCGGCGGGTTTTTTTGACGATATTATTAAGAAAAAACGCGAAATAACACGAATTTTTATAAAATATTTCCTTGACACGAAACCGTTTTCTGCAATAAAATAGAGCATATTTTTTATGCTTGGAGGCGGTAAATATGGATCATCTCACCGATGATTTCGGGTATATGGTATTCAATGCCGAAACAATGCGCTCGCTGTTGCCGGAGGACGTTTACAAATCGTTAAAACACACCATACAGCGCGGCGAAGACCTTGATATCACCGTGGCAAACGTCGTCGCCGGGGCGATGAAAGATTGGGCGATCTCGAAAGGCGCGACCCACTATACACACTGGTTCCAGCCTATGACGGGCATCACCGCCGAAAAGCACGACAGTTTTATCGCCCCGGGGCCGGACGGCAAAGCGATATCGGAGTTTTCCGGGAAATCACTTATAAAAGGTGAACCGGACGCTTCCAGCTTCCCGTCGGGCGGGCTGCGCGCAACTTTCGAGGCGCGCGGATACACCGCGTGGGATCCCACTTCCTATGCTTTTATCAAAGACGGGTCGCTCTGCATCCCAAGCGTTTTCTGCTCTTACGGCGGCGAAGCACTCGACAAAAAAACGCCGCTCCTTCGCTCCGGCGAGGCGCTTAACACGCAGGCGATGCGCATTCTTAAACTGTTCGGGACCGACGCCCGCCACGTCGAAGCTAAAGTCGGACCGGAACAGGAATATTTTCTTATCGACAAAGAACTGTTTTCCCGCCGCGAAGATCTTGTTATCTGCGGCAGGACCCTGTTCGGCGCCAAACCTCCGAAAGGTCAGGAGCTTGAGGACCATTATTTCGGCGCCATAAAACCGCGGGTTTCGGCTTTTATGAAAGAGCTGGACGAAGAACTTTGGAAAATGGGGGTCTTCGCCAAGACCAAGCACAACGAAGTCGCTCCCTGCCAGCACGAATTCGCGCCGGTTTTCGCCGGGGCGAATATCGCTACCGACCACAACCAGCTCACCATGGAAACAATGAAAAGAGTAGCCGACCGTCACGGGCTGGTCTGCATACTTCAGGAAAAACCGTTCGACGGCATAAACGGCAGCGGCAAGCACGATAACTGGTCGATCGCCACCGACAGGGGCGTAAACCTTTTGGAACCCGGCGTTTCCCCCCACGAAAACGCGCAATTCCTGCTGTTTATCTGCGCCGTTATAAAGGCGGTCGACGAATATCAGGACCTTTTGCGTATATCGGTCGCCACCGCGGGCAACGATCACCGCCTCGGTGAAAGCGAGGCGCCTCCCGCCGTGATATCCATGTTTCTCGGCGAGGAGCTGACGGAAATACTCGATTGTATCGAGCGCGGAGTGCCCTACGGCGGCACCGAGAAAAATTTTCTCGAAGTCGGCGTGCACGTACTCCCGAGCTTCCCGAAAGATTCCACCGACCGGAACCGCACGAGTCCTTTCGCCTTCACCGGGAACAAATTCGAGTTCAGAATGCCGGGGTCGGCAATGTCGGTCGCCGGACCGAACATCGTCATCAACACCGCCGTCGCCGAGAGTTTAAGGCAGTTTGCCGACGAACTCGAATCCGCCTCCGATTTCAAATCGGCGCTCAATTCGCTCATCCGCCGCACCGTAAAAGAGCATAAACGCATTATTTTCAACGGTGACGGTTATTCTTCCGATTGGGAGAAAGAGGCGGAGCGCCGCGGATTGCTCAACCTTCGCACCGCGGTCGACGCTTTCCCTTATTACACTTCCGAAAAGAACATCTCGCTATTCGAACGCCACAAAGTCTTTACCGAAAAAGAGATCCGCTCGCGCCGCGATATACTCACCGGGTCATACGCCAAGATCGTTATTATCGAAGCGCTTACAATGTGCGATATGGCGGGGAAGGATATACTCCCGGCGATCGGGAAATATATCGGTCAGCTCGCCTCGACCGTAAACTCGGTACGCGCGGCTTCCGCGCCGGTGCCTTATCACGAAAGCAACACGCTCGTAAGACTTTGCGAGCTTTCCGACGCGGTTTCCGCGGCGTTGAAGCTTTTGGATTCCGCAGTCAGCCGCGCCCGCACCGAACCCGACGTTTCAAAACGCGCGCTCGTCTGCCGCGATGAGCTTATCCCGCGGATGGCTGAACTCCGCCGCGCCGCCGACGAAGCCGAAACGCTTGTCGAACGCGGCTGTTGGCCGTTTCCGACTTACGGCGACCTGCTTTACGGCATATAATATAATGAAACGGAAAAGACTTTTATGGGGCGCCGCCGCGGCGGTGCTGCTCGGTATCGAAACGCTTATAGCGCTTTTTGCACACGGTGGATTTATAAGGAATTACCTCGGCGATATACTTGCCGTCATCTTTGTCTATGCGCTTATAAGGACCTTTGTCCCCGAAAAATTCCCTTTCCTTCCGGCGGCGATATTCCTTCTTGCCGCGGCGGTCGAAGTCGGGCAGTATTTCGATTACGCCGATCGGCTTGGGCTGGGAGATAACGCCTTTTTCCGCACGCTGCTGGGAACCGGGTTCGATTTGAAAGATATCGCGTGCTATGCCGCGGGGTGCGCGCTCTGCGGCGCCGCGGAATATCTTTTGCGCCGCAAAAGGAATAAAGAATAAAACGAAAAAAAGAAGTTTTGCCGTACAATGCCGTTCAAAACTTCTTTTTTAATAACGATCTCCCGCAAAAGCCGTGCCCCCGTGAGAATTAAACCCTGCTTTGTGCAGGTGGGTGCCATCTCCGCTGCTTAAGTGCTTCCAACGTCCGCCTTATTCCGCGCGCGGAATGCGCCGGGGAGATAAAGCGGGAGGCCTGCTTCACCACAGAGGAATCAAAGCTCCCTTTTATTCTTGTGGGTTTTTACACGGGGATCAGACCGTTTACCGGTCATGCACGCACCCCGCAGGAGAATAAAAGGCTTATTGTTCGCCGTCTTCTTCGTTTTCGACGTATCTTTCGTCGAGATCGCATTCGTCCATAAACTGATCCTCGAACGCATCTGCAACGCGGTCGAATTCATCGTCGTCGTCGATGGTGACCAGAAGTTCTTCGCCGTTTTCGTCGACGGTGACTTTAAGTATGACGTATTCGTCCTCGTCGCCGTCCATGGGGATCAGAGCAAGATAATCTTCTTCGTCGATCTTCATTTCGCCGATAAGTTCGAATTCGCTTTCGTTGCCTTCTTCGTCGGTAAGGGTGAATATGTTTTCTCTTTCGTTGTTGTCTGCCATAACGGTTTTCTCCTTATCAATGGTAGGTTCGTTCTTTACATTGCTATTTTACAACCGCCGCCAAATCTTGTCAATAGTTATTTTATCTTTCGTATGCTCTTAAAAGACAACGGGTTGACCTTTTCGATATTTTGTGATAAAATTCCGAAAAAGCTGCTTCGAGGTGGAACGGATGTCTTTTGTACCGCGCATATTCATTGCCAGCGACGACATAAGCGGCGATACCGCCGTGGTCCGCGGGTCGGATTTCAACCATATCGTAAAAGTATTAAGAAAAACCGTGGGCGATACCGTCACCGTCTGCGATATGCATTCCAACGTCTATGAAGCCGCGATCACCTTCATAGGGCAGGAAAGCCTTTCGCTGGCGTTGGGAGAAAAACGCCATAACGATAACGAACTGCCTTTTAAAGTGACGGTTTATCAATGCCTCCCGAAAGGGGAAAAAGCCGATACCGTAGTGCAGAAGGCAGTCGAACTCGGCGCTTCCGAGGTGGTCTTTGTTTTAAGCGAACGCTGCGTGGCGCGCCCGGATGAAAAAACTTTCGCACGGAGGCTGGAACGGCTGTCGCGCATAAGCGAATCGGCTGCCGCGCAGTGCGGCAGAAGTTACGTCCCGGCGGTAAAAGGGTTGGTCGGGTTCGATTCCGCCGTCGGATCGCTTAAACAAGCCGGCAATCCTTTTTTGTGCTATGAAGGGGGGAACACCGTCCCGCTGAGACAGGTGCTCGAACCGAACCGCGGCGATATCGCTTTTATGATCGGTCCGGAAGGCGGTTTTTCCGCGCGTGAGGCGGATCTTGCCGCGGAATCGGGCATTCCGCTGGTCAATCTCGGCAAGCGCATCCTTCGCACCGAGACCGCTGCGCTTTACGTCCTTTCGGCGATCAGCGTGCTTCTCGAATAACGGCATTATGTTAACGTAAATAATAATCCCCCTGTTTTACGGGGGGATTATTATTTACTGCGGGGTTACTGTTTGCAGCCGTTCGGGCATCCGCCTTTGTTTGCGTCGTAACGGGTGCCGCACTGAGTGCAGAACACCATTTTGGGCGGAAGCTCGGGTTCGGGTTTGGAAACGGGTTCGGGTTCGGACTCCTTTTCCTTGCGGCAGCGGCCGCGCCCGGTTACGATCTTATAAAGAGCAGCGCATACCGCGGCATAGAAAACGTATATGGCAAGGCTTGTTACCGCCGAGGCGAGGAACGACATGAACGTGCCGAATCCGGCGCCCTGGATGAGGCTTACGAAGCCGCGGATCACGTTGTAAACGAGCGCGATCGCGGCGATACCGCACAGCGCCGCCGAAACGTAAGGCATAAACTTGATGAACAGATCGATGATCGCGTCGACGGAAAAAGGTTTTTTCTGACCGGGAGTGAACTGATTGCGGGTATTATACTGCTGATTCATATTGTTATTCTCCTTTTATGGTTTACGTAAGTATTATACAATGGATTGTCACTTCTGTCAATAAGAATATACTTCTCAGCCGCAACTTTTTATTCGGGCGGATCATTTCGCCTTTGGTTCACAAATTGTTCACATTTGACGCCCGGAACCCCGATTTTGATTAAAAACATTGCACTTTACACAAAAAATGTTATTTTTATTTGTTACTTTTCTGCAAAAACACTTGCATTTAGTTGAAAATTGATTTAAAATCTATTATGTATCTACGCGCAGGCGTCGCAATGCGGTCGTCGCTGTAATTATGTAAATCGGATCGGACTGTTCCGCTGATCTTAATATGACGGAGTAAGGAGCTAAAAAATGAGCAACAAGTTGTTTCAGGGTATGATGTATCAGATGAGAGATGCTGTCGACAGAGAGATCGGCATTCTCGACGAAAAAGGCGTTGTCATCGCTTGCAGCCGCGTCGAAAAGATGGGCGCCGAGCACAAGAACATCGCCGACGATATCGCCTATGCCGGGGATACCATGGCTTCCGGCGAATATACCTACCGTCCCATCGGATCGAGGGCAAGGATAGAATATATCGTGTTTGTAGAGGGCACCGACGATGTGGCGAAGAGCATTTCGGCGCTGCTTGCCGTTTCGGTCACCAACCTCAAATCGCTCTACGACGAAAAATACGACAGGACCAATTTTATCAAAAACATAATCCTCGACAACATCCTTCCCGGCGATATTTATATCAAATCAAAAGAACTTCGCTTCGACAGCGAGGTCAACCGTGTCGTTATGCTCATCCGCTTCCTCAACAATTCCGAGGTGATCCCTTACGACATAATCCAGAATATGTTCCCCGATAAAAACCACGATTACGTTATAAGCGTAAGCGAATCGGATATCGTTCTGGTAAAAGAGGTGCGCGGCAATGCCGACGCGAAGGCGCTTCAGCAAATCGCAAAGAATATCGTCGACACCGTGCAGAGCGAGTTTTATCTGCGCGTCGTCATCGGCATCGGCTCGACGGTAAACAGCGTTAAGGAACTTGCTCACTCCTATAAAGACGCCCAGGTCGCGCTGGAAGTCGGCAAGGTGTTCGACACCGAAAACACCGTCGTAAATTACGAAAACCTCGGGATCGGCAGGCTGATATATCAGCTCCCCACGACCCTGTGCGAAAAGTTTTTGCAGGAGGTGTTCAAGCGCGGGTCGCTCGAAAGCCTGGACCGCGAGACTCTTCAGACGATACACGCCTTCTTCGACAACAACCTCAACGTTTCCGAAACTTCGAGGAAACTGTTCGTTCACCGCAACACCCTGGTCTACCGTCTTGAAAAGATCAAAAAACTCACCGGGCTCGACCTGCGCGAATTCGATCACGCCATAACTTTCAAAGTCGCGCTTATGGTAAAGAAGTATCTTATCAGCAAGCCTTCGATATATTGATCCCCGCCGGGCAAAACACACTTCGTCTCGTGATATGTCAATCACGGTTAGGATAATAAAATGATCAGATTCGAAAACGTTTCAATGGAATACCGCAACGGCACCGCCGCGGTGAACGACGTAACGCTTACCGTAGAGGACGGCGAATTCGTGTTCCTCGTGGGGCATTCCGGCGCGGGCAAGACCACTTTGACAAAACTTATGATCGCCGAGGAACGCGTTTCTTCCGGCAAACTCGAAGTAAACGGCTTCCGCCTTGACAAAATTCATTCCTGGAAGATACCGGCGCTCCGCCGCACTATGGGCGTGGTGTTCCAGGATTTTAAGCTGTTCGACAAAATGACGGTTTACGAAAACGTCGCTTTCGCAATGCGCGTCGTCGGCGCCAAACCTTCCGTGATCAAAAAGCGCGTCCCGTTTTTCCTCGATGTTGTCGGACTTTCGCATAAAGCCGATTCGTTCCCGACTGAACTTTCCGGCGGCGAAAAACAGCGCGTCGCTTTTGCCCGCGCTCTAGTCAACAACCCCGATACCGTCATTGCCGACGAACCCACCGGCAACGTCGATACCGACCTTACCGAGGATATAATGGAACTTCTTTTAAAAATAAACAAGCTCGGCAAGACCGTCATAGTGGTCACCCACGATATGGGAATAGTGCAAAGCTACCGCAAACGCGTCGTAAGGATCGAAAACGGCAGGATCGTTTCGGATAAGACCGGAGGAGATTTCGAATGAAACCGAGTACATTCTTCTATAACATCCGCCAGGGATTCAAAGGTGTTTTCCGCAACAGCGTAATGAGCACGGCCTCGGTGCTCGTGCTTGTCGCCTGCATGATACTTATAGGAACGATCTACGTCGTTATCGACACCATCGACGTCAACTTCAAAGCGATAAACGATCTGAACGTGATCGAAGTAAGGCTTGACAAAAGCTATAACGACGAACAGATCGCCGAGATCGGCGACGCGCTCGAACAGATCCGCAAAACCTCCCCGATAATAGAAAAAGAACTCGTTTTCGTTTCGGCGGACGAACATCTTCAGATACTCAAAGAGCGTTTCCCCGATAACGACTGGATAAACGGCATACTCGACAGCAACGAATACAACCGTTCGCTTTACGAATCAGGCGAATTATCCGAAGAAGAGGGCGGATCGGTGCTTGTTGACAACCCGTTAAGGGCGAGTTATCGCCTGGAATTCGTGAACCTTTCGGATTTCGACGAGGTGACCAGGGTAAAAAGCCTTATCGACGAAATCAAATTGAAAGACGAATCCGGCAAAGAGTTCGACGCCGTCGATTCCACAAACGATATCCGCGACAATATCGAGCTTTACGGCAAGGTGATGAACGTAAAAAACACCCTTTACGTCGCCGGGATCTGGCTGCTCGCCATATTCCTCATCATTGCGCTGTTCGTAATAATGAACACGATCAAACTCGGAGTGTTCGCCCGCCGGAACGAGATAACTTTTATGCGTCTCTGCGGCGCCACAAAAAGTATGATCCGGATGCCGTTTATAGTGGAAGGCGTAATTATCGGCGTTTTCTCGGCGGCGGTCGCCTTCGGGCTTGAATTTTATCTTTACCAGTACCTGCTTCGCGATATAGTCGCTTCGGCAACAAACAGCGCCGCCGGCGGCGGTATAATAATGGGAGATTTTTCGGGATACGCGCTTGTGCTCGGTCTGGGGTTCCTCGCCGTGGGGCTCTTCGCGGGAGTGATATCTTCAAGCGTATCGCTTAAGAAGTATCTTAAGGCTTGACGCCGAAAGGGAAACAATGAAAAAACACGTAAGAAGGTTGACCGCGTTCCTGCTTTTTGCGGTTATGCTCACGGCGGTGTTGACTGTCGCATGGGCGCCGGAAGAAGTCGCCGCCGAGCGCACGATACTCGACGTCGAGAAGGAACTTAAAGAATGCCAGGCGATGCTCGCCGAAATAAAATCCGAGCTTGCAAAGATACAGAGCGAGATCTCGTCGCTTGAATCGAAATCCGGTCAGAACGACAAACTGCTTGAATCTTATCAAACCGAGATCGAGGCGCTGGAAGCCGAGATCGCCATCGGAAGCGAGATAGAAGAGTCTTACGACCAGAAGCGCGCCGACGTCGCCGCTCAGATCGCGCTGACCGAATCGGAATACGATTATCAAAAAGAGCAATACAAAGAACTTATGCGCTTTATTTACGAAAACAGCGCCGACAACACCTTCGAACTGCTCTTTACTTCCGACAACCTTACCGATTATCTTTCCCGCCGCGACGATTTCAACGATATAATGAACGCCGCGAACGATTTGCTTCGTTCGGTAAAAAGCAGCATTTCCGACCTTGAACAGCTTCGCTCATCTTACGAGGACACTCAGCGCGAATACGAAGAATATCTTTCCGACCTTCGCCGCACCGAACTCGATTACCGGTCCAAAGTCGACCAGTACGAGACTATCGCGCAGCAGCTGGGTCTGGACGTCGAATCGCTTAAATCGCAGTATTCCGGCAAAAATTCCAGGATCGCCGAGCTTACGGCGAAAATAAACAAGTTGAAAAAAGAGCGCGAGGAACTTTACGCCCGTGAATCGGATTATAAGTGGCCGCTCAAATCGAACGTATCATACCGTGTGACAAGCTATTTCGGCTATCGCAACGATCCGTTCGGAAAGCCCACCACCGAATTCCACAAAGGGCTGGATATAGCTTGCTCGGTCAATTCCAACATAATCGCCGCCCGCGGCGGCACCGTGACCAAAGCCGCTTGGTACGGCGGTTACGGCAATTGCGTGATTATTTATCACGGCAACGGGGTATCGACACTTTACGGCCATATGAACAAGATCGCGTCGGGCATAAAAGAAGGTGTCGTGGTCAAGCAGGGCGACCTTATCGGCTACGTGGGCACCACCGGGCGTTCGACCGGTTACCACCTGCACTTCGGCGTTATAAACACAAACCAGCACGACGCGACCGGAACTCAGTACGACAACCCTGACAAATATCTCCCCGACGGATACTATACCAAAAAACTCAAGACAAAATAAAGCGTGGGCCGAATGAAATTCAGGTTATCAAGGTTAATATCTTTTTTGCTCTGCACGGTGATGATTGCGTCCGCGATCGTTTTCTGCGTGCCGGAACGCGGTGTTGAGGCGGAACGCACCATATTCGATATCGAAAAAGAACTTAAAGAATGCCAGAGTATGCTGGCAAAAGTGCGCGCTGAACTCAGCACGATAAAAGACGATATCGCCAAACTCGAAAATCAGTCCGGGCAGACCGCACAGCTGCTCGAAGCCTATTGCAGCGAAATCGAGGCGCTTGAAGCCGAGATCGGGCTGAACGAGGTCATAAAAGAATCCTACGATATGAAGCGCGCCGACGCCGCGGCAAAAATATCCGCCGTGCGCGAGGATTACGATTATCAGAAGGATATGTACGCCGAACTTATGCAGTTCATTTACGAACACGGCGAAATGAGTATGTTCGAACTGCTCTTCACTTCCGACAGCGTTGCCGATTACCTCACCCGGCGCGATGATTTCAACGACATCATGACCGCCGCGAACGATATGCTCAACAACGTCAGGGCAAGTATGTATGAACTCGAACTACTTCAATCCGAACTCGAAGAAACTCAGAAGTATTACGAAAACTATATTGCCGATATGCAGATGTCCGAGATCGAATATAAAGCAAAAGTTTCGCAGTACGAGACTATCGCTTTGAACCTCGGGATCAACGCCGACGAGTTAAGAGAACGCTACGCCGACAAAAACGCCGTAATAAGCGAACTTACCGCCAAGATCAACAAACTCAAAAAAGAGCGCGAAGCGCTTTACGACGTGGGCTCCGGGTTCTCGTGGCCGCTTTCGTCCGACGTTTCTTATCGCGTCACAAGCTATTTCGGCTACCGCAAAGATCCGTTCGGCAAGAAGCCCGGGCTGGTGTTCCATCAGGGGCTGGATATCGCCTGTGCGAAGAATTCGCACATTATCTCCGCAAAGGCGGGGACAGTCACCAAAGTCGTCAACGCCCCCAACTCCAAAACCGGCCACGGTACATACGTTATGGTTTATCACGGGAACGGGATATCCACTCTGTACGGGCATATGACTTCGATCGCTTCGGGCATCGAGGTGGGTGTCACCGTAAAGAAAGGCCAGCTGCTCGGATATGTCGGAACGACGGGCGCTTCGACCGGGTATCACCTTCACTTCGGCGTAATGAACACAAACTATAAAAACCCCACCGGACAGCAGTATGACGATCCGGATAAATTCCTTCCAAACGGTTTTTATACAAAGAAAAACGCATATAAATAAACGCAAATAAGAGTTGTCGATATGTTTAAAAAACGTGTTTCTCCGTTTACCTGCATAATAATCGCCGCGGCGGTCTGCGCTCTGACTTTTGTCGGCGTTTTTGCGCGTATGACGGTAAAAAAAGACGAAGAACTCAATAAACTCCGTTCGCAGATATCGGTGTTCGCCTCGTCCGCGGGGCTTATAAACGCAATCGGCGAGGACGCCGGAAATTACGAAAAACTCGCCGGACTCGTCAACGCCGCGAAAGAACATTTTTTGTGGGATTATAACGAGGAAGAGGTTTGGGACGCGATCTATAAAGCCTCGCTTTCTTCGCTCGGCGACCAATACACTTATTATATGAACGCCGAGGAATACAAAAAGCGCAATCAGGGCGTCGGCGGAAACGTCGGGATAGGGATCCGGCGCACCGCGGACCCAGTGACCGGCGGTATCTATGTTGTCGACGTAATGGAAGATTCGCCCGCCGGGAAAGCGGGATTGCTCGAAGGCGACGTGATAATCGCGATCGGCGAAGTCAAAGCCGACGTGAACGACCCCGAAGCGCTCATAAAACGCATTCAGAACGGCGCCGACGGCGAAACGCTTAACTTTACCGTAATGCGCGGCGGAATAAAGATCGATCTGGAACTTACGCTCGGAACCGTCCCGAACGATTGCGTTTATTCACTCGCGATAGACGAAAAGACAAGGCTCATAGTTATAAGCTCGTTCTTCGGCGGGACGGCTTACAGCGAATTCTGTTCCGAACTCGACAAAGCGATCGCCGACGGTTGCGAAAAACTCATTTTCGACCTCCGCGACGACGGAGGCGGAATGCTCGACCAGGTCACCAAGATCCTTGATAAACTCCTGCCCGAAGGCGATCTTGTAAGATATTACGATTACGACGGAAGCGAACGCGTCTACCGTTCCGACGCCGATCATATCGATATGCCGATGGCGGTGCTTTGCAACGGCGGGACCGCTTCCGCCGCCGAGCTTTTCACCTGTGCGATGAAGGATTACGGCGCGGCGGTCATAGTCGGCGAAACGACGTTCGGCAAAGGGATAATGCAAAACCTCAAATCGCTCCCGGACGGAAGCGGGTTCTCGATAACCACTTCCTATTACTTCCCGCCCTCCGGCGAGAATTACCACGGTACCGGCGTGGTTCCCGATCATATTCTGGAATTCGAGGGCGAACACGATCTGAGTTATTATCTCGATCCGCTCTCCCGCGATAATCAGTTAAAATTGGCTTACGATCTTTTGAACGGAGCCGCTGAATAAATATAATTTTTACAATATAAAGGAGCCCGTTATGGCAAAACAGATCATCGTCTCCCACGAGGGATTGAAAAAACTCCAGCAGGAACTGGAACACCTTAAAACCGTAAAACGTAAAGAAGTCGCTCAGGCTATTCAAAAAGCCCGCGCTTACGGCGACCTTTCGGAAAACAGCGAATACGACGAAGCCAAAAACGAGCAGGCGGAGATCGAGGGCAAGATAGCCCACCTCGAAGCGACGCTCGAAAACGCGATAGTCCTTGACGACGGCGATCTCGGCACGGATAAAGTCAATGTCGGCAACAAAGTCACCGTTCACAATATCGACGATGAAGAAGAATGCGAATATAAGATCGTTTCCACCACCGAAGCCGATCCGATGCAGTTTATGATAAGCGACGACAGCCCCCTCGGCAAAGCGCTTATCGGGCAACGCAAAGGCGACAGCGTCAACGTCGAGACTCCCATGGGGATCGTAAGATACACCATTACCGAAATATCTAAATAAAGGATAAATTATGAGTCAGGATAACCTTAATATCAACGGCGTTCAACAGCCCGAGGAAAACAGCGGCGATATTCTGCGCATACGCAGGCAGAAGCTTGATGAGCTTCGCGCCGAGGGCAGAGATCCGTTCGTTATAACCAAATACAACGTCACTCACCACAGCGCTGACATCACCGAAGATTACAATCCCGATAAAGCCGCTTTTAACACGCTCGAAGGAAAGACGGTCTCGGTCGCCGGAAGACTTATGTCAAAGCGCGTTATGGGCAAAGCCTCGTTTTGTCACGTTCAGGATCTGAAAGGGACGGTCCAGGTTTACGTCGCCCGTGATAACGTCGGAACCGATGAATACGCCGGGTTCAAAAAACTCGATATCGGCGATATAATCGGAATAGTCGGCACCGTTTTCGTCACAAAGACCGGCGAACCTTCCATCCACGCGACGGGATTGACGCTTTTGTCGAAGAGTTTGAAAACCCTGCCCGAAAAATTCCACGGGCTTACCAATACCGATATGCGCTACCGTCAGCGCTACGTCGATCTTATAATGAACTCCGAATCAAAGGATACGCTTATAAAAAGATCGCGCATAATCAGCTCGATACGCAGGTATCTCGATTCGCTCGGTTTCCTCGAAGTCGAGACCCCGATGCTTGTCGCCAACGCCGGCGGCGCCGCGGCAAGGCCTTTCGAAACGCATTTCAACGCGCTTGACGAGGATCTTAAACTGCGCATTTCGCTTGAACTTTATCTCAAACGCCTTATCGTCGGCGGGTTGGAGAAGGTTTATGAGATCGGCAGAGTTTTCCGCAACGAGGGGCTTGACACAAGGCATAATCCCGAATTCACTCTTATGGAACTTTATCAGGCATATACCGATTATCACGGTATGATGGACCTTACGGAAAACCTCTACCGCCACGTCGCAAAAGAGGTTTTGGGCACGGCAAAGATCGTTTATAACGGGATCGAAATGGATCTCGACAAACCCTTCGAACGCATCACCATGGTCGACGCGGTAAAGAAATATTCCGGAGTCGACTTCAAACAGATCCACACTCTTGAAGAAGCGCGCTCCGCCGCAAAAGAACATAACGTCGCTTTCGAGCCGCGCCACAAGAAAGGCGATATATTGAACCTGTTCTTCGAAGAATTTGCCGAGGATAAACTTGTTCAGCCGACTTTCGTTATGGACCACCCGATCGAGATCTCGCCGCTCACCAAACGCAAACCCGATGATCCCGAATACGTCGAAAGGTTCGAGTTCTTTATGAACGGTTGGGAAATGGCCAACGCCTATTCCGAGCTCAACGACCCGATCGACCAGCGCGAACGCTTTGCACAGCAGGACGAACTTGCCGCCAACGGCGACGAGGAAGCCAACCACACCGACGAGGATTTCCTCAACGCGCTCGAGATCGGTATGCCTCCCACAGGCGGTATCGGGTTTGGTATCGACAGGATGTGTATGCTTCTTACAAATTCCGCCGCCATCCGCGACGTGCTTCTTTTCCCGACTATGAAGTCGCAAAAGACCGGATCGGAGGAAAAAGAAGGACAATCCGAGACGTCTGAAAAGCCCGCCGAAGCCGCTCCCGCAATCGAAGGCGCGCCGATCATTTCGGCTGAAAAGCCCGATTTTTCCAACGTACAGATCGAGCCGTTGTTTGAAGATTTCGTGGATTTTGAGACTTTTTCAAAGAGCGATTTCCGCGCCGTAAAGGTCCTTGCCTGCGAAGC
>CAMZED010000031.1 GCA_947305675.1 uncultured Clostridia bacterium | reverse complement strand
TTTGGTGAAAGCAGCATAACCCCTTTGTGTTTGTCTTATTTGAGCATTTGACGCCACTCGTGCCGTATCGGTGCGTAAATAGCCGCTTTGTCTGCGCTCTGAACCGACTGATATAACAAATCAGTCGGTTATTCTCATCCGGTATCTGTATTGAATGATGTTTGTCCTTCGGACAAATGATGTTATGGCTTACGCCATAATGATGTTGTTCGCTATCGCTCACAATGATGCGATGTTTGCCCTCACGTGCCCGCAGGCACACATCATTGCCGCAGGCAACATCATGTGTCGCAGACACACATCATTTGCCCGGCAGGGCAAACATCATTGAAAAAAGCACGCTTTCGCGTGCTTTTTTCTGGTGCGGCTGATGGGACTTGAACCCATACGGTTGCCCACACGCCCCTCAAACGTGCGCGTCTGCCAGTTCCGCCACAGCCGCATCATTGTTTGCGCGCAAGCACCCGGTTTCCTCCGGGAGGCGGGCGAAGGTCTTCCGCCACTCAAAACGCGCAAGAATTATTATACACATATATTTTGGTTTGTCAAGCCTTTTTTAAAAAAAATCCGCCCGAAGGGTTTACTTGTTCCGCTATTGCGTATATTTCAGATATCCAGAAATACCGTGGCGTCATAATCGCCGTCGGGCAACTTGCGTACGTGCGGAGTAACTTTGAGCAGATCGGGTTTAAACGCGCGGCAGTTATCCGAAGCGCGCACAACGCCGTGCTCGCCGCAAACGCAGACGTCCGATTCGCGTATGATCACCGCGTGTTCACAGTGAGCGCAGATCTTTTCGATTTTTTTCAGATCATTTCTCATAAAATCACCATTATCGCTTTATATAACGGTTACAATATACCACTTTTTTCGCGCTTTGTCAACCGATCGCGTAAGACAATGCCGTCATAACGGCGCAATTAATAAGTTTTCCTACGGCATAAGGCCTTATCGACAGCTTTCCGGCGGTTATTGACCTTACTTGAAGCATCACCGATATTCCGGTCTGGCCGCAGGCGTAGGCACAGACGACAAACTTCGCCTTTCCCGCAAGTTCCCCCGCGCAGGCGCATCCCGATGAGAACTCCAGGGTCGATCTCAACAGCGCTATCCCGATTTTTCCAAGCGGAAACACGCTTGCCGCCGCCGACGACAGGACGATAAAAAACACCGCGCAAGCGCAGACGTTTATCATCGCTTCGGCTCCTCCCGTGATCGCTTCGCGCAGGCCGGCTCGATTCACCTCCGCCGAAAGCGGCTTGGGCACCGGGTTTTTGCCGAAAGTTACATATTTCATGACCGAGGCAGTGACCAGATTCGCGGCGAACTGGCAGCCGAGCAGTTTCGCCCCGACCGCTATATCGCCGAACAGCGTCGCCCCGACGTATCCCAACATAAATGAAGCGCTTACGTTGTTGGTAAAAGAGCAAAGATATTCGGCGTGTTTTTTGCTTATTTTTCCCTGGCTGTAAAGCGCCCCCGCCGCGGCGGCACCCACCGGGCTGCCGCAAAGCGTTCCGATCGCAAGAACCACCGGACCGCAGCCGATCTTTGACATAAGCGCGCCCGACGCCGGAAGTGAGGCAACGATCTTTGCCAGCACCATATAAACGAACAGCGAAGGGATCAGCGTTTCGGCGCAAAAAGCCAGCGCGCCGCGCACCGGGGCGTTGACTTCCGAAGGAAAAACGATAAAAAAGATCAACAGCAATACCGCCGTAAGATCGGCGGCGGCGTAAAAGAGTTTGCGTGCTTTCATAAAACCACTCCGGAATGAGTATATTTAAGCGGTGAGTTGATTTATGAAACGCTTTTTGAAACGTTTTGATCTGTTAGGAAAATCTTTATATTTTCCGCCGTTCATCGAGCTCCGCGGGCGCGAATCGCTGCTGTTCGACGGCGAATGCAGTATAACCGATTATTCCGACAGCAGGATCGAGCTGATGAGTGATAACGGCTTGGTCGAAGTAAAGGGGGAAGGGCTTACCCTCAGACATTTAAGTCCGGGAAGGCTTGCGATAGACGGGAGGATCGACGGGATTGGATTTTTACAGACCGATAAGGTTCATATTCGGTGAGTGCGTATATGTTTCTCCACGCCGCGATTTCGCGCGGCTGGCAAATTTATTTGCCGCCGAGTAGATTACGTTTCGCGCATCTCCCGCCGACGGGGAAGGTAACGTGGAGTTCCGAGTTTCGCTGCTATCCGCCGAACGCGCCGAGGATATCGCGGCGCGCGCCGGAGCCGATGCAAAGCCTTTGGCACGGCGTGGGCTGCCCTTTAAAGCGATATCCTGCCTTAAACGTTTCGGACTGGTCGCCGGTTCTTTCGCCGCCGTCGCGATATGCGTTATATCGCAGTTGTTTGTCTGGAAAATAGAAGTGAGCGGGAACGGTACCGTCTCCGCGCGGGAGATAATCGATCACCTTGAAAACTGCGGCGTTTCGGTCGGCGGGTTCATCCCGAAGATCGACACCCTCCGTTCGGCTAACGAACTGTTGATGGATTTCGAGCCGATCTCCTCCGCCGCCATAACGGTTCGCGGAAACCGCGTTCTGGTATCTGTCCTGGAGCGCAAAACCCCGCCCGGGATAATCGATACCTCCGGCTATTACAACGTGGTCGCCGCACGCGACGGGACGGTGATCGACGTCGACGCGTATGACGGCACTCCCGAGATCTCCGCGGGCGACACCGTTTACGAAGGGCAACTGCTTATTAATTCTTTCATCGCCGGGAAGTACGGCACTTTTATGCCCACGCACGCGCGCGGCAAAGTGATCGCACTGGTGCAGGAGCATTTCGAAATAACCGTTCCTTTCAAACAGACGGTAAAGGTTTATACCGGCAACAAAAGCGTAAAAAAGACCTATGTCCTGTTGGGGAAAGAGATACCGGCTTTTTTCAGCGAAAACTCGCCCTATGAATACTTCGACACGGTGACGGCGGAATACGATCTTGAACTGTTCGGGGCGGTCGAGCTTCCGGGAAGGGTAAGCACCGTGACCTATATAGAATACGTCCCAAAAGAAACGGTCATCCCGAAATCCGAGGCGGAAGCGATCGCCCGCGGAGAGCTCGACGGCTGGCTCGCCTCGCTTGACAGAGAGATCGCGGAATGCGGCGCGGAGGTTACCTTCGACGAAAAAAACGGCGCCTGCTTTTTAAAAGCAGACGCCGCGGTGATAACCGATATTTGCCTGGAAGTGCCGCTTACGATAAACGATTACGGCGTTCAGTCGAACAGATCCGCCAGGTTGCCTAACGCGCGTGAATAGATCCTCATACCGTCAAAAAGTTCCGATTCGGAAATATATTCTTCGAGCTGATGGGCGTTTCCGCGCTCGTCGCCGAGAAAATGCCTTTGCGAATCGATCCCCGATCCGAAAGCGACCATGTTCGGAAACAATCTCGCATATGTCCCGCCGCCCATTGTGTAGGGCTTGCATTCTATTCCGAGAACGCTTTCGCAAGCATCGGTCAGGGCGCGTATCTTTTCATCGTCGGCAGAGACGTGATAACCTTCGGAATGCCCCGCCGCCTCGGCTTTTATGCCCAACCCGCCTATGGCGCCGTTGATATTCCCGATAAGTTCCTCGTGACTGTTTTCGGGCAGATGGCGGATATTGAAGTTCTGTATGACTTCGCCGCCGACCGTCTTGATAACTCCGCCGACGCAGGTCACGTAACCGAAATCGTCGTTCTGTGCGGCGATGCCGAGCTTGTTTCCGAGATATTCGCCCGTCGCGTCGCGCAATAACTCGTATTTCGGTCTTGATTCTTCGCATATAATTCCGTTATCGAGCAGATATGCGATAAGTTTGGATATCGCGTTCACTCCGGCTTCCGGCATCGCGGCGTGCGCCGTCTTGCCTTCGGCATAAACCGCGGTGTCGCCGTTTTCGTATGCCTTTGTGATCCCTTCCGCCGGTTCGAGCCTGCGCTTGCCCTCCAGCACGGCTTTCGCTCTGCCGGGAACGGCGTTCGATACCGTGCCGCCTGAAATTTCTTTTATCCCGTCGGGCAGTTTTCCAAAGCCGATATCCACGCCGAGAATGCTCTTTTCGCCGATGCAGACCGGAAATTCGGAATCGGGAGTGAATGAAAACACCGGAGGCTTGCGGACTTTTAAAAAGTATTCGAGATCGGTGCCGCCGACTTCTTCGTCGCTGCCGAGTATGAGCCTTATGTTGAACGGGAGCTTTATGCCCGATTCCCGCAAGAACCTGAGCGTATAAAGCGATTGTATAAACGGACCTTTGTCGTCGTGGGATCCTCTGCCGATAAGAAGCCCGTTCTCGCGGCGGAGAACAAAGGGGTCTTTTTGCCACCCTTCGCCCGCGGGGACCACGTCGAGATGGCAGACAATACCGATCTCCGGGATATCTTCTTCACCGGGGGTGCCGTAAAGCACGCTCAGACAGTGATATTCGTGATTTTCAACGCGGAAACCGTATTTGTGCGCGAGTTCGGTCGCCGTGTCCAAAGCCCTTGCACAGGCTTTGCCGTAAGGATAAGCGCCTTCGGCGGCGGAGGCGACCGAATTGACCGCCACGATCCGCGCAAGATCGCTTATTGCCTGCTCTTTTATGTCCTTGCGGGAAAAATATTCATCCGAAAGATTATAAATATCATTCATTTTTTTCACCCTTTCCGAAATCAAGTCCTTCGCGAAGTTTGTTCAGCGCGTCACCGAAACTGCGCTCGGTATCCGATACCGATCTTGCCATTTCCTCCTGCCTTTTTCTGAACTCTTCGGCGGCCTTTATAAGTTCCGCGCAGCGGCGTTCGGTCTCGTCGATCAGTTTTTTTGCCTCGCGTTCGGCGCGTTCGCGGATTGCGTAAGCTTCGTGCTCGGCGTCTTTTTCGGCGCGGTCCACTATGTCGGAAGCGATCTTGTCGGCGTTCAACATACTTTCTCCGACGCGGGCGCAGAGCTGTTCATATTCGCGTCCCTTTTCGTCAAGTTCTTTTTCGTGTTCGCCGGCGGCGATCAGCGCCTCGTCCTGAAGTTCGGCAACGCGGCTTTTAAGGCGTTCGATCTCCTGACCGGCGGCGTTCAGCTCTTCGGACAGAGCGCGTTCTTTTTGAGTGTATCTGTCGCTTAATTCCACAAGGAATGAATCGACCTGTTCCGGGTCGTAACCTTTGAATACCTTTTTAAAATAATGTTCTGCCATTTTTTCAACTCCTAACAACAAATATATACCACTTAATTTGCCGTTTGTCAACATTTTGCCTTTCCGATAAAAAAAGGAGCGCCTATGATCGCCGACAGCATAAAAAACCTCATATGGGGATTCCCGACCGTTTTGATCATAACGGCGTTCGGGGCGTATTTCACCTTTAAAAGCCGGCTTTATCTGCCCAAAAACATATTTGCGGCGTTCAAAACAGTTTTTTCATCGTTCAAAAAAAGCAAAACGAACGGAATATCGCCTTTCGCCGCCGCGGCGACCGCACTCGGAGGGACTGTCGGAGTGGGGAGTATCGTTGGCGTAGGCTACGGAATAGCGGTTGGCGGAGCGGGCAGCGTGTTCTGGATGTGGGTCTGCTCGTTTTTCGGGATGGGTCTGAAATACGCCGAAGTCCGCATATCGTTGAAAGACCGCTTGAGATCGGGCTCGGAAAATTACGGCGGAGCGCCCTACCGGCTTAAAAAGCTGGGCTACGGAGGGATGTCGGCGGCGTTTTGTCTGCTTTGCACCCTCTGCTCGTTCGGCACCGGAAACGTAGCCCAGACGGGGGCGGTGGCTTCGTTCTTACGCCAAGCCGGGGTCCCGCCGGCGGCGATCGCCGCGGTAAGCGGTTTTGCGGTGGCGCTGGCGGTATTCGGCGGAAGGGAAAGAATATCTTCTCTCAACGCAAAGATCCTCCCCGCCGCTTCGGCGCTGTATATCGCCGTTTGCCTGGCGGTGCTCGCCGCGAATGCAGAAGGTATCCCGCGGGCGTTCGGCGAAATATTCTCGTCGGCGTTCGGGTTCGCACCGGTCGCCGGAGGCTTTTCGGGCGCTGTGATATCGGCGGCGGTAAAAGAGGGGTGCGCGCGCAGCGTGTTCTCGAACGAAGCCGGAATGGGTTCTTCTCCGCTGGCGCACGCAACTTCCGAAGGCGACCCCGAAACTCAAAGCGCTTTCGGCGTGTTCGAGATATTCTTCGATTCTTTCGCGGTCTCGACTCTTACCGCTGTTTGCCTGCTTTCCTGCCGTACCGAAGATATATCTTCAGCATTTTCAAGCGTTCTCGGGCAGATCGCCCCGGCTGTTTTCGGGGCGCTTACCGCGGTTTTCGCTTTCGCCGCGGTTATAAGTTGGTGCTATTACGCCGAATGCTGCCTGTTCTGCCTGTTCGGAAGCAGAAAAGCGGTGTTCATAATCTACCGTCTGGCTTTTTCGGCTTGCGCCGCGGCGGGCGCTTTTCTGCCGGCAGACGGCATAATTGCGGTTTCGGATATTCTCAACGCCGGAATGATGGTCCCGAATATGTTCCTGCTTTACAGATGTCGCAGCGAGATAAATCAAACGAGGTAACTTAAATGTGGTATAACGAAAACAAAAGCAGTATTTTTAAAAGTCTCGTTTCGGGAGAATCGGGACTGACCTCCGCCGAAGCCGAAAAAAGGTTTCTGCGCGACGGTCCGAACGAAATCGCGCACGCCCGCAAAAAGAGTTTTATCCGCCGTTTCTTTTCGGCTATGTGCGACAGGATGACGGCGGTGCTTCTTATCGCCGCGACGGTATCGTTCGCCGCCTCGGCAATAAGCGGCGAAAGTTTCGCCGACCCGATAATAATACTTTTGATCGTGCTTGCAAACGCCTTTATCGCTGCCGTGCAGGAAAGCCGTGCGGAAAAGGCGCTCGACGCGCTTAAAAAACTTTCCTCGCCCGAGATCACCGTTATCCGCGACGGGCGCCCGACGCGCGTCCGCGGCGCCGAGGTGGTAAAAGGCGACGTGTTCCTGCTTGAAAAAGGCGATATCGTTCCCTGCGACGCAAGACTTATTGCTTCGAACGAACTCGTTATAGACGAATCGGCGCTCACCGGCGAATCGGAAGGGGTGCGTAAAAATTCCGAAGCCGAGGTTTTGCCGTCGGCTCCGATAAGCGACGCGCTGAATTCGGTGTTCACCTCCACTTCGGTGATCTCCGGCCGCGGCAGGGCGATCGCCGTAAAGACGGGTAAGGATACCTGCGTCGGAGAGATCGCCGAGATGATCTCTACTGTCAACGAGCAGACTCCTTTGCAAAAACGGCTGGCAAAACTAAGCGCTTTGCTTGGAAATATGACGGTAGCGATATGCGTTGTGATATTTGTTTTTTCGCTTATAAAAGGGATGAACGTCGGCGAAATGTTCATCACATCGGTGAGCCTTTCGGTCGCCGCGATCCCCGAAGGTCTGCCCGCCATAGTCACCGTTGTGCTTTCAGCCGGAGTCCAGACCCTCGCCCGGCGGCAAGCCGTTGTAAAAAGACTTCCCGCGGTCGAAACGCTCGGCTGTACCCAGGTGATATGCACTGACAAGACCGGAACGTTGACCTGCAACAAAATGACGGTAACCGAGACTTTCGGCGACAAAGAAAAATTAAAACTCTGCTTTGCGCTTTGCAACAACGATTCTTCTCCGACCGAAAAAGCGCTTTCGGAATACGTCGGGGATTGCGAATCTTTGCGTTCGGCGTATCCGCGAATAAGCGAGATACCTTTTGATTCCGACAAAAAATATATGCTCACCGTCCACAGCGCCAAAGACGGATATCTGGTGCTTTTAAAGGGAGCGCCGGATGTTGTGGCGGCTTATTGCGGCGGCGAAAGTGAAAACATAAAAAAGCGTGCCGCTTCGATGGCGTCACGCGCGCTCAGAGTGATGTGTTTCGCGGGGTACCGCACTTCCGCCGTGCCGTTCGCCCCGCTTAAAGGCGCGTTCGTGTTTTACGGTCTGTGCGGGATCTACGATCCGCCCCGCCCGGAAGTCGCTCCCGCCGTGGCGATATGCAAAAAAGCCGGGATACGTCCGGTGATGATAACCGGCGACCATCCGGATACCGCGCTTGCAATAGCTGTCGAGACCGGGATCGTGCCGCCCGGATCGAAGGTATATACTCAGCGCGAGCTTGCGCTTATGGACGATAAAACGCTTAAAAAGGCGGTGCGCGAATGCGGCGTTTTCGCAAGGGTCACACCGGCTTACAAGCTGAAGATCGTCTCGGCGCTTAAGGATTGCGGACTGACGGTGGCTATGACGGGCGACGGCGTGAACGACGCTCCGGCGCTGAAAAAAGCCGATATAGGCTGTGCAATGGGGATATCCGGCACAGAAGTCGCAAAAGAATCGGCGGATATGGTTCTTTCCGACGATAATTTCACCACCGTCGTCGCCGCGGTGAGAGAGGGCAGGGGGATCTATGAAAACATCCGCCGTGCCGTTCATTTTCTGCTTTCCTGCAATATCGGCGAATTGCTCACCGTGTTCGTTTCGATCCTGCTTTCGATGCCTTCGCCGCTTTCGGCGATACAGCTGCTGTGGGTGAACCTTACGACCGATTCGCTTCCCGCAATCGCTTTGGGGCTGGAAAAAACTCCGGACAGCGCAATGGAACGCCCTCCGGTAAAAGCAAACGCCCCGCTGTTTTCGGCGGGACGTACCGCAAGGATGATATTCGAAGGCATTCTGATCGGATCGCTTTCAGTCGCGGCATTCGTCATCGGAAGCAAACGCGGCTTTTACGTCGGCAGAACGATGTGCTTCTTTGTGCTTTCGACCGCCCAACTGTTCCATTCGTTCAATATGCGAAGCGAAAAAAGCGTTTTCTCGCGCGATGTAAGACCGAACCCGTTTGTGTTTATCGCGTTTTTCGCCTGCCTGGCAATGGTACTTTCGGCAATGCTGATCCCCGGGATATCCTCGCTTTTCGGCACCGTGCCGTTAAGCGCGGGCGAGTGGATCGCATCGGTGCTGCTTGCTGTGACTCCGCTTGCAACCTGTGAAATTTACAAATTATTCAAACATAATTAAGAAATATTCTTTATTTGTTCGTTATTGTATGGTGAGCGACGATAAGGACAAACCGCCTCTCGGCGGACTCTTTCGGGCGTTTCGCGTTTGTCGTCGTAGGCATACGTGAGTATGCCGTCCTCCTTCGCACGCAAACCGCCTCGAAATATCCTCGCCGAGAGGTGCGGAGCAGTTTTGGGCGCAGTAAAATTTTTCGCAGACGAAGCCGCAAAACGAAGGTATACCGGCGTATTCCGAGGCTTTGCGGCAAAGTATTCGGAAAATTTTACCGCCCAAAACCGATTTGTCCTTACCGCCGCTCACCCTACAATCCAGAAACGAATAGGAAAGTAAAGCGATGGACAAAAATATAATTGTGCCGAACGAACCTTTTCCGCTGGTCGGCAACAATAAAATAAAAATTCGCGGCAGACACACCGTCTCCGGTGGATATCTTGCTTTTGACTGGAGCAACAGCGGCATAGCCTTTAACTTCCACGGCACGGGGTTCATGCTCTCGCTGGGGGAATATAAAGCCGACCAACCCGCTTATGTGAAAGTGATCATCGACGGCGGCGCCCGCCGCCAGCGGTTTGCGGTTTCGAACGGGAACGAAAAGATAATCATCGAGGGGCTCAACGACCGCCGTCACCGGGTCGAGATCTTAAAAGTCACCGAAGGGTCCGCCAAACTTCTTTTCGGCGAACTGACTCTGTTCGGCAACGAAGCGGCTCTTAACCTTCCTCCGTTCAACCGTCCGCGCAGGATCGAATATATCGGCGATTCGATAACCTGCGGCTACGGAGTGCTCGGGCGCAGCGTCGATCCGGGATATCTCACTTATCAGCAGGACGGGACCTATTCCTACGCGTATCTAACCTCCGAGGCACTCGCCGCCGACGGAAGATATATCTGCATTTCCGGCAAGGGGATAGTCTGCAACTGCGAGGGCAACCGTGAAGACGTAAAAGCCGGGCAATATTACGAATATCAGACCTACGAAGGCGGCGTCTGCGACGACGGCTGGCAAGCCGACGTGGTTGTAATAAACATCGGCACCAACGATTGCGGCGGCCCAGCCGGAAAAGAAGAGTTCACTTCCGCCGGGCTCGACCTTATAAGCAAAGTGCGCGCGCGTTACCCGGGATCCGAGATAATATGGATGTACGGTATGATGAGCGAATTTTATCTCGAAACCATCCGCGATATTATACGCACCGTTTCCGAGACCGACAAAAAAGTTCATATGCTTTACGTCGAAAGTATGTTCGGCCGCGAAAACGAGACCGGAGCGAACGGCCACCCGAACGTCCACGCCGACATTCGCGCCTCTTCGCTGCTGGTCAAAAAGATCGTCTCGGTCACGGGATGGCGCCGTGTAAGTACATTGGAACGGGAGAATGAAAATGAATGAACAGAAAAAAAGCGGCAGATCGGTAATTATTTCCGTTGCCGTCGCGGCGGCGTTTGTTTTGCTGGCGGTTTTCGTCGTGTACGTAGTCACTCCGCGCCGGGCGGAAGTCCCGGCGGCGTCCCGGCCCGAGTTTTCGGTCCCTGACGAGAGCTCAGAACCCGAAATAAGCCTGCCTCCCGCCGAGTTCAAAACGCATATGTCCGAAGCGGAAGTCGGGAATCTGGTCTATTACGGCAGATACGCCGAACAGCAGGGCGATCCCGAACCGATTGAATGGATCGTGCTGGACAAGCAGGACGACAAACTTTTGCTTATAACCCGCGATTGCCTGCTGCGCGCGCCATTTAACGAAGAACGCGGCGGCGCGGGATCTTTTTCCGAAAGCACACTTAAAACCTATCTCAATTCCGAATTTATATCGGAAGCGTTCACCGAAAAGGAATCCGACAACCTTATCGGCTCCGACGGCGAAAAACTGTTTATCCTTTCGTCAGACGAAGCGCTTAAGTATTTCGAACCGGATTCACACCGCACCGCAAAAGCCGCCGCGTCCTGCGAAGGCGGAGGGATCAAAGCCGGCGACAGGGTTATGTGGTGGCTTTCCGACGTCAACCCGGATGGATTTGTCAAGTATGTTTTCACCGACGGCACCGTGCGCGATAAAGGTTTTGCCTGCGATTACGCCGGGGTTTGCGTCCGCATTGCGGTGTGGGTCAGCGCCGAAGCCGAGGCACAATGAAGTTTATAAGCATTTTTTGAAAAAAATTAAAAAAAGGTATTGCAATTGTTGTAATTGCATGATATACTAACATTTGCGAAATCGTGGGTTTGTCCCTTTAATATATGAAAGAGAGGAAAGGCAAAATGAAACAGGGTCTGCATCCGGAATATAAGACCACCACAATCAAATGTGCGTGTGGCGCGGAATATGTTACAAAATCCGTAAAGGATAATATCAAGGTCGATATATGCTCGAAATGTCACCCGTTCTTCACCGGCAAACAAAAACTTGTTGACGCCGGCGGACGCGTTGATAAATTCAAGAAGAAGTTCAACCTCGAATAAGACATCATTTCGTAAAATCTGCAGCACGCGTAAACGTGCTGCATTTTTTGTTGAAAAGGAGGTAAATTATGCCCGAGATCAAAAATATAACCGAAGAACTCAAAAACGGCTCCAACCGCGCGGTACTCGTTTCGGTCTGCACCAAAGACGATACCGAGGAATCCTGCGAACGCTCGCTGGACGAGCTTGAAAGGCTTCTGGACACCGCGGGCGGGATCACCGCCGCGCGTGTGACTCAGAACCGCGATCTCCCCGACCGCGCGACTTACGTCGGTTCGGGAAAATTAGAGGAGATATCCGATTTTATCAAAAACGACGGCGGGATCAGCCTTGTGGTTTTCGACAACGAGCTTACTCCGTCACAGATCGCCAACATCGAGGATAAACTGCCCGACGTCCGCGTGATCGACAGGACTATGCTCATTCTTGACATATTCGCTCTGCACGCCGTCACCGGCGAGGGAAAACTTCAGGTGGAGATCGCCTGCCTGCAATATACCGCGCCCCGCCTTACCGGCAGGGGAAAAGAGATGTCGCGGCTCGGCGGCGGTATAGGAACGCGCGGTCCCGGCGAGAGCAAGCTCGAAAGCGACCGCAGGCATTTAAAACGCCGTATAGCGTCATTGCGTGAGGAGATCGCCGATATCGAGCGCACGCGTGAGGTCCAGCGCGCCGCGCGCACGCGCTCGGGGCTGAAAACCGCCGCGATAATAGGCTATACCAACGCCGGGAAATCAACTCTGCTCAATCGGCTTACCGACGCCGGAATACTTGCCGAGGATAAACTTTTTGCAACGCTCGATCCGACGACAAGGCGGTTAACGCTGCCGTCCGGAGCCGAATTGCTGCTTGTCGACACGGTCGGATTCATCGACCGTCTGCCGACGCACCTCGTCAAGGCTTTTAAATCGACTTTGGAAGAATTGAAATACGCCGATATTCTGATCCACCTCACCGACGCCGGCGAGGATATAGGTGAACGCACCCGCAAACACGCCGTTGTCGATTCGCTCGTTTCCGAGCTCGGCGCCGATGGAAAACCCGTGCTTGAGGTTTATAACAAATGCGATCTCGCCTTGCGCGACGCGCCGTTTCCCGCCGCAAGCGTCGAGATCTCGGCAAAAAAAGGCAGCGGGATCGGCGAACTGCTGCAAAAACTCGACGAACTTGTTTCCGCCGGGAAAAAGCGTATGGAACTGTTTTTTCCGTATTCCGAAATGTCGTCGTTTGACAGCCTTTCGAAATACGCCGTCGTTATAAACTACGAGTTTGTCGACGACGGTGTAAAAGCCACCGCCGATTGCGACGAACGCGCCCGCGGCATATACGGCAGGTTCTCGGTCTGATCACAAAAGCGCTTTCATCGCCGCTTTCAGCTTTTTTTCGCCGTTTGCCGATAATGGCGTAAGCGGCGCCCTTACAATGTTTTTGCAGGCGCCGATATAAGACATCGCGGCTTTGACCGGTATCGGGTTCACCTCGCAGAACAGCGCTTCGGTAAGAGGCAGAAGCGCGGCTTGCATTTCGGCGGCTTCACGCGTTTTGCCCTTGTTGAAAAGCTCGCAAAGCAATACGGCTTTTTCGGGCGCTACGTTCGATAAAACCGAGATCACGCCTTTGCCCCCGACCGAAAGAGTCGGCACTATAAGATCGTCGCTGCCGGAATACAAAGGCATTTTCGCTTGGCAGCAGGCGACGGTCTTAAGCGTTTTTGCCAGATTTCCGCCGGCGTCTTTTATCCCCGCCGCGTATTTCATCGCGGCGATCTTTCCCGCGGTTTCGGGGGCGATCTCCATTCCCGTGCGCGCGGGCACGTTATAGGCGATAAAAGGCAGCTTCGCCGCTCCGGCGATCTCGGCGTAATGCCTTATCAGCCCGCGCTGTGTGCATTTGTTATAATAAGGCGTAACGAGCAGCAAAGCGTCCGCTCCGCAATCGCAAGCGTCTTTGGCGGCTTCTGCCGCCTTTTTTGTATCGTTGCTCCCGGCTCCCGCGATCAGCGGCACGCGTTTGTTTATTATCTTTGCCGAAAACCTTATAAGCTCGCGGTATTCGCCGCGCGTAAGAGTCGATCCCTCTCCGGTCGTTCCGGCTGCGACAAGTGCGCTGACACCGGACCCGATCTGCCGCTCTATTATCTTTTCTAACGCGCCGAAATCGATCCCGCTTTCGTCAAAAGGAGTTATCAACGCGGTGGCTACTCCTTCAAATATCGGTGATGAACACATGTTTTTTCCTCGCATATTGTTGAAATATCATAAAAAATATAATATAATTGTCTGACGACATCATATTACATTATAATCAGCTTTATTTCGATTTGACACGACGCGAGGAAATCATGGATCTTTTAAAACGTTCATCATATTTTTACGAGCTGCCCGAGGAACTCATTGCCCAGACCCCCTGCGAAAAGCGCGACGGATCGCGCCTTATGCATTTGTCAAGGACGGACGGCAGTATCGAGCACCGCGTTTTTTCCGACGTTATAGATTATCTGAACCCCGGCGACTGCCTTGTGATAAACGATACCAAAGTTATCCCGGCAAGGCTGTTCGGAACGGCGGAAGGGCATACCGGCAGGATCGAAACGGTGTTGCTCTCGCGGGAGGGAAGCGACGGGAAGGAACGCTGGAAATGCCTTACCAGACCCGGCAAAAAGACCCGCGCCGGGCAGAAGATAGTCTATTCCGACGAGCTTGTCGGGACCGTAAAGGATATCCTTGAAGACGGAATAAGAGTTATCGAATTCGAATATACCGGCGTTTTCAACGAGATCCTCGACCGCATCGGGATAATGCCGCTTCCGCCTTATATAAAAGAGAAGCTCGCCGACAAAAACCGTTATCAGACGGTTTACGCCCGCACCGACGGCAGCGCCGCCGCCCCGACAGCAGGGTTGCA
>CAMZED010000030.1 GCA_947305675.1 uncultured Clostridia bacterium | reverse complement strand
CCGTGCCATCGCCCCAACGCACTCTGGCTACGATCACGCCTTCCTTGCTTCGGATAAGGTGGACGTCATTCCCGTCTAACCCATATAAACGAAGTTCCTCTTGAAATAAAGCGGACTCTAAGATATGTTCCATTTCATCACCTCACGTAATTAAAGGACGGATTGCAGATCACGAAAGTTGTCCACTGTATAATCCGGAACTATAGCAGTAATACCATGCGTCGCCGTCATCGTCTGCATGGTCAAAAACGAATCCCGCCCTTTCAAACGCCTTTTGCGACGCGGGATTGTTTGGGAAAATTACGGCGGTTGCTTTATCTATCCGATGCAACCTCTCCGCATTCTTCAAGCAAACGTGTTGCCATCCGGTAGGGTTCAACGCCGTTTGGAAAGTGTTTGTTCTGTGCTTCCGCCATTCGATAGAATCGTTGCATATTTACTCCTCCGCAACTCCCGAATTGTCGGGATAATAAATGATTTAAGAATACAAGTCCTCTCCTGTAACAAGATCGTACTCATCCGTCGGCTTTTCAAATCCCGATACAGAGACAAATCCGATCTTTCCTGTTTGAAGACCTTTCAGGCTTTTTATCTGCGCTTCCTCTTTCTTCATTTCGCCGATTCCCAGCGGTGAAGCGTAATATTTAACTTCGTAAATATCGTAACCCTCTCGGCGTTCCAAAACCGCGTCAAACTCACCGTTCGTTTTTGCCAAGCTGTCATCGTAATAGTATGTGCCGATGTTTGTTACGCCTTTCAACTTTCCGCTTTTTGCACGAAGCGAGAAATAATCGCGAACGATCTCTTCAAACCGATGGGATATGAAGGTCAAAAGCGAATGCTCCACGTACTCTTCATAAAACGCTTCGGGACCGAGCACGCGCAGGGCGCTTTTGTTTTTGTAAACATACGAATAGTAAAACCGCAAAAGATTGTCGTTTACCTCATAGGCGCATTTTTTGGTGTCGTCCGGCTTGTTGATCGGAAACGTTTTCGTTACGATCTCCATTCGAAGAAGAGATGCAAGCTGCTTCGAGAGCAGCCCGTTATTCTTCATTCCGAGCTTGCTCTCGATCTCGCTGTATTTCTGTTTTCCGTTGGCTATCGCCGAAATGATCCGTTCCGCGCCGATCGCGTTTGTAAAATCAGAAATCAGAAGATGCTCCGCGTATTGATAAACAGGATGAGACTCGTTGAGGATCGTGGCGATTATATTCTCTTTCAGCGACTTTTCCGGATCGATGAATTCATTGATGTACGGAGAACCGCCGAACACAGAATAGAACCCGACTTTATCATATACCGTTTTTTCAGGATAGAACAAAGCGGCATCACGGTAATTCAGTTCTTTCAGCCGGAGAGTCAAAGAGTAACGGCCGTAAAGCGCGTTTTTTTCCTCCAGCATGTCTTTCATCATCCCGACGTGAGAGCCGGAAATAAACAAACGTATATTCTTCAAATGATTGTCAATGACCGTCTGAAAAACGGAATCGACCGTTGCGGGTTTGGTCATTTCCTTTAAGTAGGGATATTCGTCGATGATGACGTTGTACGTTCCGTCAAGTGTGTTCAGATACGCAAAAACGTCTGTAAAGCTTCTGAACGCAAGCGGGACCGGAATTACGTTTTCACGCACAAGCACGTTTACGAAGCCCTCAATGTTTTCCTCCATCGTGGACTTCAGGCATTCATAATAAACGGTTTTATCCTTGCTTTTACTCAGAGCGTGCGTGAGAAGCGTCGTCTTGCCGACCTTGCGCTTTCCGTATATCATGGCGCTCCCGTTTTTCTTTCGGAGCAGCTCTTCAATGAGCGCCAGTTCTTTCTCGCGGGCGAAAAACATAGCCGCCCTCCTTTAATGAATATAATTTCACTGAATTTGATTTCATTATACATCGTCGAAGCGGTTTTGTCAATAGCTTTCATGTTTTTATTTGAAAAAGATAGGAATGAGACTATGTAACGCGGCAGAATGATCTGCCGCGCCGGCGCTTATCTGGCGCCGGCGTCGCGGGAACGGGGTTTCGAGGTTCGGGTCACCGCGTTCTGGCAGTGGTATTTGATTTGCCCGCTTATTCTTTTTCAAAGCTCGGTTTCCAGGCGGCGAACTGAACGAGCTGGGCGTCGGTGCGGTGGTAGTAGCGTTCGTTTTTATCGAGACCGGCGATTTTCGCCATTTCTTCATCCGTCAAAGTGAAATCGAGGATATTGAGATTATCGCGGATATGATCGACGTTCTTACTGCCGGGGATCACGACGAAGCCCATCTGCGTATGCCAGCGCAGAATGACCTGAGCGGGCGTCTTGCCGTACTTTTTACCAAGCTCGGCGAAAATCGGCTCGTTGATCAGCGACTTATCGCCGTGGCCGAGCGGATACCAGCTCATCAGCCGGATGCCGTATTTGTCAAGCGTTCTGCGCAGTTCCTTCTGCGTGAAATAAGGGTGCGCCTCGACCTGAATAAACTGCGGGGCGATCTCCCATTTCGTTTCAAGAGAGGCGATGTATTTGCCCTCGAAGTTGGAAATACCTATGCTCTTTGCTTTGCCCTCTTTATACGCTTTTTCAAGCTGACGGTAACCGGCAAGCCAGTTTCCGGCGGGCTGATGGATATAGAGAAGATCAACGTAGTCGACGCCAAGTCTTTCGAGCGTTTCGTCCACGGCGTTTTCGTTTTCGTACTCGCTGGGCCAGAGTTTTGTCGAAAGGAAGATTTCGCCTCGCGCCACGCCGCTTTCCTTCATACCGCGACCGACGGCGCGCTCGTTCACGTAGGCGTTCGCGGTGTCGATCAGGCGATAGCCCATTTTAAGCGCCTCGCGAACGCTGTTCTCGGCGTCCGCGGGAGAGAGCATAAAAGTGCCGATGCCCACGACAGGGCAGGTCAGTCCGTTGTTGAGTTTTACGTTTTCCATAGTGTTCCTCCTAATAGGTTGACGCCTTGGAACTTGTAAGCTTCCAGCGTCCGTTTTCTTTTTTAAGTGTGAAGTCCCCCTGCAAACGCCAGGCGTGTTTTCCTCCGCCGTAAACGGCAGCCAAAACAAGGCTTTTTCCGGTCATTGTCGCTGTTTCACCCGCGACAGTGACCTCAATACCGTCGTGCTCGGCGGAATAATAGTTGAAAGTGCCGTCAAGCAGACCTTGTAAGAACGTTTTGGCGGATTGCTTTACGCCCGTCATGTGCACAAGAACGTAATCGTCCGTCATCATTTCACGAAGCCCGTCGGCGTCCTTTTTGATCATACACCGCCAGTAGTCCCGGTAAAGGGCTTTGATCTGTTCTTCGTCAATTCCGATCGGCATCTCACAAAACCCCGTTTGCGGAAAGCCAACGCTTTACGCTCTCGCCTGAATTTGCGGCGTTGCTGCCGGTGATCGGCAAACCTTTTTTGACGTCTGCGCCGGGCGCGCACTGCTTTATCGTGCGTTCGCTGCCGCCCATACCGCTGCCTTCGTTGGTGCAAAGCGGCAGGATGGTTTTGCCGGTGAAGTCGTATTTTTCAAGGAAGGTCGCCACCGCCATCGGGATGGTGCCCCAGTAGTTCGGATAGGCGAGGATAACGGTATCGTATTCGTCGATGCTGTCGGGATAAGAGACGAGCTCCGGTCTCGCTTTCTCCCTCAGATCCCTTTTCGCTTCCTCGATACAGGTCATATATACGGGCGAATAGGGGTTTTTCATTTCAATTTTGAAGGTGTCGGCGTCGATCATATCTTTTATAAGATCACACACAATCTCTGTGTTGCCGACCTTGACGTAGCGCATTGCGCCCGCGAAATAGTTTTCGTCCGCTCTCGAAAAGAATGCAATCAATGTTTTTGCCATAAAAATTACCTCCGGCTTTTGATTTCACTATTATTTTACCTCGAACATATTGAAAAGTCCAATTCAAATATGCTATAATTAATTAAAATATTAAATAACGCGGAGGCAGTTATGACCACAAAACAGATCGATTATTGCATCGAGCTGTCACGGACGCTGAATTTCAGCCGTGCGGCGGAAAATCAGTTCGTCAGCCAGCCGACTTTTTCGTATCAGATAAAACTGCTGGAAGAAGAAATCGGCTTTCAGGTATTCGAGAGAAGCGGCAAAGGCGCCTCTCTCACGCCCGCCGGCGCGCAGTTTGTCTCCTTTCTTGCGGGGATGCGGGAAGACCTGAAGGAATGGACTTTTGCATCTGCAGGGTGTAACAATAAACGTTACTATTTTTACTTGTGGCTGATCGATGATTCGCCTAAAATAGCCATAATTCCTTATTCAGCAATGATGAAACATATTCCTCTCAACAGTGGGTTGGGTGAGTGGAGTGATGTTTGCATTCCTTTCTCTGCATTCAAGGATTCGTTTCATACTGCATTTGACGAGAAGCAAGTCCACATTTGATAAAACGCTGTAAAGCATAAGAAACACTTAAAGGACAACGGCGACAAGCCAGGAGAAACAAAATGAAAAAAATACTATTGCTATTGCTTTCAGTGTTGCTCATCACCAATCTATGTGGGTGTTCACCAATTCTGAATTCCATCGTTGAGCAAGACACGGTCCGTACTTTAAAAAGCTGGCAGTTTCATCACGATGAAAGTACAAGTGACTACAGTGTTTTCTTCGCCTTTTTCAACAAGAACGATAAAGCAATTGCATCCGATGCAACTGTAAAGATAAGAATTGTTGATGAAGCAGGAAATGAACTATACAAGGCCACTAGGAAAATCACGAAAAACGATTTCGGCAACTACACAAGTGTGATTCAGGGTGATCAATATCTTGCCAGAATAAGAATCCCGGAATCAGCTATTGCGGAAGGTGTTTCTACAAGCGGGACGGTTTATCTCAAGATTTACAAGGCTAATACTTTCGAATTTGACGAGGTAAATTGTCAAGCGTATTCCTGTCTTCCTGTTAAAACTGCTACAGTGGTAGTGGAGAAATTGCCATTTGAGATAGTGCTGAAAGACTACAGTGGGAAAACAGAATCCAAAATTGTCATCGAAGAAGTTACCTACACTTTCAACAAAGGCATCTTGTCTGGGTTAGAAATAAGCCTTGCAGGTACAAAAACGTATGGGAAAGAATCTTCTTACGATATGTTCGGATATAAGTTGTATGACAGTCAAGGATATATGGTTAAGTCTGGTAGCGTTTCACTTTCACGTTTGGGGAAAGGAGACAAATTCAAAGGCGAAACCATTAACTTCTATGATGCTGTTCCCGGGGAGGCCTACACAATAAAGTTTACCTCAGACTAGTACTGAAACTCAAATCATTATAAATTGCCCTGTGGCTTATAGTGGTCACAGGGCGTTTTACATCTTTATGCGAGTATATGCCACTCAAAAAGCGGAGCCGATTATTAGCTCCGCTTTTGTGGTGTTATGCGTAGATCAAATTGTTCAGCCAGTTTCTCGTACACAGTACAGTCGCGGATGTTATTCCTAACACATAAAATTGGGGTTGATGTCAATCGAATTTTGCATAAAAATGGGGTTATGTTTAGAGGAATTATGCATATTTTTATGGTTTTGTAAACGGTCTTCCATGCGATGAAATCCGGAAAGACTGTGATAAATATTGCCGAATATTGCCGACCTCGATTGAACTTATTAATTATTCCACACTTTTTAATTATACCTCCGGCAGCCGGTTTTGAAGGGTAAGTTTCAAAGACCACAGGACCGCCATCAACAATCGAATAAACAGAAAAAGGGCTTCCGAAGCTCTGCTGAAAAACGCAGCGGAACCTCGAAAACCCTTATTTCAAGCCTTTTTCAGGACTTGTGTGCCCGAGAAGGCTTTTTCTGTTTGTATCAATGACAGCGTATTTATAGAAGCGTTTTGCGATACGGCGGACGTTTTTTCTATTGCAAATATCCATCGGATGTTATACAATAAACATACAATCAATTCTGCGGGAGGATACTGTTATGCTGCGCTCAAAACTTTTTTCAGCCGCGGCGATCGCCTTTTTGCTGTTATTATGTTCATTCGGGGAGGTTTTCGCCGTGCGGGCGACCGAAACGCCGACTTACGTCAAACTTGAATTTACCGGTGACGAAGCCGGAGTCGCAGGGTTCGCGCAGTGCGACATAACCGTCGTTCCGGGCGACGGCTGCGCGCTCTCGGGCTATTATCTGATCTATTACACCGACGGCGAAGGACTGCTCGCCGGCTACGACGAGGTCACCGCCATCGCGATCGACGACGGGTATGCCGTTAAGGGCAGAGTTTCCGACGGGCGAATGATCCCCGTCGGGGCAAAGGGGATCGCCGTTTTTGAAAGCGCGACCCGATTTCTCGATTCCGCGCCGGATATATCCGAAGCCGTCGCCACGGCTGAAATACCCGTCGCGAAACAGACGCCCGCCCTCGGCGAGCCCGAGCTTTCGTTCGGCGTGCTGGCGGATACGCATATGAACTATGAGCCTTACGACCGCGGAGCGTTCGCAAAGCTGCTCGCATCGATGAACTTCTTTGCCCGCGAGGGCATGAGCCTCGTCGTTATCGCCGGCGACGCCACCGGCGACCGCGGCGAAAATCCCGATCTCGAGGCGCAGTACGAAAAGCATATCGAGATCATCAACGAGTCGGATTTCGATCTCGGAAAGGTATATGAGGCGATCGGCAACCACGGCAACACTCCCGCCGACGCCGCCCTGCTAAACAAATACCTCGGCGGCGACGACGAGGCGCATCCCTTTAAGGATTCTCCTTACTTCAGCCTTTATCTGCCCGGAGAGGGCGGCGCGCGCAACACGCTGTTCATTTTTATGGCGCAGGAGATCAATGCCGCCGGCGACAGCGCCAAATACGACAATTTCTCGAAAGAGCAGATCGACTGGCTGGGGTCGCTGCTCACTGAATACGACGACGGCGACACCAATATCTTCATCCTCGAGCATTCGCCGTTCCTCGGGTTCGGCGCGGGCGATATCAAGGGCGGCTCCTACGGCGGCTGCGTGACCTTCCGCGACGATTTTCCGCAGAATATGCGGCTGAAAGGACTTCTTGAACAGCACAGGGACGCGGTCGTGCTGTCGGGTCATACGCACGTTACCTTCTACGATGACGCAAACTATTCCGACGAATACAATTCCTTTGCGCGTACAGTCCACGTCGGCTCCAACTGCCAGCCCTGCGGCTACGGCGGCGGCTTCACGCTGGTCCGCAGCACCGATGGACGGCACGACGTTACCCCGACCTACGGCAGTGAGGGATATACCGTACGGGTCTACCGTGATTATATCGTTTTCACCGGATATAATTTCTCCACCGGCAATATCATCCCCGCCGCCTGCCTGCTCCTGCCGGTCAAGGTGTTCGGCGGCCCCGGCAAGCCCGAACGGCCCGTGCTTAGCCCGGAGGAGGCGTTTGAAGGCAGCGGCACCGTCGAGGACCCCTATCTGATTTCCGACGCCGGGGATTTCATGCTTCTTACAGACGGCTTCAACGCTTCGACCGCTTCGGCGCGGGCGGATATGTACGGCAGCGGCAAGCACTTCCTGCAGACCGCCGATATCGACATGACCATTGTCGACGGCTATTCCGGCACGTCAGCCAACGGCAACGCAAAGTGTTATTTTGCCGGTATTTACAACGGCGGCGGCCACACCCTTAAAGTCAATATCAACGACGACGTCCAGCGTTCGGTGTTCCCTTACGTCTACGGTGCGATCGTCAATCTTAAAATACAGGGACGCATAGTGTCCGAAGCCAGCGCGCAGCCGGTGCGCACGCTTTACGGCGCGGTGGTCAACTGCATTTTCGAGCTCGACCTTAAGGCCGAACGTACGCACGGAGGCTATTATTCACATTACGGCACGACCTATAACCTCTATACCGTCGGCAGCCTGACCGGCGGCAACCCGTTCGCCGTGACCGGCAACTCAAGCTCGACAAAGTATACCAACGTATATCAGTTCCGCACCGCCAACGGCGCCGCGGTGAACGATTCCAAAAGCATCCGTTCCGACGACGCAAACGCGATAGCCGCGGCGTTCAACGCGCGCTCCGGCAGCGCTTATGAAGCCGCGCTCGCCCTGCTTGACGGCGAAAAGCTGATCCCGGTGTACAATGACGGCGGCGTTCCGGCGTTCGGGTCTTCCGGCGGCGACGAGGTATTTGGCCTCGGCGACATCAACGGCGACGACGAGATAGACGCGGCTGACTATATTCTTGTAAAACGTCACATCATCGGCAACAAACCGCTCGGCGAAGACCGGGTCAAACGCGCCGACATCAACGGTGACGGCGAAGTTGACGCTGCCGACTATATCCTTATCAAACGTCACATCATCGGCAACAAACTCATCCCCGGCGCAAAAGCTTAAACCTTTCCCGTAAATACGGGCGTCCGAACGATAAAACAGCAGGTTATCCCCAAAAAAGCGGGATAACCTGCTTTGTTTATCCGTCAGATTTCAGTCTGCGACGACATAAAATACGCGCCGGCGTCGACAAGTTTCCGTTCGGCGACGTCGGGCGATCCGGTTCTGCCCTCGCCTTTAAGCGACATCACCGCGCCGATCACGCTGCCTTCGCTTACTATCGGGGCAAGATAATTCACCTCGCTGCCGCCGTCGGTCACCGTGACGTTCTTTCCACTCGGACCCGCGGAGGTATAGGAACGCCTTGTCGACAGCAGATCGATCAGTTCGCGCGTTATGGGCTTGTCGATATAGTCCTTGCGTGATACTCCCGCCGCCGCAATGACCGAATCGGTATCGCAGATCACTACCGGGATCCCGCCGGAACGGCTTATCGCCTCGGCGTATTCGCGCGTGAAACTGCTCATTTCTCCCACCGCCGAATATTTGCGGAATACAACTCCGCCTTCCGCGTCGGTGTATATTTCCAGCGGGTCACCTTCGCGGATATGCATAGTGCGGCGGATCTCTTTCGGGATGAACACGCGGCCGAGGTCGTCGATGCGGCGCACAATGCCGGTTGCTTTCATTATATAATTCTCCTTTTTTGTCTGTTTTTACATTTTCGGGTGTTATTATTATGCACCGATTCCCGAGAAATATTATAGCGTTGTTCGCCGCTTTTTCGTCTGCGCGCCGGATAGTATATACCGTCATATTCCTTTTTTATCGGAAAAATGTTGACAAAAGCACTTATATAGTAATATTTTATAGATAAGTCAGTCAAAGCGGGGAAGATATGGAATTTTTTGTAATAGGCGTAATAATCGCCGTTATTATCGCCGCGGCGTTTGGATTTTCGAAAAGCGGATCGGGCGGTAATACTACGGCAGAACCGCCCCACAGAATCGCGGGGCGGCAGGGAGAACGCGTTGCGACGAGATATATTGAATCGATACTGCGTGAAGGCGATACGCTTTTCACAAACGTATCGGTTTCCTACGACGGAAGATCCGCCGAACTTGACAACGTGATCGTGAACAAATACGGCGTTTTTATAATAGAAGTCAAAAATTACAGCGGGCGTCTTTCGGGTTCGGAAGACGATTATGAATGGACAAAAGTCCATATCAGCAAAGCCGGAAACCGCTATGTAAAATCCGTCAAAAATCCAATCAAACAGGTGAAAAGGGAAGTATATATTCTCGCGAAATTTTTGGATTATCACGGGGCTTCGGTGTGGGTCGAAGGTTACGCCATGATCATCGACGCCGCAAGCCCGACAGAAAGCAAATTCATCCTGTCGAGCTTAGCGGATATCGATCGCGCCGTTCATACGTCTGAAAAACGGCGGTTGAACTCGTCGACGGTCGACGCCGTAAAAAAACTGTTGTCGCAGGAATAGTATATGCAAAAATCACAGGCGTGCCGGGAAATCCGGTGCGCCTTTCTTGAATCATACGGGTCATTCGTTTTCAAAGCAAGGTTCCCGCGCGGCGAAATTATCGAGCCGGCTTCGGCGCGACTGTACGCCGAGCCGCGGCTTTCCGGATGTAATAATGATTCTTTGCGCCGTTATTATATCCGCTCTTGACAGTTCCTGAAATGTATGCTATAATTAGATCATAATGATATCATAATCATCGGAGATTGGCAAAATGGAACTTAATTATTATCGCGATATCGCATATCTGCAGGACCTGTTTTATATCTTTCACGCGCATTTCAATTCCGAAAGCATTGTCGGGTCGCTCTCGAAGCGCGGGATCGACGAAGCGGAGCACATCGCCGCGATAAACGAACGCTTTGCGCCGATACCGGAAGATCTTCATATCTTCTTCGCGCTGAAACCCCACGGCAGGGGATTTATGTCGTTCGTCTATTTATCTTGTGCGGATTATGCAAGTCCGCAAAGCATAAGCTTTGAAAACCTATTGCCCAAGCTGCGCGATACCGCCGATCTTTCGCGCAAGCTGTTCGATTTTTGGCTGATTGACGCGGAATACGATCTTTCTGATATAAGATCGCTTTCACATGCCATTGATTCTTCCGGGCTTGACGAGCGCATCAAACGTGAGCTTTATTCCTTCGCCGCCGGTCCGGAGCGTTATGCCGACCTGCTTATTAAAACGCTTGCCGAGAAAGAAAAACTGCTTGCGGAGTATTATAGCGAATTCAACGAGCGTATCGCTTCGACTAAAGCCGGGTTTGACGAAAAAGCAGTCGAAGAGATTTTCGAGCATCTGCACTTTAAACCGCAAAAAGCGGCGGAAAGGCTTAATTACAGCGTTTCGCTGCTCAACCGTTACGTAATATGGGCGCACGGGACCGAGAATGAAAACGACCCCGTAACGCTTTTGGTCGGGACGGATTATAAAGAAATACTGCGCAAAAAGAAAACGCCCGTAAATATCGACCTGCGGCTGTTAGGCGACGTACTGTCGGAGCCGAACAGGATAAGCGTTCTCGACCTTGTGCGCGAGCTTGGTGAGATAACGCTGAAAGACGTCGAACGGCGGCTGAACTGCACCGGTTCGACGGCGCATTACCACGTTACCATGATGCTCCGCGCACAGATGCTTACCGTGCGCGGCAACGGCAGGACGCTTTATTACCGAATCAACGACGAGTATTTCCGCAATGCCGCGGCGATATTTGAAAGGTATTGCAATGATGAAAAAGAACAGCACGGATAAACAAAAATACAAAGAGGAATACCTGAAACGCAAAAAAGAGCGCAAGGAAGAACGCTCGCGCAAGCCGAAATACGGAATGCTTTCCGGCATGAAATGGATGTGGCTTTATACCTTGCGCGAGAGTAAGCTGATGGCTGTCTGCGCGATAGCCGTCATCCCGCTTGCGCTTGTCCTTTACGCTTTGGGGCTTTACACGCCTTCGATCATACTGGATAAGCTCCAGACGGGCGGATCGTTCAACACCGTCGCGCTTGTAATAGTGGGCTTGCTCGCGGCGCACCTGATCTTCCGCGTTATAAAGGACTTTATCGATCTGACCCGTGAGAAAATGAATCATCGGATTCAATGGCGTATGCGGCTTGATATGAGCGACAAAGTAACGGATATGGACAACTATTTGTGGCTCGACGATCAGACGAATAAAAAGCTTCATCGCGCCGATCACGCGATGTATAATACAAACACGACGTTCCTGCACGAGATCGCGAATATGATCGTAAACGTTTTGTGCTTTTTCCTGTTCGGCTCGCTCGTCGCAACTCTCGACCTTTGGATACTTGCGCTTATAGTCGTTGGGGTGATCATAAATTTCGTGATGGAAAAATGGCGGCAGGAGCGCGTTTTCGCGCTTCAGCCGGAGCTTGACGTATATGAAAAGAAGCACAATTACCTTACATATAACGTCACTTCCGAATATCAGCACGGAAAAGACGTGCGCGTTTATTCGCTTGTGACGCTTATCGAAAAGCTGGTGCGCGACGCGGCGAACGGCAGAAAAAGGATATATATCCGCACTTCGCTGGCGACTACGGTAGTCAATTACGTATCCAATACCGTCGTCGCGCTGCGCGATGGGCTGGCTTACTATATCCTTATACAAAAAGCCTTATCCGGCGATATCGACGCAGCGACTTTCGTGCTGTATTTTTCAGCAATATCGCAGCTTTCGGGGTTCTTGAACGGCATTTTGAACCAGATCGCCGGCCTGCGCGACCAATCGATGTATCTTTCTGATTACCGCGAATTCCTTGATATTCACGGTAAATGGAACCGCGGCAAGGGCGCGCCGATTCCGAAAGGCGCCTTCTCGGTGGAATTCCGCAATGTCAGTTACACTTATCCCAAGGGCGAAAAGAAGGTCCTGGATAACGTCAGCTTTAAGATAAACGCGGGCGAAAAAATATCGCTCGTGGGCGTGAACGGCGCGGGAAAGACAACGCTCACAAAGCTTATGTGCGGCCTTCTTTTGCCCGACGAGGGCGAAATATTGATAAACGGCAGGAATATGCTCGAATACAACCGCGACGAATTCTATTCGCTGTTTTCGCTCGTGCCGCAGGATTATACGCTCGTGCCGCTTACCGTCGCGGAAAATATCACCTTCTGTTCAAGATCGGAAGCCGACGACGGACGTATCTGGGAATGCCTTGAGCTTGCGGGATTGAGCGAAAAGGTCAAAGGGCTGCCCAAAGGGCTCGATCAGCCGATGATGAAGCGGTTTGACGAGGACGCGGTGGAATTTTCCGGCGGCGAAACGCAAAGGTTTTTGCTCGCCCGTGCGCTATACCGTAATTCGCCGATGCTTATACTTGACGAGCCGACCGCGGCGCTCGACCCGATAGCCGAGGACGAGATATACAAAAAGTTCGATTCGCTCTCCGGCGGGAAGACCGCGGTGTTCATAAGCCACCGGCTTGCCAGCACCCGCTTTTGCGACAGGATATATCTGCTCGACGGCGCCTCCGTCGCCGAGACCGGCACGCACGAGGAGCTTATGAAGCTGGGGAAAAAATACGCCGAAATGTTCGAGGTGCAGAGCCGGTACTACAAAGAAACCGGGACGGCAAAGGAAGGCGGTGAGGAAATTGCGTAAGCAGAAGGAAAAGGAAAAGCGCCGATTCCGCCGGGAGTTTGCGCTGATCGTGCGCGGCTACAAACTGCTTTTCAAAATGTCGAAGGCGAATATGATCCTGCGCGCCGTCAACGCGATCTGGCCGCAGATAACGCCTTATATCGCGCTTTACGCTTCTTCGCGCATACTCGACGAGCTCGTCGCGGGAGCGGAATTCTCCCGTCTGTTCACGCTCGCGCTGATCGCCGTCGGATCGACGCTTGTTATAAACATGATCGGGCGCTGGATCGACCACTGGGCTTGGCTTTACGAGCACATAATGTGGGACAACAACTGGCTGGAATTCAACCGAGTACAGAACAGGATGAAATACGAGCATCTCGAGGACCCCGAGGTCGTAAAGCTGAAGTCCTCCATCGAACATACCATGGGATACGGCGGCAGAGGTTTGATGCAGCTTTACTGGAGCTGGTATTTTATCTTCAACGCGCTGTTCAATATAATCGCGTCGGTTACTCTTACCGTTTCAATGTTCGGTATGTTCGCGCAGGGCAGTCACGGCGCGTTTCTCGATTTTGTCAATTCGCCGTGGTCCGCGGTCATCGTCGCGGCGCTCATAATCACGAATATAGCGGTTTCTATGATAACTTCCAACAGGACCGCGCGCAGGCAGCGCCGTATATGGGACGATATTTCGCATGAATACGAACGCCGTAACTGGCTGAGGTTTTATTTCAGGGCAGCGGATATCAGTCTTGCTCGGGCGGGTACTTTCTTTATGAAGATTTCGCGCGCGTTCTTCCTCAAGCGTGAAAAGAAGAATTACTACGAAGAACAGCAGAATATCGGCTTCCGTTACGGCTTGATAAGCACGGTGTGGAATACCGTTATGAATATCGCGCTTTATATCTACGTCGGCGCAAAGGCGTTCATCGGCGCGTTCGGGATCGGATCGTTCGTGCTTTACCGCGGCACCGTCGAAAAGTTCATCAGCGCGGTATCCACGCTCGGAACAAGGATCGGGTTGCTTAAGGAAAACAACAAATACCTCGAAGAGCTTTACAGATACCTCGACCTGCAGGACGAGCTCAACGCCGGCACGCTCGTTCCGAAAGCCGAATCAAACGGCGGTTATTCGGTGGAATTCAAAAACGTTTCGTTCAAATATCCCGGCAGCGAAAAGTTTGCGCTCAAAAACGTCAGTTTCAAATTCAAAATAGGCGAAAAGCTGGCTTTCGTGGGGATGAACGGCAGCGGCAAGACGACGTTCGTCAAACTGCTCTGCCGCCTTTACGAGCCGACGGAAGGGCAGATACTTTTGAACGGCGTCGACGTGCGCGAATACGACTTTAACGAGTACATAAAACTGTTTTCGGTGGTGTTCCAGGATTTCGCGGTTTTCCAGTACGAGCTGAAATATAACGTCGGGTGCGAGATCGAACCCGATATCGCGCGGGTGGAAGACTGTCTGCGCCGCGCCGGACTCGAAGAGCGCGTAAATCAGCTTGAAAAAGGCGTGGATACCTGCGTCGGTAAGTGGTACGACGCGACGGGAGTCGATTTCT
>CAMZED010000029.1 GCA_947305675.1 uncultured Clostridia bacterium | reverse complement strand
TTCCGAAGGAACGAATATAGTTGAAAAAAGCACGCTTTCGCGTGCTTTTTTCTGGGGTGGATGACCGGGCTCGAACCGGCGACCCCCAGGGCCACAACCTGGTACTCTGACCAACTGAGCTACATCCACCATACTTGGCAGAGTATAACACAAAAAACATCAAATGTCAATCCTTTTTTTGCTTTTTGATCCGGCAAAATAATTCCCCGATTTTAAAACAGTCACCCGCGTTATACGGCGAAAGTTTTTGGGAGTTTTCGGCAGCCGTTTGTTAAAAAATGCGCTCAAAGACTTGACGATTGCCGAAATTCGTTCTATAATGAGTTATCTTTGCAGAGTAAGGAGATTGTATTATGCGCGTAGTTATTCAGGAAGACTACCAAAAAATGTGCCAATGGGCGGCAAATTATATTGCCGAAAAGATCAAAAACCACAAAGAGGAACGTCCTTTTGTGCTCGGGCTTCCCACCGGTTCTTCGCCCATAGGCGTTTATAAGGAACTTATCAAAAAGAACAAATCCGGCGAGATATCGTTTGCGAACGTCGTTACCTTCAATATGGACGAATACGTCGGCCTGCACAAAACTCACGACCAGAGCTATTGGTATTTCATGCACGACAATTTCTTTGATCACCTTGTCGACATGAAGCCGGAAAACATAAACATCCTTAACGGTATGGCGGAAGACCCCGAAGCGGAATGCGCAAGATACGAGGCGAAGATCGCTTCTTACGGCGGGATCGATCTGTTTATGGGCGGCATCGGCGTCGACGGACACCTTGCCTTCAACGAACCGTTCACTTCCCTCTCGTCCCGTACCGGCGTTCGCGATCTTACCACCGACACCCGCATCGTCAATTCGCGCTTTTTCGGCAACGATCCCGAAAAAGTCCCTTCAAAAGCGCTCTCTGTCGGTATCGGCACCGTTACCGATTCAAAAGAGGTTCTCGTTCTGATCAACGGCCACAACAAGGCGCGCGCGCTCGCCGCAACGGTAGAGGGCAACGTCAGCCAGAAGTGGACCTGCAGCGCGCTTCAGCTTCACAACGCGGCGATCATCGCCTGCGACGAAGCGGCTTGCGGCGAACTTACCGTCGACGCTTACAAATACTTCCTCGATATAGAAAAAGCCGAAAGACTTTGAACCGTATAATTCACCGTTTGTGTTCCTGTGCCGAGCGCCCAACCGGGCGCCCGGCGTTTTTTTGCGAAAAAAAGCCGTTCGAACACAAAAAATCCTTGCTCGAACGGGTTTGTTATAATCCGTATTTTATGCCGAGACGCTTCAAAGCGGCTCCGAAAGGACGTTTGAGCAGCAGCAGGAACACCACGTTGGAAACGGCGTAGATCGCGGTATAAGGCAAACTTGTGACTACCGACATAAAGAAGTAACTCAGTTGGAAAGTCCCGCCGTACCATATCGCCGACCAAAGGTCGAGTATAAGCGAATAAACCACCCCCGCGAGTGCGCCGTATATTGCCAGCAGGATCGCCGAACGGTTGAGTTTTTCGGACAAAAGTCCGGCGACAAAGCCGACGATCCCCCAGGCGAGCATTTGAAAAGGAGTGTAAGGTCCCTGCCCGAAATAAATATTTGATATAAGCGCCGTAAGTGCTCCGGTGACGAACCCTGACGAAGGGCCGAGATACATTCCGGCGAAAATGCACATCGCAGCGACGGGTTTTACAAACTGGACGTGCATAAAGGCCAGCCTGCCGATCACGGTAAGCGCCACCATCACAGCGACCAGCATAAGCCTGCGCGCGTCGTTCCTGCCGTGTTCGAAGCTCACAAAAAACGGAACGCAGGCAAGCACGGCGACCGCCGCGGTCACCGCCGCCGCGCTCTCCTCGCCGAGCAGCGAAAGCCCGGCGACCGCTATGAGCGGGATAGCGGCGAAAACTATTGCGAACGAGATTACAGTCTGTTTGCGTTTATCCAATCCCTGCCGCCTTTCTCAACGCCTTAGAAAGCTGTTCCGAGCGGAATATGGTTTCGGAATGCCCTTTTGCGATCCTTGCCGCCGCGGTGGTATAAAATGAATTCCCGACAAAAAATTCAAGCGGAGAGACTTTTTCGCCGCAGACTCCGCCGAACATAAGCACGACCGAATCGGCTATCGACGCCGCAAACTCGGAATCGTGCGTTACGCAGATCACCGCGGCGCCGGAATACGAAAACGCCTTTACTGCCGCGGCAAGTTCTTTTACCGACTGCGGATCCAAGCCTTTTGTCGGCTCGTCGAGCAATATGATCTCGGGTTTTTTCGCCGTTATCTTTGCCAGCGCACATTTTTGCTGTTCGCCGCCGGAAAGGTCATAGGGGTGCATTCCGGCAAGAGGTTCAAGCGATAGCGGGATATCTTGTTTGCTTATTCCGACAGCCGCGAGTTCCTCGGCGACGGTGGCGCAGCTGAAAACCGCGTTGACGTCCTGCGGCAAATAGGCGACGGTCTTTGCATACAATTCGCTTTTGCTCATATCGCGCAGTTTCCTGCCGCTTATCTTCACGGAGCCGTCATAGGGTTTGAGCAGTCCGGCAAGGCATTTGAGCAACGTCGATTTTCCGGCGGCGTTCCCGCCCATAAGGCAGAGTATCTCCCCGCGGGAGACGCTGATCCCGGCGCCTTTTATTACGTCTTTCGAGTTTTTTTCATATCTGAAAAACAGGTCTTTTGCTTCCAATAACGTTTCGGTTTGCAATAATTCCGGCACGCCGCCGTCCCCTGAGACAAGTTCGGCTTCGCCGATCAACTCGCGTGCTTCGCGGACGGTAAGCGGAAGGTCGTCCGACCGGCCGCCGAGCGCGAATATTTTTGTCGGCGGAGGAAGGAATCCGATACCGTTTTCGCTGGAAGCCATTATTTTTGCCGCCGCGCGCGGGGGGGAATCGACTTCGATCCCGCCGTCGCGCATAAACACCACTCTGTCGCAAACCGGAAAAGCCGATTCAAGGCGGTGTTCCGCCATTATAACTGTAATGCCGGTCTCGCGGTTAAGCCTGGTGACCGCCGAGATGAATTCCGCGGCGGATATCGGATCGAGGCGCGAGGTGGGCTCGTCGAGCAGAAGCAGTTTTGGGCGCATTGCGATGACCGAGGCGAGATTAATGATTTGTTTCTGCCCGCCCGAAAGTGAGGCGATGGGTTTTTCCGCCCAGTGGTCGATCCCGAAATAGCCTGATACTTCCGCTGTCCTGCGATGGATAAGTGAATTATCTATCCCCAGGTTCGAAAGCCCGAAAGCGAGTTCGTCGATAACGTTTTCGCTTACGATCTGGCTTTCGGGGCGCTGCATGACCATACCGACCGAGGTCGCTTCTTCAAAAATGCTCATTGCGCGGGGATCTTTACCGAATACCGCTATATCGCCCAGTTTTTCGCCGTGCGGCGCGAGCGAAGCTTTTATAAGCCTTAAAAAAGTGGTCTTGCCGCATCCCGTCCCGCCGCAAAGCAGGACGAATTCCCCTTCGCTTACCGACAGTGAAACGTCATTGAGCGCCCGGGAAGGCGCCGCGGGATATTTGAAAGACAGATTTTTTACCGTGAGCGCTTCCATAACAATTCCTCCCTAAGCTCGACAAATGCCGGCAAAAACGAAAGCAGAGCGGAAACGGCGTAAAGCAGATAAGTGCTTATCCCGCCGGAAAAAGATATGACGGGGAAATAATTGAATTCTCCGCCGCCGCAAGCGATAAGCGCGACCGAAGCCGCAAACAGAATTATCCCCGCCGTAACGACAAATCCGTCGAACGCTTTGAAGCTGCGTTTTTGCCGCGCACGGCGTTTTGCGGCACCGTATCCGCGCGCACGCATCGAATCGGCAGAATCGATCGCCGTCTCGCAGGACCAGGCGACCATTGTTGCGACGGTATCCCCGGCGGAACGCACCCGATCGGAGATTTTGACGTCGGAACGCGACCCGAGCGCGGTGTGTGAAAGCGACGTTTCTTTTATCCTTGCCGTAAAAAGCGGGATATAGCGAAGCGCCGCCGATACGACCAGTGCGAGCGAAGGCGATATCCGCCCGAAAACATAAATAACATGCGAAGAAGTGAAGAGTTCGGTAAGCAGGGCGAACCACAATACCGCCGCAAACACCGCGAAAGCGAACCTGAACCCGTAAAAAAACGATTCGAAAGTAAGAGCGGAATCGTTGATATAAACAAACGGCGTGTCACCCCGGTGATTGACAAAGGTGTTCAACAGCCCGGCGGCAACGGCAAAAACGATAAACATCGGCGTTTTTTTAAAGACCTTTGCGTCGAAAAACTTCAAAGCCACCGCGATACCCCCGGCGAGCGATATCGCCGTTACGACGGGATCGCGCACGAACATCGCCTGAAACAGCTGCGGCAGAATGCACGCCGGCAAAGCGAACGGATTGAGCCTTTTTAAACCGGAAAGCATACACGGTACCTCCTTTTTGAAAAATTTATGATGATTTTACGAAACGTAGCGCCAGACGATAACGTCGTTTTCTTTCACAAGGTAATCGACCGCGGTAGCCATGGGATATTCGCCGTTCACCTCATACATCCAGCCGGACGAGGGCGAGAGATCGAATTCGTAAACGCCGTCGATCCCCCTTACGTAACTTCCGCGCAGGTCGACTTTTATTCCGCGTTCCGCGGAGAACCTGCGCAATACGTCGAGCACGGTGTCGCCTTTGACGACGCCGACCGAATAAGTACCGGCAAAACCGCCGGCGGATTCGCCGTAATCGAGCGTGAAACTGACGAAATAATCGAAATCCGCGCTGACTTCGACCGAATCGGAATACTCCTGCGGCGTTTTTATATCAAGCGCTAACGACGCCGCCGCAACAGCAAAAGTAAATACGGCGACGACCGCGATAACGCGCTTCCCGCCTTTTTTGGTTACGGCAAGGACAACGACGGCCGAAGCGCCGACCGCCACTATCGCCAGAGCAATAATGGCTTTGCGTACCGGGAAGCCCGTTTCAGCATCCCGGCCGGATTCCGGCGAAGGCTGTGAAAATTCGGAAGTATCGGCATAAGACGAACCGTCCTCCGGGAGCGGGTCTGCGCTTTCAACCGGATTTACCGGTTGGGAGTCGACGGGCGGAAAATCATAAAAACCGCGGTCGGGAAACACTTTTAACGCTGTGAGTGCCTGAAGTGCCTGATAACTCGAGTTTGTGTTCGTTTTGCCGTCGAGCGTATGCGAAAAGCCGCCGTCGTCGCGCAGATAAAGCGCTAATCCGTCCAAAAGCGTGTTGCCGTTCTTTATAAACCGTTCATCGGCAAGCGGATCGATCCCGCAGGCGCACAGCGCGATAATCACCTGGCAGCCCGATTCGGGATTGCGAACGCCCCAACTGCTGAAATCTCCCGTCGGTTCCTGGCGGCTTGAAATAAGATCGAACCCTTTTTCGATCGCCTCGGAAACGCCGGGATGATCCTTGTGTTTCGAAAGCGCGGTGATCGTCATTGCCGTCACGTCGAAATCGAATTTCTCGCCGTAAAGCGCCCACCCCCCTTTGGGAAGCTGCGCTTCGAGCAGGGCGTCGAGCGGTCCGGAATACAGATCCGACCCGAGGCTGTCGAAAATTATCAAGCCGAAGATATTGCTCATAATGCCGAGCTTGCCGACGGTTTCTTCGGCTATCGCAAGAGCCTCGGAGTCCATTCCCGATGCGATCATCGTCAAAGCGATCCTTTGGCGTTCGACCGGCGATCCGCTGAATTCAAGCCCGGAAAGCGCCGCGGCGAATTTGTTCACCCCGGCGGTTTCGCCGCCGGAACGAAGCGAAAGATAAACCCATTCCGCGCTTCCGTCTCCGATAAGCGTATTTGTATCCGCCGCCGAGTATTTATTTCTGAAATACCCGACCACCCCTTCGTAAAGCGTAGCGGGATCGGCACCGTCTGTTTTGGCGGCGACAGGAAAAACCGCGAGCAGTGCAAAAAGCACTGCCGCGGTGACCGAAGCTATTCTTTTGAAAACGTCAGTCAAGTTCATTTTTCCTTGATTTTTTGGCGCTTACCAAAACCGTGCAGAGAAGGCCGAATGCGGCCGCGGCAATAATTATGTAAACCATAACGCCATTGTCTCCGGCTTTGACGTGGTCATTGCCCTGTTCCTGAGCGGCGATCCTGACCTTTGCGTCGGGAGCGAGACGGAGGACTGTCGGGCAGCCGTTCTCGGCGTATTTTTCGACAGCAACTTTGTGACTGCCGGCGGTGAGGAGAGAAGCGTCGATCTTTACTTCGCCTTTTTCATCGGTGGTATAAGTGTTGCCGTCGAACTTAAAAGCGGCTCCGACAACGGGGTTTACAGTGACCGTGGGGTTATACGATGCGTCATACGTAGTATCTTTCGAGGTGACTTTTATAACGCCTTCGGAAAGTTTGGAAGTATCGAGCTCGGGATACTGCATACCGGCGCCGAAAGCGTCACTGTAATAAAGAACTATAACGTCGCCGTTCTTAACTTCATATTCGTTTACGCCGACAGAGGCTTCGATATCGTTTACGCGGTACATCCAGCCGTCCCATCCGCCGTATTTTCCGCCATCGATACCGTTGACGGAGGTGATATAGCCCGCGGAGGCACCGACCACCGTCAAAGATTCATTGTCTTCGGCGGCTTTGTCTATTATGTCGGCTGCGGTGACCGCTTTGTCGCCGGATTCATATTCCACCGTACCGTAGAAGAGGTTTGCTTCTATTCCTTCGACGCGCAGCGTGACTTTTAAGGTTTCGGCGGAAACCGCAAAAGGCATTGCCGCGACGATAACGATTGCGACGAAAGCGAGAATGAGGATCTTACTGAACTTTTTCATTTTCTTTTCCTTCCTTTTTTCGGGATCTTTTTAATTCGTTCATTTTTCTTGAACAGAAAAGATTTCGTTCCTTTCAGCGTGAGAATCCTGATATTATCTCTCGGCTCTTTCAGCCCCGCCGCTTCCAACGCACGCGGCCAAGGTCCGAGAAACGCTTTGATCGCCATAACTTCTTCCTGTGTAAAATCGCTTTTCTTCGGCAATCCGCCGCCGTCGAAGTGTTTTGACTTAAGCAGCGAAATGCAAAGCTCTTTGCTGTATTTCACAAACACCATCCCCTTTCGGCAACAAAAAACGCGCCTTTGAAAAGCGCGATTCAACCAATTCGGCGGCACGAGCAAAAAGCCCGCGTTCCCGCAGGATATCAGATCGCACTCTTCTTCACCCAAAAGTGTTTACAACAGAACTCCGCGACGAGTATTCCGGCTTATGGGCGAAAGCCCAATTACGGTAATGGCGGTTGTGACGGATTTTCACCGAACTTCCCTCTGATCCGCCTTTCGGCGGAGCCGCGGTGCCGTATTCAGTTTTTTATTTGACGCGCGCGGAGGTTACCCGCGCGTATCTTCGTGATTCATGTTAACATCAAACTTGGATTTTGTCAACAGTTTCGGTCAATTTTTGCCCGGCTTTGTTTTATCCGTTTCGGATTCGGTCGGCTTTGTGCCGTCGTCGACGGTGACTTTTTTGCCGAACAGCGCCTTGATGATGCTTTTGAAAGAAAGGCGCGGCTTTTTAATGTGGCGCTGTTCTCCCACCGAATAAAGCGCCTCTTTGGTGACGGGATCGAACCCGCAGGCGGCGAAGTAAGAAGTCGTTTCGACGGGGAGCCCTTTGGCGACAAGGCTGCGCTCGACGAATATTTTTATACAGTAATAGATAACGGCGAACAGCGGCACCGCGAACAGCATCCCGGGGATTCCGAACATTCCGCCGAACAGAAGCACCGCGAAAGTGACCCAGAACTTGCTTACGCCGGTGCGGTCCTCGGTGATCATCGGAGACATTATGTTGCCGTCGATCTGCTGAAGGATTATGAAGAAAATAAGGTAGATTATACCCTGACGGAAATCGGTGATAAGGACAATGAACACGGTGAGGAACCCGCCGATGAACGGCCCGATGAACGGTATGACGTTGCAGAACGCCACGATCACGCTCGAAAGCAGGGCGTAAGGCATACCGCACAACGCCATAAATATGAACGTGACTATTCCGACCACGGTGGAAGTAAGCAGTTTTCCCGGTTATGAACTTGCCGAACACGTCGTTACCGTAGCGCGCGGCGGTAAGTATGCCGTTTGCACGGCTGACCGGGAACAGCGAGAAAAGGATCTTTTTGCCCTGAGCGATGAATTTATCGCGTTCGAGCAAGGCATATACGCATACCACCAGAGCCACGACGAAATTGAACACCGCCGAGGCGACGGAAGAAACCGCGCTTACAAGGTCGTTGAGCTTTAACGTCGAAGACAGATTGCCGAGTTCGGACGTAAAGTTGCGGATGAATTCAAGGATGTTTTCGCGGAAAGAATTCGTCTCCGCCGCATCGCCGCCGAAAGTCTGTTCCGCCCAAGCCATGACTTTTTTGCTCAGGTCGGGCAGTTTGTCGATAAGCTTTTGAAGATTTTCGACAAATTGAGGGATGATGAGGAACAGAAGCGTTACGATTATTGCGATAAGCAAGAACATGGTAAGGAACAAGCCGAGCGCGCGGGCGCGTCTGTGCGCTTTGGGTTCGGGCGTCTTGCCGCGTTTTGAGATCGTTTTGAATATCCGCCTGTCGAACATTTTGTAAAGCGGATTGATGATATAGGCGATCATTATGCCGATAAGCACAGGTGCGATTATCCCGAACACGCTGTTGAACAGATTCGCAACGGCGTCGACGTTCAGAAGTATTATGATAAGCGCGACGATAACGGCAAATATCAATACAACGCGCGGAGTAACGGCAAAGCTGCCGCTGTTTTCCGAAGCCGGTTCCGTCTGAGCGGAAGCGGATTGTTCACGTTTTTCCGGATTCTGGTCGTTCATACCGTTCTCCTTTCCGTAATAAGCAGTTCGGTTTGCTTTTATTATAACACCGAATTGCGGTTTTGTAAAGCATTTTAACGGTTATTTACGCGCAAACCGGCGTCGTAAATATGCGCGATCTCGCCCAGACGGCGCAAAACCGGGCGAGTGAACCCCTTTTCCTCGTTGCGGAATTCAAAAGTTGTGACGCTGGAGGTGTTGAGCGAGATCCCGGGCCACATCATCCCCGGCGCGGTGCCGAGCAGATGAGATATCCAGGCGCAGCCGAAGCCGCCGTGGCAAAAAACCGCAATGATATCGTCATTGGGCCTGTCGACCGAATAAAGCAGTCCTTTGCGGGTGTATCCGTGTGAAGAAAGAAACGCGTCGGATTCTTTTATCATATTGTTGACGGTATTCATCCGTTCGGTGCCGGTAAAATCGGCGAAATCGTGCACACCTTCTTTTACACTGCAGGAATAACTGCAATCGGTGTCGGGAGTGAACTGGTACGAAAGCATATAATCCATGCTTTCCTCAGTCCAGGGAAGGATCTCGTAGCCCATGCCCTTCATTTCGCAGGTGGGTTCGGCGGTGTTGATCGCTCTGCCGAGAGGAGAGGTGTATATTTTGTCGATCCGGCGGTCTTTGAACCAGGCGGCGAGAGCGCGCGCCTCTTGCCATCCGAATTCGGTTATGGTGTTGTGTTCGTAATCGGGATCCGCGTGGCGGATAATGTAAAGAATCATATATATGCGTCCTTTCTGATCTTTCGAAAATACAATAACATATTTGTCTGAATATGTCAATTTAAACTTGCCATACAGGCAAAAATATGTTATCATATTCGCGCAGTAAAATAAGGCGGTGATCAACTATGATCCGGGAATTCATTATCCCTTTCAAAGGCGTTAAAAAGAAAACGTTATATCATTTTTCAGATACTCATCTGACCGAATACGACGATCTTTCGACCGACGTTGAAAAAGCCGACGCCGTCAAGCGGACCGAAGCGTGGGAAAACGTGCGAAAAGGCTATGCTCTTGGATACGGCGAGCCTTACGGAGAAGAACAGCAAAAAACGCCAAAAGAACATTATGTTAACTTGTTGAGGCTTTCCCGCGAAGGCGAAGCGCTTTTGATGGCGGGCGATATTCTCGATTATATCTCCCCCGCCAATTTAAGGCTGTTCGACGCGGAAATGAGCCGGTTCCCAAAGCCTTACCTTACGGTTTGCGGCAACCACGAATATCCCGAAAACATACCCGAAGGGCATCTTCTCAGCAAAGCGAAACAGCCGTGGCAGACGCTTGATCTGGGCGATATGACCGTAATCGCTTTTGACGATTCGAAGCGCACGATAACTAAAGAGCAAAACGAAAAACTTTTGGAAGTTTTAAGTTTCGGCAAACCGGTTTTGATATTGATACATATACCGATAAAAACCGAGGGAAACAAAGAAAGGCTGGAAAGGCAGGCGAATACTTTCAACTTAATTATGTAAACTGCCCGCCGGAAAATCTTGAATTCATCGATATAATCAAACGCAATTCCGATAAAATAATCGCCGTGCTGGCGGGGCATCTGCATTTTTCCGACGTAAGCGAGATCGGAAACGGTGTTATGCAGTATGTGACTTCGCAGGGGGTCGTCGGAAACATAAACAGGTATATTATAGGAGAATGAATATGACTTATGACGAATTGCGTTCGAAATTCAATTTTGAACTGCCCGGCTACGCCGCGGACGGTTTTGAAGGATTCATAAATTCTTACGACCGTTCCCGCCCCGTCCTGAGCGCCGACGGCGCGTCTTTGGTCGCCGATAAGACCGGATTGCCCGAAGACGGAAAACAGGCGCTTATCGATTGCGCGGCGGCAATAAACGCCGACGCAAACACCCACATTTGCGCTTCTTTTTTGGTGCATCTTTGCGTATTCACCCGCGCTCCCTGGCTTAATTATATCTATACCGACGATCTTTTCGACGTTCCGGGATTAAAAAAAGAGCAGGTCGGCTGGGTGATCGTCGCCTGCCAACTTCTTAACACAATAACAAACAAAAAACCTCCCGAGGATAAGAACGAAGAGAACATAAACGCCTTCCGCGGCTATTCACAAAACTGCTTTAATAAGAACGGTTACTGGGGGATCCTTGAATGGAACTGGAATATGCTGTGCGCCGGCGGATGTATGTTTATGTTCGGAATACTTAAATTCGTACCCGGCGAATTCGGCGGCGATTTCAGGATAATAACCAACGGCGAAAAATACGTCTCGCTCGTCGGCGGATCGTATTATGTCAACCAAAACGGCGAGCTGGTCGATTCCGCCGAAAAGTCGGTAGGCAAAACCGGTTTTTACGAGGACGGCGAAAAATACGTCGCCAACGTGATCACGGCGCGCGGATTCGTGCAAAGCGAGCCGACGGAGTTTAAAAAGAGCGAATGGCGCGACTATCTTAAAAAAGGCAGTCCCACGCTGGAAATACACATCCCGTCGAAAATCGAATACACGCCCGAAAAGATCAAAGAAGCGTATAAACTCGCGCTGGATTTCTTTAAAGATTTTTATCCCGACCACAAAACAAAAGCGATCGCCGGATATTCCTGGATATTCGCTCCGCAGCTGGCAAAAGTGCTTCCGCCCGACGGTAATATCTTAAAAGTAAACCGCAGTATGCACATTCTGCCGACAATCGGAAGTTACGACGCCTCCTGCCGGTTCCTGCGCGAAGGTTCGGGATTGCAGAAGCGCATCGCCGACGAATGCGCCAAGGGCACCGAATTCCATTACGCGATAATGTACACCCCCGTCGACGAGATCGAAACGTTCGGAAAAGAAACCGAATAGAAATTTTTCACCGGGAATCCGATTCATTAAGGATCCCGGTGATTTTTTTATGTTTGTGTGAGAATTATCCATATAAGATCGTGTAAAGGTTGAAAAGACACGCGAAAGAATAGAGGTATCGATGGATAAAAGTGCAGAAAATTATCTTCGTTTTCGTGAGAAAAATGATGAATCCGCGTTAGTGGATATTATCTCTGTCCATAAGGACGGTCTGATTATATATATTAATACGATAGTCGGCGACTTGAATATTGCAGAGGAGCTGGCCATTGATACTTTTGCTCTTTTGGCGGTCAAAAAACCTAACGACAAGCATATAAGCTCATTTAAAACGTGGCTTTATACAATAGGTCGAAATCTTGCAATAGATTATGTTCGAAAAAAAGCAAGATCAACGTCAAGAGTAACATCACTGGAAGACATTTCCGAATTGGAAGGCGACGACGATATTGTCTCAGAGTACATAAAAAAAGAGCGGGATATTATGCTGCACAAGGCGCTCGGTTTTCTGAAACCGGAGTACCGTCAAATACTGTGGTTGGTTTATTTCGAAAATATGAGTATGAAAGAGGCCGCGGCAATCATGCATAAAAGCGTTCACGCCGCGGAGGTTACCGCATCGAGAGCGAGAGCGGCTTTAAGAAAAAAGCTTGCCGACGAGGGGTTTGATTATGAGGACTAACGAAGAATTTATTAATGAGGTTTTTACAAGAATGTGCAATAAATCCGCCGAGGCACATTCGCATAAAGTAAAGTTGTTGATACTTTTCACTGCTGTAACTATCTCTGTTGTTATAGGAACCGCAGGGGCGATATTATTATCGGATAACGGAGATCCCGCAAACGCCTCGTCATACGGATCAGAGATGAATCCCGAAAACTCTATATTGGTTTTAACAAACTCCGGGGATGAAACCGACGCGGACCTTCATCGTCCCATAGGTTACAATGACAACATCAAGTCAGCTCTTGCGCTGAAACTTGAATACGCCGAAAGCGATAACCAGCGATTCGCCGTCCTGATGATCAATATGAGCGACGACAAAACATTTGCCGAACTTATCTCGGATGCAAATAAAGTTCTTTCCGACAAGATAGATTTTTCAAGTATTCAAGAGATCGCATTAAACGATCACAGCGATTCAAAAGCGGAAAACGGTTATATATCAAACCTTTCTTCGGAACAAATCAGAGTATTGGCTGAAAATAATATATCTCTTAAATATATCGGATCGGGAAAAGGCGATAACGAAAAAATAGATTTCAACAGTGCGGAAGGTGTAAACAACTATTGCGAACTCAAAGGAGATATGCTGATTTTTACGCCAAAAGGCAGCAGTCCATTCTACTCAGCGGATGAATGATTTAAAGGAGAGGCCAAATGAGCAAAAACTTGTCGGCCGGTTTTGCGGCTGTATTATTATGTATGGCAATGCTCATCGCTTGCGGCAAAACAAACGATGTATCATCAGTTGCCGATTTGTCAATGAGCGGTGATAATACCGATAGTTCATCCATTATAAAAGCAAAAGAGATAACCCAGGGAGATTATATAAGAAATGTTGGAGGAGCGTATTTCACAACATTGCAGATCTATGATGACGGATTTCTGCACATCGGTCCGGGTTTTTCGGCTTCATCGCAATCATTTTTCTACCGTTACAAAAGAGAAGGTGATTATATTATCGCAGGCACACTCAGGTTTTTAATCATCGACAAAGATACTCTGAAATTTATTCGCAGCGACAATCCCGACAAGACAGAAGAATGGATCCCTGACGGTTGTCTTTATATAAAAAACAATTAAAAAGGAACAAGCAGCGCGCGGCTTTATCCTTTAATTTAAATCTAGAGAAAGGTGTTTTATCAATGAAAAGAGTTTTATCGATCATTCTTGTCATTCTTGCAATAACGATGGCTATGTCGGCTGTTATTGTTCCAACAGCTGCTGAAAACGACAACACCGCATATGTTTATCCTGTCGTTCCGGGCAGCAACGAATGGAACCTGCTTAAGAATGCCGAAGAAAAAAGAGCGGCATGTGCCGTTGACGTCGAAAGACTTAACTCTATGAGTACAGAAGCGCTTGTCAAGACGGTAGTGACATACCCTTTGCTTCCCGATATGTATGCGTATGATACAATCGGTCAGGGTCTGAAAGCGATCGGAAGCTACTTTGCAGGCGTCGACATACTGCTTGCCCGAAAGGATGCGCTTGAATATTTAAGCGCATATGCCGAAAATGAGCATGAACGCACTGAATACACCCCTATTGCTTATTACAACGCCGACACGCTTATTAAGTTTATACGCGACGGTGAGTCGACTGTGCTCGACAGCGTTAACAGCAGCAACCGGATAGAAGTATCCGGGTGCGCCGAGACGACGGCGGACGGATTGATTTTCCCTGCAAAAGTAACGTCTTATTATCTTGACTACGTCTGGACGCAAAACGGAACACCCATCGCGGTTTATGTCGGACTTGATTGGGCAAATCATAACACGACATATCAGCAGGCAAAAGCTGAAATGATCGCACTTATGGGAATCTATCCCGGGGCTGTCAAGTTGTCGGATCCGGTTCCCGGTTATAATTGCCATTCCTATGCATGGTACGACCAAGCCGGCAATAACTATTGGATGGATTACCCCAACGCTTATATTACCGACGGAAGTTATATTTCCGCATCGGCGGCTGCGGGAGTAAAAGTAACTTATTCTTCCGGCGGTTCTTATATCCATTCCGGAATAGTCAGCTCGGCGGGAAGCACCGTAAGGGCGACGTCTAAATGGGGATGCCTCGGCGTTCTCGATCACGCTGTTGACGATTGCCCGTATTATGGCTCAACAACGACCGTACAATACTGGCAAGCATCTTAAGCCGTTACAACAAAGTGTGCAGAGCAATTTGCTCTGCACGCTTCAGAGCGCAGACAAAGCGGCTATTTACGCACCGATACGGCACGAATGACGTAA
>CAMZED010000028.1 GCA_947305675.1 uncultured Clostridia bacterium | reverse complement strand
AAGCGGAACGATCTCTTTAAGATGGCGGATACGAAGATCGTCGTAAACGCCGCCTTGACCGATCCCAAACAGAAGCTGATCTTTGTTGATCGTTTCGGGGAGAGAATTCAGCCGTTCCATCTCCGCTTTGCAGCGGTAAAGCCAGCGCGTCGTGCGCTCGATCGAACGGTCGATATAAGAATGCTCGGCGACCGAGGAAGGGCATTCGTCAAAAGCCATCGCGATGGTCGAAGCCAGCTTCGACTGTATCTGCATGCTTATCTCGGGGCTCATAAATATCTTTGCGCCGTCCATATGCGAAGCGAACGAAACGCCTTCTTCTTTTATGTTGCGCAGATGCGCGAGCGAGAACACCTGGAATCCGCCGCTGTCGGTAAGGACGGGCTTGTCCCAATTGAAAAACTTATGTATCCCGCCGAGCTGATAAACGACGTCTTCGCCGGGGCGCACATGCAGATGATATGTGTTTGAAAGTTCGACCTGGCAGCCGATCTGTTTAAGATCGCCGGTAGAAACGCCGCCCTTGATCGCGGCGCTGGTGCCGACGTTCATAAAAACCGGGGTCTGTATTGCGCCGTGAACGGTTTCGTAAGTGCCGAGCCTCGCGGCGCCGCAGGTCTTGTGAATCTTGAATCTCATATACTTCACCTGTCGAAGAATTTTTCGATTTCGCGTTTGGGTATCTGTTTTATAAAAGGCCTTCCGTGCGGGCAATAACGCAGCGACGGGTTCTCGACCAGCATTCTTACCACGTTTTCGTCATCAGCGGCGGAATTTTTTATCCCCGCTTTAAGCGCCGCCTTGCAGGCGACGGTATAAAGCGCGCGGTCGCACCGCTCGTCGAAGCTCAGTCCGTTGCCTTCGGCGATCTCGCGCGCGAACGATTCCATAATGCGGTTAAGCCCGCTCACCGCCGATAAAGTCGCCGGGACGCTGCGGACTATTACGGTGCCGTCGCCGAAATCTTCGATCCTGAACCCTTTGTCTTCAAGATAAGGCGCGTTGGCAAGCAATATCGCCGCCGGTTCGCGCCCGACCGAGACCGGGATCCCGGACAGAAGTTCCTGCACGTGAAGCTCTTTGCTCTTTGCGAGTTTTTCGTAAAGAACGCGTTCGTGAGCGGCGTGTTTGTCGATGATAAGAATATTGTCTTCGGTCTCGACAAAAAGATAAGCGTCGTATGCCTGACCGATCATCCTCCAGCGCGGCCCTTCGGGGACAAAAGTCTGCTGCTCCGCCTCTTCCGGCGCTGTTTCCGGCTCAGCCGGGGCGCTGTCACGAACGAGGTAAGTGCTGTCGCTTATAAAAGGGACGTCCTCCTCGCCGACGTTCGGGTTGAAAACCGCGTTGTCAAGCGGCTTTTCGCTTTGCGGGAACAGCCTTTCCCCGAGCGGGGCGATGTGGTCCGCTTTGGTATAGAACGGATCGGGGAAAACGGGATCCGGCACTTTTTTTGCCGCTTCCGCCGGTTCGGGCGCGCCGCTTTCGGGCGCCGGTTTGAACGGCGATCCTTCGTCATCGCTTGCGACGGCGTTGCGCGCGGCGTAATATACCGATCTGAAAACCGACGATTCCGAGGCAAACTTTATCTCGGTCTTAGCGGGGTGAACGTTTACGTCGGTGAATTCCGCGGGGAGCGAGACAAAAAGCACGCACCCGGGATATTTTCCGCGCGGGATATAAGATTTAAAGGCTTCTTCTATCGCCGCCTGCGCGGTGCGGCTCTTTACGTATCTGCCGTTGACGAAAAATATCTGCATATTGCGCGATCCACGCGCGCCGTCCGGCCTGGTCACGTAACCTTTCGCCGTCACGCCCTCGAATTCATATTCCGCGGCGATAACGCTTTTTGCGAATTCTCTGCCCAAAACCGAATAGATCGCGTCGTATATCCTGCCGTTGCCGGAGGTTTGAAACCTGCGTTCGCCGTCGGATATCACCGTAAACGCGATCTCCGGGTGCGAAAGCGCCGCTTTTTCGGCGGCGGAAACACAGGAAGCGCCCTCGGTCGAATCGCGTTTTAAAAACTTCTGGCGGGCGGGGGTGTTATAAAAAATATCGCGCACGACGACGGTTGTGCCGTCGGGACAGCCCGTGTCCGACATAACTATTCCGTTTTCGTCGGCTGTCAGGCGCGTGCCGACCTTTTCCGAGCGGTGCTTGGAAATAATTTCCATTTTGGAAACCGAGGATATCGCGGCGAGCGCCTCGCCCCTGAACCCAAGCGAGCGGATCCCCGAAATATCGCTCCCGTTGCTTATTTTGCTTGTCGCGTGGCGCAGTAAAGCCTTCGGCATATCCTCGCGCAGGAATCCCGAACCGTCGTCGCTTACGCGGACAAGGGTACGTCCGCCGTCTTTTATTTCCAGCGTGACTGACTTTGCCCCGGCGTCTATTGCGTTTTCCAAAAGTTCTTTTACCGCCGATGACGGCCTTTCGACAACTTCGCCCGCGGCGATAAGGTTGGCGGTGAGTTCGTCGAGAATGTTGATAATGCCCATCAGAGTTCCTTTTTCAGTTCATAAAGCAAGGTGATCGCCTCGTAAGGCGTCAACGTGTTGATATCGGCTTGGCGCAGGCGCTCGACAACGCGATTTTCGCCGAGTTTTTCAAAGCTTATATTGCCGTCATCCTCTTCTTCGCGGTGTTTTCGAGCGCCGCCCGAGGGCTGTTCGCCGGAAATAAGCGCCGCCAGAATCTGCTTTGCGCGTTTTACAACAGGTTCCGGCACCCCGGCGAGATGCGCGACCTCGATGCCGTAACTGTCGTCGGCTCCGCCGCGAACTATCTTGCGGAGGAAGACCACATCGTTCCCGCGCTTTTTGGCGGCGACGTTATAGTTTACAACGCCGTCGACGCTGTCCTCCAGCTCGGTCAGCTCGTGATAATGCGTTGCGAAAAGCGTTTTCGCGCCGATTACCTTCGCGGTGTATTCCACCACCGCGCGCGCGATGGACATACCGTCGTAGGTAGAGGTGCCGCGCCCGATCTCGTCATATATCACCAGGCTCTTCTTGGTGGCGTTTTTAAGTATATCCGCGACCTCGGTCATCTCCAGCATAAAAGTCGAGTTGCCGGAGGCAAGGTCGTCCGAAGCGCCGACCCGGGTGAATATCTTGTCGACAAGTCCGCTCCTTGCGCTTGCCGCCGGGACAAAACAGCCGGCCTGGGCAAGAATAACGCAAAGCGCGATCTGACGCATATAGGTGGATTTGCCCGCCATATTGGGACCGGTTATAAGCATAACGCGGTTGGATGAGCAGTCGAGTTCGCAATTGTTGGGTACAAAATACCCGCCGTCGAGGAACCTCTCCACAACGGGATGGCGGCAGTTTTTAATGTTTATAACGTCGGACCGGTCGACTTCCGGGCAGACGTAGCCCTGCTCGGCGGCGACGGCGGCGTTGGAAGCGCAAACGTCGAGTTCCGCCAAAGCGTCGGCGGTACGGCGTATGCGTGAATCGGATTTAAGAATAAAATCGCGCAGCGAATTGAAAAGTTCGTATTCCAGCGCGTTCAGCCTGTCCCGCGCGCCCAGCACGCGCGATTCGGTCTCTTTTAATTCCTCGGTCACATAGCGTTCGCCGTTGGCAAGCGTCTGGCGGCGAATGTATTCCGGCGGGACCTGGTCGGCAAAGTTCTTCGATACTTCGATATAATACCCGAAAACGCGGTTGTATCCGACTTTAAGCGTCCGGATCCCGGTTTTTTCGCGCTCGTATTCCTCGATCCTGGCGATCCATTCCTTGCCGTTGCTGACCATATCGCGCAGTTCGTCGACGGCGGCGTTGCATCCGCGTTTTATAAATCCGCCCTCGCGCAGGAGCACCGCGGGGGATTCGTCAATAGTGCGGAAGATCGCATCGGCGATATCCGTCAGCGGGTCAATGCGGGAATCGATCTGTTTTATGCAGTTTGATCCTGCCGAAGCCAGAAGCTCTTTCAGTCCGGGCAAAAGTTTTGCCGTCCTTTCGATCGCCTTAAGATCGCGCGGGTTGGCTGTGCCGTAGACCAGCCTCGTAAGCAGGCGTTCAACGTCGGCGACGTCTTTCAGTATCTCACGTATTTCCTCGCGCGTTACTCCGTCGTCGACAAGTTCTTTAACGCCGTCAAGGCGTGTCCTTATCGCGGTCTCGTTCATCAAAGGCTTCTCTAACCGCGCGCGCAAAAGCCGCGCTCCGGCGCTTGTGCGCGTCCTGTCGATCGCCCACAGAAGCGAGCCCTTCTTTTGCTTGGCGCGCATTGTTTCGCAGATCTCAAGATTCCGGCGCGAAGCGCTGTCGATGGAGGTGTATTCGTCGCAGGAATAAAAATCCACCGGCTTAAGATAAGAAAGATCGCGTTTTTGCGTGCTGCCTATGTAGTTCAAAAGCGCTCCCGCCGCACGCACGGCAAGTTCGTTTTCGCTGTCGGGAGCCGAGCCGTAAACACGTTCCAAAACCTTTCTTGCGTTGTCATCCCGGAAATCTTCCCCGTCGGCTTCGGATATAAGCGAGTTGAACCGCGTCTTGAATGCCTCGATAACGCTTCGGTCGACGTCGGCGGAGCAGATCACCTCGCTCGGCGAAAAAGCCGAGGCCTCGGAAATAAGTCTTGCGGCACAATCGTCGCCGAATATCTCGGTGGCGTGGATCTCGCCGGTGGAAATATCAGCGAACGCGGCTCCGCACATACCCGATTCAAAACAAACCGAGGCTATATAGTTGTTTTTGCTCTCGTCAAGATATCCGCCCTCGGTGACTGTGCCGGGGGTTATAATGCGGATCACGTCGCGCTTTACAAGTCCTTTCGCCGTGGCGGGATCTTCAGTCTGTTCGCATATCGCCACACGGTACCCGCGCGAGACAAGTTTTGCAATATAGCTTTCGGCGGCGTGGTAGGGAACTCCGCACATCGGGGCGCGTTCCTCCATGCCGCAATCCTTACCGGTGAGAACAAGATCCAGCTCGCGCGAGGCGGTCTTGGCGTCCTCGTAAAACATCTCGTAAAAATCGCCGATACGGCACATAAGGATGCAATCGGGATGGTTTTGCTTTATTTCAAGATATTGCTTCATCAACGGCGAAAGAGCCATCTTTTTCTCACCACACAATCAAAAATCAATAATTCGTCAATGGCATCCGCCGCAGGTCGAACAGTCGTGCGTGCATTCCTGCCCGGCGGATTCCGGCGCGACGGTGTATTGCACCGCCAGGTTAATGCTGTTTATCACCAGCGACAGCTCGTCCTCGGCTTTTCGCATTTCCAAAAGACGGGGGTTGTCGTCTATTTCGTCGTAAAGCGCGCGCAGACGCTGGGATATGCTCTGAATAAGCTCGGCGTCCTTTTCGTTTTCGGGCTTTCTGCCTTCCTGTTCAAGTATCGCCGCCTGAAGGTTATATTCGTTTACAAGCGACATAAGCTTTTTATCGCCGTTATACGCTTCTTTCGCGGCGTTGTATTTTTTTAATTCCTCGCTCTCCGAAAGCGCTTTTTTAAGCTGTTCAACGGCGTTTTGAAGTGATTCGGTCATTTTTAAAAAACTCCTTTGTCATTTAATGATCCCCGCGAGCGCATATCCGCCGGCGGAGGTTATTTCCACGTCGGCAAATTCGCCCGGTTCGATGAATTTGTCAAAAGTAACTATTTTGTTCTGGGTGCTTCTTCCGCAAAAAGCCCCGTTTTTGTTTACCCCGTCGGAAAGCACGCGGACGGTTTTGCCGATATACGATTCGTTTATCTTCTGGGCGATATCGTTTTCAACCTTTGAAAGTTCGGCAAAACGCCGGTTGGAATCCGCGCGGGGGACCTGCGGCATCTTTTCCGCCGGAGTATCTTTGCGCGGCGAATAAATAAAGGTAAATATCATATCGAATCCGATCTCTTTCACCAGCGACAAAGTCATATCAAAATCCTCGTCCGTTTCGCCCGGAAAGCCGCAGATAACGTCGGTCGTGAGCGCGGCGTCGGGGACTTTTTCTTTTATTTCCAGCGCTTTTTCGATATATTGCGCGCGGGAATAGCGGCGGTTCATCGCTTTTAATATTCTGTCCGAACCCGATTGCACCGGAAGGTGGAAATGTTTGGCGACTTTCGGGTTGTACGCCATCACGTCGACAAGTTCGCTCGAAGCGTCTTTCGGGTGGCTGGTCATAAACCTCACTCGGTATTCACCGTCGAACGAAGCGGCTTTGTCGAGCAGTTCGGCAAAACCGCACCCGCCTTTATAAGAATTCACGTTCTGACCGAGCAGGGTTATATCTTTATATCCCTGATCCACCAGCCCTTTCACCTCGTAAAGGATCTTGTCCGCCGACCGGGAACGTTCTCTTCCGCGCGCGCGGGGGACGACGCAATAGGTGCAAAAGTTATCGCAGCCGTACATTGCGCTCACCCATGCTTTATAACTGCTTTCGCGCAGGATCGGCATATCTTCGCTCACCACGCCGAATTCGTTGTGCGGTTCGTCGCTCACAAACGAGAACCGCTTTTTTGCGGTGAGCATCGTTTCGATCATCTCGGGCACGCGGTGGTGCATATCCGTCCCGAACACAAAATCGACGTAAGGATAGCTTTTATATATCTGCTGACGGCGGTGTGATTGCTGGACCATACACCCGCACATACCGATTTTAAGATCGCGGTCGCTTTCTTTCCGGTTTTTGAACTGACCGGCTTCCGAAAGTGCGCGTATCTCGGCGTGTTCGCGCACGGCGCAGGTGTTGATGATTATAAGATCGGCGTCTTCGCTTTTCGGCGTGATCTCGTAGCCGCAAAGCGCCAAAGCGCCGGCTATGCGTTCGCTGTCGGATTCGTTTTGCTGGCATCCGAAGGTTATTACGCAGGCTTTTTTGCCGGTTATAACCGGTTTTAACGATTCCGCAATGCGGTATTGCCGTTCGATCTCGCTTTGCGGGACAATTAGTTCAGACATTTTTAAAATACCGTTCCTGCAGTCAAAAACTTTTGCATAAGCGCTTCGTCGCCGGTGCTGCCGATACACACCGCGCCCTCCGCGGCGGAGGCGTGGACAAATTCCGTGCCGCCGAGATAAACCGCCATATGTCCCTCAAAATAAAGCAGATCGCCTCTCTGCGCCTGCGATAACGGGATCGGCTTGACCGCGGGGGATCTTGAAATATCCGCGTCGCGCCAGATGCTTAAACCGTTGAACCGGTAAGCGTTGAAGCAAAGCCCGGAACAGTCAACACCGGCGGGAGTTCTTCCGCCCCATCTGTATTGCGCACCGAGATAAGAAAGTGCCGTTGCGGCGATCGATTCCCGCGTTTCTTGTTCGGCAGCCGGTTTGGGCGAAGCGATCGGGCGGATGTGTTTTTTGTGGATGTAATAGATCCGTTTGCTCGGAAGCACAATAAACCCGTAGCGCTCGTCGTGCCCGAACCCGACGTCGACTCTCGATCCGAAGGGCAGAGTTATCGGCGCGTGATAATAATTTTTCCCGTCAAAAAGCAGATCGGCAAACGGGACTTTCACCATAAAAGCCGGATCGTGCAGTTTTTCGAAAAAGTACTGCTTTATCGACCAGCCCTCGTAGCCGTAATCGGTTTTTATTTTGTAAAAACCGCTTTGCTCTGCGGTTATCTCGACTTCTTCGCCGTAAAGGACTTCGTCGACCTGTTCTGCCATAAGTTCCGGTTCCGCGTACAGCACAGCGGAAGGAGCGCATACGATCATAATATGACCTCCGAAAAAATTGGCGGAATAATTGATTCCGTTTGATAAAAACTAATCCAAAAGGAGTGAAAAACGATGAAAACTTTTAAAAGAACAGCAATGATCGCGCTTGCGTTCGCGCTTTGCTTTGCGCTTACCGCAAGCAGTACCGAACGCATAAACTGGTATTTTTCGAAACCCGGCGGCAACGCCCGCCCGACGGTGCTCGACGGGAAATATAACGAGATACTCGACAAAAACGGGGCGTTGTATCTTGCTCCCGAGGGGGAGAAAAAGATCTATCTCACTTTCGACGCAGGCTACGCCAATGAAAACGTCGACAAAATAATCGAAACGCTCAAAGCGCATTCGGTCCCGGCGACCTTCTTTATTCTGCCCGGAATAATCAAAAACTCGCCCGAAACGGTAAAAAAGATGATCGATTACGGGTTTACGGTAGGGAACCACAGCACACACCACAAAGATATATCGAAAATAACCGACGCCGCTTCGCTGAAAGCCGAACTCGAGGGGGTCGAGCAAAAATACCGGGATTTTTCGGGCAGAGAACTGAGCAGATTTTTCCGCCCGCCGGAAGGTGCGTTTTCGGTCAAAACGCTTGAGATGTGCCGCGAGTTGGGCTATATACCGGTGTTCTGGTCTTACGCTTACGCCGATTGGGACAACGCCAGACAGCCCGACGCCGCGAAGGCGAAAGAACAGCTGCTTGACGCGGCGCACGACGGTATGATATTACTGCTGCACCCGACAAGCGCGACGAACGCGCTTATACTCGATGAAGTCATCACTGCGCTGAAAGAACGCGGTTACACCTTCGGAAGCCTTGAGGAGCTTGCGCCCGTTACCTGATTATACCACGCCGCAAGGTATAAATCAACCTAAAAGTTCTTTCGCGTTGTATTCCGGGACGGCGCCCATAAAGGTTACGACGTAGTCGCTCAGCTTTACGGCGCGGTCGAGACATTCCGGTATTCCGCGTCCTTCAAGCAGGCCGCAAAGGAACGCCGCGGAAAAGCTGTCGCCGGCGCCGACGGTCGAAACCGGTTTGCTTTGCGGCTTTTCGGAACAGAACACCGTTTTTGACGCGCAATCGAACACCGCCGCGCCTTTCGGACCCATAGTAAGGCAGATGTATTTTAAATTGGCGAAAGATCCGGCTATACTAAGGCAAACGCTTATCTCGTCGCCCTTTCCGAAAAACGGAAGTTCCTCGTCGCTTACCTTTAAAACCGTCGTATCTTTCAAAAGCGCGTTGATCAGTTCACGCGTATAAAACCTTCCGCGCAGATTCACGTCGAAGAATACTTCGCGGCGGGGTACGTATTTCAGCAATGTTTCAAAAGCCCGGCGCGAATCGGGGGACCGCATCGCCAGCGTGCCCATATAAAGAGCGTCGAACCCGCCGCGCGGCAATGTTTGGGGAATGTGGTCGTAAGCCGTGTCGGGAACAAGTTCATATTTCGGTTTACCGTCGGAAAGAGTCACGCTGCATTCTCCGGTGCGGTGGACCCTGTCGACGCTTATATAATCGGTGCGGATGCCCAAAGATCCGGCTTCCGCAAGCGCGTCGCGCCCGTTTGCGTCGTTTCCGACAGCCGATACCATATAGCTTTCGGCGCCGAGCCGGGCGGCGTGCGCGGCAAAATTGAACGGAGCCCCGCCGATAGTGCGTTCCGAACCGAAAACGTCCCAGAGTATTTCGCCGAATGAGATTATTTTCATTTCGTCACCTCGTAAAAGAACGCCGCGCCGAAGCGCGGCATTCCACATGGTCGTATAATGTTATTTGCCGGCGCGCTCCGCGTTGGCTTTGAACTGGTCGACTGTTTCGTCGAGCGCGGTCTGAGCCGCTTCGGATTTGGCGTCGTAGTTCGAAAGGAAGGTTCCGATGGGTTTGCTTGCCATTTGCTGAAGCAGCGAATCGAGATCGCCCCATTTGTAAACCATACCGATATCGCAAGAGCGGTTCGGAAGTATATAGTTGAATATCATTTCGGGGGTGTCGGCGTCTTTCGACCTCATGTACTGAAGCACTGTCTGGTCGTAATCTTTTGCGATAGTGTTGCCGCTGTATGCGCCGATTATGTTCAGCGCGTCGATCGTCATTGCAAGGTAATCGCCGGTTGTGCTGAGCGGGATCGCAAAGCAGTTGGATACCCACGGGTTGATCAGGCTGTAATAGTCGTCCTGAATGGAGTCCATTTTCGGAACGGGGACGACGCCGTAGTGTTCAGCCATATCCTTAAGCTGGTTGACGGTGCCGATGGAGGCGTTGTAATAAAGAGCTCTGCCCTCGACGAATCCGTTGCAGACGAGGACCATAGGCCAGCGTTCGCCTTTGTATCCGAAATATTTGTTGCCGCTGATATAGTGCTGTGAATCGTTCACGAAATCCTGGAGTTTATCCATCAAAGTCGCGCTGCGTTCGTTATACATCGTGAGTTCGGGATATCCGTCACTGCCCGCTTTGGCGATCTTTTCGCCGGAAGCGAAAAATATGCTCCACATATCGTCAAGCTGACCGCCCCAGCCGAATACGCCCTCGATCGGGTCGTCGACGGCGCCGAGCGAAGTCGGGTCGACGGCGCGCGCCGTTTCGAACGCCACGTCGATAGTCCAGTCGCCGTCGCGCACGAGCTGATAAGGATTGCGTCCGCCGTAGTTGTCGGAAAGGTTGAGCCTGTTCCAGAAATCGAGGTTAAAGAGCAGAGCCGCGGTAGCGTCTTTGTTTATAAGGCCGATATCGCCGATGGTGATATAAAGCTGACCCGCCATCGTCATCGATTCGTTAAAAGTTTGGTTCCACCAGGGAGCGCGGATCTGAAGCCCGAGTTCCTCAAGTTCATAAAGGTTGCGAAGCTGGCCTTCAACGGCGAGCGCGCCGCCGTCGTAAAGGCAGGGGGCGACGACCTGATATTCTTCGGTGTTGAGCATATTGCCGTCGCGGATATAGTTCGCCATGGCGCCGCCGTAACGTTTTTCGTCGAGTATGTATTTTTCCTCGACGGTCACGCCAATAAGTTCTTCAAGCTTTTCGGAACGCATTTTAAGCTGATCGTTGATCAGCGCGAGCATATTGCCTGAATCGTTTTTTTCGTAGACGTTATAAACGATCTCGGAATCGTAATCGGCGTTTACGCCGGCGGTAAGAACGGTGAAGGTTTTAAGCGAAGACCAGTCTTTGCCGGAGGTCTTCCAGATATAGTTGCCTTCTCTGTCGGTATATTCGGTGGAAAGATCGGGTTCACTCGTCGCGGCTTCCTGTGAAGCGGCGGAAGATTCGGTTTTCTCTTCGCTGCAGGCGGAAAGAACCGGCACCAGCACCAACGCCAAAGCGAGGAGCAGGCATATTGCTCTTAGATTTTTCATAATACTTCCTCCGGGATTTATATGATGTTATATGATACCACAAAAATATGATTTTTGCAAGTATTATATTCAATATAGCCTTAATTGATATTGCAAAATGTAATATTATGTGATATAATTGTGTAGATTTTGTTAATAACGACTTCAGCGGGAGGAAGCCTTTATGAGCCACGAAGAAAAAATTGCCGCAAAGAAAGCAAAAAAAGAACAGAAGGCTGCTTTGAAAAGGGATAAAAAAGAGGGCAGACGCATAAAAACGATACCGCCGATGAGCAAAATCGAACCGTTTATTATGAAGCAGCGCGTCGACGCCACGAACTATATCTCCGGCACCGTCGATATCGGCCCCTGCGAGGAATACATCCGCCGCAAGCGCGAGGAAGGTCTGGAATATTTCAGCATGATGCACGTGTTCCTCGCCGCGTTCGTCCGCGCTTTTGCAAGATATCCCGCCATGAACCGTTTTATACGCGGACAGCGGCTTTATTCCCGCAATTGCATCGAGGTAATGATAACCGTCAAAATGGAGATGACGGTCGAATCGCCGGACACCGTCGTTAAAATGATCTTACCGCGGGACGCAACAGCCGAGGATGTTTATCGCATTGTCAACGAAGAGATCACAAAAGCCCGCCAGCCCGAAAACAGCGATTTCGAGGCTTTGACAAAAGTCCTTGACGTTATGCCCAGGTTTGTCATGCGCGCTTTTGTAAGGCTGCTTAAGTTTATGGATTATTACGGCTGGCTGCCTCGTCGGCTCACAAAGCTTTCGCCGTTCCACGGCAGTTTTGCCATAACTTCGATGGGGTCGCTGGGGATTCCGCCTATATACCACCATCTTTATGATTTCGGGAATATACCCATATTCTTCGCTTTCGGCGTAAAATACCGCAAAAACGAACTTCAAAAAGACGGAACCGTCCGCACGCTGCACTGCGTAGATTACCGGTTCACCTGTGACGAACGCATTGCCGACGGATACACATACGCCACCGCGCTCAAATATATGCGCGGCATTTACCGCCACCCCGAGGTTCTGGATAATCCGCCCGACAGGATATACGACGATATACCGTGATATTTTTCGTAGGGCGCAAAAGCGGAGCTGCCCGGCTGTGATTTTAAAACAGGATATGCAAATGAATCGCTTTGCATATCCTGTTTTTTGTGTATTATTATTTTGCCGGATCGGCAAGTTCGCGTCTTTTTTGCTTTGCGGCGGAATATAGCCCGTTGTGATCGAGCGTAAGGCATTCCGCCTCGGCTTCGCCGTCGATCGGCATCAGCATGAATATTGTTGTGATTGGTCTGTCCATGTGTCACCTTTACAAATCAATATCTATCCTTTACTTCCACGGACTATCATTGTCACTGAAACAGTTGTATCCCATTGCTTAATCCCTTCACGATACAGATGGATTCGGTCATCATACTTAGCATTAACAGCAGCAATTGCTTTTTGCGCATTGGATGAATGCATAGACTGAAGTGCTTCCAAATCATTCTTCCGCATCGCTTCAATCATTGTTTCAGCCATTTGCGAAGAATACTTAGGCGCATCCGGGGTAAGATCAATCAGCGCATATCCGGTTGTTACTTCTACAAAGCCATTTTGCTCCATGGAAGCGGGAAGCTCTGCCTCGGATAACCAATATTTGCCGACACCATGCTTTTCTAACACATCATTTGATTGCGGAACGCTTTCCCAGAAGTTTTTCTCTTCCACTGTCGTTTCCAAACACGGTGCGGTGCAGTGTATTCCTTTTCTCGCAGACAGGCAGAGGCATACTCCGCCTGGTTTTAATACACGCCTTTGCTCACTCCAAAAGGCAGTTGGCTCAATATGCTCTTGAACGGTATTGGAAATGGTGACATCAAAAGAATCATTCTCAAATGGGAGATGTGTTGCGTCACCTTCCATAAAAATAACGTCTTCTATATTTTTCCGCGCAAATGATATAAAGTTGCTGTCTCTATCAATCTCTGTGATTCGTGCCTTGGGATACCATCTGTGCAACGCTTCTGCAAGAGCACCGGGTCCACACCCGATTTCCAAAATCTTCAAGTTCTTGTTATGATCCAGATTGAACACTCTGTCATACTGTTTAAAGAAAAAATCATCAAATCTCAGCTTCCTGCTGAGGTACAGTGTCATAAGGCCCTGTACATAATCTGACCATATGTTGTTCATATTTCCCTCCTCAAACACCAATTAGCGATCAGAATTCAATTTGCTGTGCCAATCTTCACGCTTTAAGGAACTTGTCATTCAGTGATCAAAAACGATTACCGGTTAAATATATCATTCCACAAAGCTTCGTGTGATCCGGTAAAGAGATGTGGTTTCTCTTCATCTGAAAAGTATTTCAGCTCCAGTGTTTCATTCTGATCACAGACGGGCTCACCACCGACAACTTGAAACTCATAAGCTATGACAATGCTCTGTGCCCGGTCCCCATTAGGATAAGTAACATCAAGATCGGTATAGACGCCGATCAGGCGGCCGATTGAAACATCAAGACCCGTCTCTTCTTTTACTTCCCTGATCGCTGCCATTTCAGGAGTTTCGCCCGGTTCAACTGCACCACCGGGAAATCCCCATTTGTTGCTGTCACCTCTTCGTTGCAGCAGAACTTTTCCCTCTTTATTAAAGATGCAGCCGCCGGCGAAGGTCAGGATGATCTTCTCGTGTCCTACTTTGCTTCTTATCCATCGGATGTAATCTCTTGCTGTCATCACTGACCCTCCTCGCTTTTGTTGGAACGGAAAATCCCGATTTATCTAATTGCTGCAGTCCATTCGTCTCCCGAAACCAAATACTGAAACTCTGTCAGCTCCGGCGTGTTCATCACTTTCAGGAGATCGTCAAAATCATCCACGGTTTTTACTGTTGAAAGTTCGCTGTACTTGATCCATTCCATTTGGCCTTCCTCTGATGAGATAAGATCACCCGACCACCGCGTTGCCTTAAACAACAGGACAACATATCTGCCATTCTCTATTGGAAACTGTTTTATTCCAACCAATCTCGGGTCAAGGATCGTTAGCCCGGTTTCTTCCTTCATCTCGCGGATCACCGCATCTACAAAAGATTCTCCGGGTTCCACATGCCCGCCCGGCAATGCGTACCCTTTCCAGTCTTTCTTTACTCTGTTTTGAAGCAGTATCTTATCGCCGTCTTCGATCAGACATAATACTGTCAGCTCCACATTCTCTGTCCTGCTCATAGATTTATCCTCATAACCGGTATTTGTCACTCTTTCCTGAGTATATCCAACGTGTGATGGGAAGCCCCGATCAGATCCTGACGTTCACAGATTGTGAAGTGATATTCCATCCACTTACCAAAAGTCTCATCGTCCATGGCGTCAATGTATTCTCGCTTATAATTCGTAGCTCCGTCTGTAGCGACCAGTTTGATTCTTTTCACAGGAACCGCCGAATCCAAGTCCGCAATCTCTTCTGTGCGCACCATCTCAAAAAGATCCTTAGGCTCACTTATACAATGCCAGTCAGAGGTAAGCATATTGAGTTCCATCACTTCATTCAGATGGTTCAGACCGAATACATACTGTATGACGGTCGGCTCGTTCATACAATAAGCCACCATGATATAACCGCCCGGTTTTGTCACGCGCACCGCTTCAGAAAGTGCTTTCAGCTTTTCTTCCTTCGTGTAAAGATGATACATCGGACCGAGCAGCATGGTCAGATCGAAAGAATTGTCGGAAAGCCGGGACAGATCCAGAGCATTTCCTTGGAGTGCTGTGATGGGTTCCGTACCATCTAATTTGGATTTCAGTATTTCCAGATTATGTTCAATCAGCT
>CAMZED010000027.1 GCA_947305675.1 uncultured Clostridia bacterium | reverse complement strand
GGCCGATGACCTTGGTCATGTAGCCGGCTTCATAGCCGCGGAAGGTGTCGAGGTAGGTGGAAGGATCGCCGTAGTCAGGACCCCATCCGGAACCTGCGAAGAAGTCGAAGCCGCCGGCGGCGCCGTTCTTAGCGCGGTAGCCGAGTGCGTAGTAATCGTCGGAAGTATCCAGACCGATTATGTCAACAACAACGTTGTCGGTGCCGAGGCAGTTTTCGATAACGCTCTTGTATGCTTCAGACTGAGCAACATAGGAAGGAGCGGGAGTGTAAGTGAGGACGTCGATGTGGATCGGCCAGCTTACGGAATCACCGAGTTCTTCTTTAGCGGCTGCGAGAGCGGCTTTAGCAGCTTCGGGATTGAACCAGCCGTCGATGCCGTCGGCAACTTTAACAGGCGAGCCGAGCTGTTCGAGGTACCATTGAACGATTTCACCGTACATGGTGCCGGCAACCCATTCTTTACCGTCGACTTTAACGTCTTCTTCAAGAGATACGAATTCAGGATGCGTGTACATATTCCTGAGGTTGGTGTATTTAAGATCTTCGCCGCGGGTGACGCCGTTGTAGGTGCCTTTGTCGAACGCGAACGCGAGAGCTTTACGGAAGTTCTTGTTGTTGAGAGCGATGTGAGTATCGATCTTCTGATCTTCGGTCTTAACGGACTGGCCGGCGCCGTTGTCGAGGCCGAACGTGCCGCGGTTGAGGTTCATACCGCCGAAGTAGGTGGTGGAAGTGGTATCGGAGATGTAGGCGTATTTATCGAAATTGCCGTCATCTTTAGCCATCTTGAGGGTACCGCTGGATTCGGAAAGACCCGTGCCGGGATAAGTGCCTTTAACAGTATCGTTGTAGGTGGCGGCGGGATCTTCGCCCATGTCTTTGATCCAGTGGATCTCGGTGATGTTGACTTCGTCTTTCTTGTAGTAGTTCGGGTTCTGAACGAGAACTATTTCAGAGTCGGACTGGAGTTTGCTTACGAGGAACGGTCCGCAGTAAACCTGGGTAGAAACGTCGGTGGTCTGACCGAAGCGATACTTGGTGGTGTCAGCGGAAGCTGCTGCATATTCATCTACGCCGTAAACGCCGCCCTGTGCCTGATAGAAGCTGTCGCAGATCGGGAGGAAGCAGGAGTAGGTGAGCATGGTGAGGAAGTAAGAAGTGGGCTGTTCGAGGGTGACCTGAAGGGTGTATTTATCGGGAGCTTTGTATCCGACAGAATCCCAGTCGCCTTCGCCTTTGTAGTAAGCGGTAGCGCCGACGATCAGATCGTCAACGAGCCATTCGAGGCCTTCCTGGCAGTCGAGCATGTGACGGAGACCGGCAACGAAGTCGTTAGCGGTAACTTCTGCATACTGTTTGCCTTCCGCGGTGTACCAGTAAACGCCTTTACGGATGTTGAAGGTGTAAACTTTGCCGTCTTCGGAAATCGACCAACTTTCGGCAAGCGCGGGTTTCATTTGGTTGAGGTTGTTGTATTCAACAAGACCGTCAACGGTGTTAACAGTGATCTCGGTATCGGACTGCATGGAAGTGTTCAGCCAGTCGAGAGTAGCGCAAGCGGTGGAGAAGGTGGTGTTGTAAACGGTGTTGATGGTGTGGCCTTTGGAAGTGAGGTATCCTTTAGGATCGTATTCAGCTTCGCCGAGCATTGCTTTTCCCCAGATCTCGAGCAGTTCAGCGCGTTCTTCTTTGGTAAGGAACTCGTCAGAAATGATAACGCCTTTAAGACGGTCGTCATCGTTGCCCCACTGTACGTAAGGAACGGTTCTGGGAGCTATGCGGCTGATGGTGTAAGCACCGCCCTGGGTGGTAGCGGGAACCATAACAGCGGATTCGAGAAGCACTGCTTCAGCTTTTGCGAATTTCACAAAACGTTCGCTGATGGTTTCGGCAGCTTTAGCTTCGGTGACGAGTTCTTCATAGTAGCTGAGAGCTGCGTCGTAAACTTCGCCGTCATCTTCGCGTTCATAGGTCTGTCCGCGTTCGGGAGCGACGTACGGGGGGTTGATGCGATCTTCATCAAAGATCACAACGGGGCCTGCATCTTCGGAAGATTCATCCGGAGTTGATTCGGCCGGGGTAGACGTGTCGCCGGACTGGCTGCTGGTTTCGGTCGTTGTGTTGCAGGACGCAAGAACACCGACAGCCATAAGAGCAACAAGAAGAATTGCTAAGAATTTCTTCATTTGGGTTTTCCTCCTTAAAAGAATGAAAATAAAATAAATTTATATTGAACTACGGTTAACAGACCGAGGTCCATCAAATTAATATGCGTTTGTGCATAATGTTGTGCATAAACGGTGAATAATGCGAATAAAGTTGCATTTTTATAAAATGGTTACAACACCGCAGAATAATAACTGCGAATAGTGTATCACATTTTTTTCGATTTGTAAATACTTTTTTTATTCAAATATTACCATAAATTGAATATATCGTGATTTTTGTGGTTTTGCACAAATCAGTTTTCGTCAACCACGCCGGTGATTCGCAATTTTCCCAAACGTGTGACTTTCGGGATAACGATCCTGTCGTACTGAACGGTTTCCGACGAGAATCTTATCGTCGGCGCCGATTCGGCGAGCGATCCGGAAATCGATCCGCCGGTGACAACCGTGACTTTGCCTCCCCTGTGCAGATAGCCGAGCCTTATTTCGCCGGCGACGTCGCCGCCCATGGTGTCGACCGAAAAATCCGAGAACTCGACCACCTCGAGATAATCGCCGGTGCGGATGACCGATTCGGGATCATTGCCGCCGTGGACGAAGAAGTTAGGGACGTCCGAGCTGTCTTCAAGCCCGAGATAAGACGAGAATTGTCTTGAACCCCAGAAATTTTCGGTAACGCCGTCGCGGATGAGGAACCTGTCGCGTATGACGGCGCCCTCGTCGTCGACGGGAATGTCGCGGGACGAGTTTTTAAGCCGCGAAAGCGCCTCTACCGTGACCCTGTCGCCCTCGAACTTTTCGCAAACGGGCTTGCCGATCTCGTAATCGCTTATGCGTCTGACTTTCATCGCGGCGTTCGTGCGGCTGATGAAATAGCGGTATATATCCGCCGCGTCGTCGGTCGAAAGCAGCACGTCGATCCCGCGGACCTTCGGAGTGGGCTGCGCTATAAGCCTGTCGGAGCCGTAGCGCATAGCCGAAACGACGTCGGAAACGAGTTTTTCTTTATCGCATTCGCCGGAAGTGAAGAAGCGGTAAACCTCGATCTCGTGATCCGCCTTTTTCGCGTTGACGACTACCTCGACGGTGGAGGAAGGATAAGTGCAGGTGAATTCCACGCCGTTGGAGTTGATCTGGCGGCGGGTTATTCCGGAAGCGAATATCTCGAACGAGTTGAGGTATTCGGTTTCAGTCTCGGGTACCGAGAGCATCGCTTCGATAAAATCGCGGCTGAGCGATTCGACGTCGACCGGAGAAGTGACATCCGGAATATCGATTTTTTTGTCGTTGATCGTATAGGCGGGATTTTTTACGAGGCTTGCCTGATATACCAAGGACGAAAGCGTCTTTGCGATCTCTTCATCGGTGGCGGTAGGAGATATTTCGCCCGACGCGCTCCCGAGGAATTTGTTGTCTTCAATATATTTATATATCTTTACGGCGTAAGTCTTGACGTCGACCGCGCGATGCTGGTCGAGTTTGCGGCGGATGAAATAGAACTCCCATCCCCGTTCCGCGGATTCGGTGATCTCCCACGCGTCACACCCGCAGGAGGAAAGCGCTTTTTTGATACGTTCAAGCATTATCAGCCCAACCTCGCTTTCATTTTAAGATAAGGTCCGCCGTCGGCAACTTTTACCCATTCCTTGTGCCCTTTGCCGCAGGCGCCGGTGCCGTAAACGCCCCTGTCTGTCGAAGCCATCGAGATCGATCCGAGCAGATCGGGCACGTAGCCTGTCATTACGATCGGAGCGACTACTTTGCCGGTGAGTTTGCCCTGTTTTATTTCATATCCGCGAGCGATGATGCATTGGATGCCCCAGTGCTTCGGGTCCTCCATACCGCTTTCCATGCCCGAAAGGAGATACCCGTAATCTATGGAAGAAATCATCTCGTCAAGCGTGGAATCGCCGGAATCGAACACCGTATTCGTCATACGCGTATATACTTTGTGAGAATACTTTTCACGTTTCCCGTTTCCGGTCGGAGCAACGCCGAGCCTTAAGGCGCTGAGCGCGTCGCATATGCCGGTTTTTAATATGCCGCGGTCGATCTCGATCACGTCGCCGGCAAGATTCCCCTCGTCGTCAAACGCATAAGCCGTGACGCTTTCGTCGCAAAGCGCGCCTTCGTGCATTGTAACAAGGTCGGATCCGACGCGTTTGCCGATATATTCGCTGCCAAGCGCGCGGCCTTTTACAAACATATCCATCTCGACGCCGTGACCGAACGCCTCGTGAGCGATCAGCCCGGAAACCTCGGGGCTGCTGATCACATCGTATTCGCCGGGGACGATCTTTTCGGAATTGACCATATCGGCCATTACCGTGGGAGCGTTGGCGATCGCCGCTTCAAGACCGTTTAATATTTCTGCCCCGCCGCAGCCGGAAACGCCGTCGTAAACCATCTTGAGTTCGCCGTTTTTATCCGGGGCATAGGTTGCAAAGCTGCCCTCGGTATAAACGTAGCTTTGCCTTAAAAAACGGTTGGGCGAAATAAACATTTTTGAAATATGCGTTGACGTGCCGTTCAGCATAAAGTCAAGCGCGCCTTCGACCGAAGCCATTCCTTTGTCCGAAAGCCCCGTAAACTTGTCGACAAGTTCTTTCGCGTCGACGTTTTCGGGGAGTATTCCGGCTTCTTTTTCGACAAACAGCTCGCATTTTTCATCGGGCAATATGCCGGTCTTATACGACTGAACGCCGCAGGCGGCGATAGTCTTCAACTGCGCGTCGAGGGTTGATTTGAGTTTTTCGGCGACAGAGCCGATATCGTTCGGGTCGAATTCGTTGAACGCATACTCGGCATAAAGTCCGTCGCGGCAAACACGGACGACGTTGCCGCGCTCTGTTGTCATATTTGTATTTGAAAAACTCTTGCTTCTTTAAGATATTGCGAGGCGGAACCCGACGGAATCCGTCGACAGTACGCTTACGTAATCGTAACTCCTTTTAAGTGCCGACACAAGCGACTTTACAGCCGGGGCAATTCCGTTAAGATACGCGGAAAATGGTGCTTTCATAATATACCCCCAAATAAACTGATATGTTATTGTATCACTTTTAAAATAGAATTGCAATATAAAAATGCAACAAAATATTTTCCTGATTGCATTTTTTGTGTGAAATGTATGAAAAAAAGAGGCTGTTGCCGGCAAGCAATGCCTCTTTCGGAAAAATTTATTTCAATTTCTCCTCGAGCGCCGCGATCCGTTCGCGCAAGGCGAGCAGTTCGTGAGCGATCGGGTCGGGGACGTTGGTCTGATCGAGGTTCTGTTTGCAGTTCTGCTCTTTTCCCCTCACGATATGCGCGGGTATCCCGACGGCGGTCGAGTTGGCGGGGATGTCTTTGAGCACGACCGCGCCGGCGGCGATTTTTGCGTTATCGCCCACGTTGACCGGGCCGAGCACCTTTGCGCCGGCGCCGATCATTACGTTGCTGCCGATAGTGGGGTGACGTTTACCGACGTGCTTTCCGGTGCCGCCCAACGTAACGCCCTGGTAAATCGTGCAGTCGTCGCCGATGACCGCTGTTTCGCCGATCACGACCGAACTGCCGTGGTCTATAAAAAGCCTTTTGCCGATCGTCGCGGCGGGATGGATCTCGATCCCGGTGGTATCGCGTGCTATCCTGCTTATTGCGGAAGCCGCCAGAAACCGGCCTTTTTTATAAAGCGAATGCGCCAGCCGATAATAAAGCACGGCGTGCAATCCGGGATAAAGCAAAAGCACCTCGGCATTGCTGTGCGCCGCCGGATCGCGCTCGCGGATCGAATCGACCTCGTCGCTCAAACGCCCCAAAAAATCAAACGCGGCGTTGCGAAGCGACTCGGCTTTTTTGATAAAATATTCCGCCTCGGCGGACATATCGTCGTTACTGAACATATTGATCACCCTGTGGAATTATTTTTCGCCGCGGAATGCGATCGCGTTGATCTTCGAGACGCGCGCCGCGTCGGTATATATCTCGAACACAAGCGTGCGCGTTTCCATACTGCGGATATCGCGCCGGAATGTTCCGTTGTTTTCAAAAATACTGTATCTGACCTCGTATATTTCGGTCATACCGCCGCCCGGCTCGCTCGCCGCCACGCTGAACAGCTTTACGCCGATATCATATATCTTCTGCATAGTAAAGCGCGCGGGTATGTCGGCGTTTTTATCCGAAAGATACTTTTCGGTAAAAAACGAAGGGTAAAGGTCGTAATCGCCGTTGATTATACACTGAAAATATTCAAAAAACATTTTTGCGGCTCCGCCGAGCGAATCCGCTGTTTCGCGGTCGAGAAAGATCTCTTTCCCGTGGCTTGCGAAAGCAATATTCCGGTCGAGCGCAAGATAGACTTCGTCTTCAAGTATGTTTTCGCCGTAATCCGCCTCGAAAAAAGAATATTCTTTCGGGTCCGCGGCGCTGCTTTCGCCGTCGCCGGAAAGCTTCCCGGCAATGATTTCCGCGGCGAACGCGACCGCCGCCAAAACGGCGATCGCCGCGGCGACGATCTTGAAGACGGTTTTTATTCTTTTTTTGTCGCGTGTGGTATCGCGTCTGTTATCGTTCATATCAAAACCCCGGATCAAAGCGGGGGACCGTCTTTTAATGATGGTCCCCCGGATTCCGTTGAAGCTGATTTTTCAGTTCCCGAGATAACGTTTGAGATTATCGACGCCGATGCGTATTCCGGTGAGCGGATCCTCCATACCTTCGAACTCGATATTGAGATATCCCTCGTAGCCGGCGCGTTTGAGAATGTTTACGCACTGACGTACCGGAACGTCGCCGTGGCCGATTATCGAACCGCGCAGGTAATTCCCGCCGCGAGTGGTGAACCAGCCCTCGCCGGGGTTATCCAGCGAGCCGTTCTTTTTGTGAAAATCCTTTGCGTGCGCGTGGAACGCATAGGGCGCCATCACACCTACCGCGTAAGCGTGATCGGCGTCGGCGCAGGCAAAGTTGCCTATATCGACCAAAGCGCCGAAATTGGGATGACCGACGGCGTTTATGAGTTTTTCGACTCTGTCGGGATCCTGAGCAAAGAACCCGTGGTTCTCGATGCAGGTCTTTATCCCCTTCTTTTCGGCATACTCCGTTACTTCGCGGTAAGCCCTTGCAAGTATCGGCAGAACGTGATCGAAACTGCGGCAGGTTTTTACGGTGTTGGGATAGCCCGGAGTTGCGTCATGGCGCATTACCGAAACCCCGTATGCTTTGGCGATATCGACGAGTTTTTTAACGCGTTCGATCTCGGCGTCGGTATCGCGGTTGAGAAAATCGCTCCCGACGCAGAAGCACACCGGTTCTATACCCACCTTGCGGCAGTAATCGCCGACGTCGCGCGCATAAGCGAGATATGTTTCGTGATCCATACCCCATACTTCTACAAAGTCGACGCCCTCTCCGCCGAATTCTTTAACTTTGTCTATGCATCCCTTAATACCGAGAGAATCGGGTTCGGCATAACGGTGGAAGCTGTAAAGGCTTACGCCTATTTTCATGATCTTTTACCTCGCAGAACTGTTATGATTATATGACCGTGATCAGTTAAGGGTGATAACGGGGATCTTGGTCCAGTCGTTGATCGAGATGATGCCGCCGCCGTCACGCATGATGATGTTTTTGAAGTAAGTGCCGTCGCCGCTGTTGACCGAGATCGAAAGACCGAACCTGGTACCCTTCTTGACGTTGATTTTGCCTTCTTCGCCGCCCTGATCAGCAAACGGGATGGCTACTTCGTAATAGGTCTTCTGGTTGGCGTCGTCACGGATGCATTTTGCAATGGAGTTCTCGATGGAGGAATCGCCCTGCCAGATAGTCTGGAGAGTTTCGCCGTTGTTATTGACGCAGTAACCTGTCTGACGCATAAGGTTCTTGTTGGTGGAATCCTGGTCGATAGCCCAATCCCAGTGTTCGGAGATGTACTCGCTGTCGGCGGGATTGACCGAAACGTTGACCTGGATGGATTCGGAGTTCCACATGCTGTTCTTGTTGGATTCGGTAAGGGTGTTGATGTGTACCGGCGAAGAAACGATAACGCCGAGATAGAGATAATCGTTATCGTAAGTAAGATATGCTTCGGCGCTGGAATAGTAATCTTCTACTTTGAACTGTGCGTAGTTGATAAGTTCGTTCGCGTGTTTGAACGACCATACGGCTTTTCCGTATTCGGCAGCGGAGATATTGCCGTCGATAACGGGAGCGGTCTTTGCTTTGCTGATCTTGGTATCGAGACCGTGGTTAACGGTGACCCCGTGCGGATAGAAGATAACGCAGCTTTCTTTATCGGCAGCGGACGCATTGGCGGGATCCTCAAGAGCGCGGGTGTTTGCGGAAGCGGCTTTCATAGCCTGTGCTTTGTCGTTGTAATCTTTATAGATCGCAAGAACATAGCCGTCGGCGGGGATAGCCTGGGAAGGATTGCCCTTGCCGACTTCGGACATGGATACGAGTTTGTAACTGTAAATGCTGTGGTCGTATTCGAACACACCGATAGCGAAATCGGCGTAATCCTGACCGGAAACTTTGATGTTCTTGCCGAAATCGCGGGTGAAGATACCGATATCGCCTTCACCGACTTTTTCGTTGACTTTGGAGAGAGGAAGCGAGGTGTCATCGGTGATGCGCTGTTTAGTCATACCGACGTAGTAGTTACCTGCCCAGCTGATGAATTTGTTGGTGAACTCAACGACGTTTTTGGGTTCATCGCTGGATGCTTCGGGTTCGCTGGATTCATCGGGTTCGCTGGATTCATCGGGTTCGCTGGATTCATCGGGCTGTGAAGATTCTTCGGGCTGTGAAGATTCATCGGGCTGTGAAGATCCTTCGTCCGGAGTGGAAACAGCCGCGTCCTCGGACGAGGTGTTTTCGGCAACGCTTTCGCCTTCAGAAGCTTCGGGTTCGCTGGTGGTGCTGTTGTTTGTGCAGGCGACAACGCTCAACGCAAAGCAGCACACAAGGATTAACGCTAAGAGTTTTTTCATGGTGTTTGCTCCTTTTTTAATGCTTTTTGTTTTTGGTTTTGTATATTATCACGGCGACCGCGGCGATGACCAATACCGCGGCGGCGATCACCGCAATTATCCATATTGCCGGACCGTGTTCCGAAGGCGGCTCCGCGCTTACGATGCTTTCCTCCGCAGAGCTTTCGGGCGTTTGACTGCTTTCCTCGACGGCGGGTTCGACGGTAATGACCACCTCGACAAGATTCGATTCGTTGAATCCGTCGGTGACCGAAAACGAAGCGACGTAGGTGCCGGGTTCGGTGTTATAGGCTTCAAGCTCGAAAAATCCGTTCCCGGTCGCCGAGAAGAAGATGCCGGAAGGTTTGTTCATCTGCGCGATTTTCAACTGATTAAGCGGAGTGTCCTCGTCGATTATTTCGAGTTTATTGTTCATATATTCTCCGGTCTTGATCGTAACGGTCGCGCCGCTTGTGATCACCGGAGCTTTTTCGGTGTAGTTCTTCGAACAGTATTTATAGGTAAGTTCATACAGATTTCTTATCGAGGCGGACCCGACGGCGCTTTGATAAAGGTGATTCCCCACCTGATACATCGCCATTATGCCGCCGTCCATTATTCCCGCCCTGTAAGCGGAATGGACGTATTGAGCGAACCGGTCGTAATATTTGTTGCGATTCATATCAACTTCGAATTCCATACCCATACCGAACAGTTCGGCAGCCGCCGCACAATCGTCGCAAGCCTGCGGAGCGGGGGTCCCCGTCTCGTCGCCGCCGTCGAAGGCGTAGCCGCTTTGCATTGTCACCGCGTCGAACCCGAGTTTGTCGATCACGTCGATGCCGGAGGCGCTGTAATAAGGGATCCACATGGTTTTGAATCCTTTTTCGTGAGCCGATTCGTTGAAGTGGGCGACAAGTTCCTCCTCGTCGGAAGAAAGGCCGTATTGAATTATTTCTTCGAACCAGTAAAGCCCTTTGAGTTCGAGATTTTCGAAACCGCATCCGTTGAAGCGTTCAGACAGAAAACCTATATACCAATCGACTATCTTCTCGCGGTTTGCGAGGTTCGATCCGGTTATTTTTTTACCGTCGATCTCGCCGAACGATTCGCTGAACACGCCGGGGAACGGCACGGCGATAAACACCGGATATTTATAATCTTCGGCGAATATGCCGCCCTTCAGTGAACCGACGACGGTATCGAGCGCGGTGAGGTTGAGCCCCGTCGAATCGCCCATGACCATATCGACGAATTTTTCCATATCCTCTTTGTGCATATATTTGCTGCCGGAGGCCGTCGAGGGCATTCCAAGGAAAAGGAGCGAATCGAACATCTTATCCTGTGCTTCGCCGGAAGCGTCGACGTATGCGACGTAAGGCTTAAGCATCTCCTGAGTTGCATTGGCGGAGGTATAGATAAGGCAGACCGAAGATATCCCGTCGATCGACGAAGCGATCCCCTTCTTTTCGCGGACGAAATAATCGTCGCCCGGGGCGGAAGCGGAAGAAGTTTCGCCGCCGAAAACGCTTACTTCGTCGACCATTGTGAAAATGTCGCTCGAAAATTCGGCGCGGACGTAGCGCGCAAGATAGCTCTTATCGAGACTGCATTCCAGTTCGACGCGCTTTTTTGTGTCGGACGTGACGGTTTTATCGTCGGTGAACTCTCCGGCGAAGCAATAATTTTCGCCGTCTTCCGAAAGATAAACCCTTAAATACCGCGAGCAGAGCACGCCGTAGGATTTAAGCTGAAGTTCGCCGATCTTAACGCCGCTGACCGCCGTGAGCGACCCGAGATCGATATCGACCTGCACCGCCGTGCCGCGGTAAAGAGTCAGCCACGCGGGATCGCCGTATTCGGCTTTGGCGATCTTGCCGTCGGTGAGCTTTGTCTCGGGCGTGTAGGCGAGTTTGGGATAGGCGTTTTCGATCGGAGTAAGATAGGTTACGGTATAACTCGCCCCCACCGATACGACGTTTTTATCCGCGGCGGACACCGTACCCGGCAGAAAAGCCAGGCAGAAAACGCAGACAATCAAAAACGAAATAAATCTGTTCATACGCATTATCGATCACCGTCCGAGATCAGTTCTGTTCATTATATGCTTTAAGCGTCTCTTCCATATCGTTTACGATCGAATCCTCCGCGGAATCCCAGCGCGAAGCGAGCGTGTTGGAAGCCGAATCGGCAATGACCGTGCCGTAGATGCTTTCGAGGCTGTTGGCGCCGGTGCCCCATCCGAAGATCGCGCCGATATCGTAAAAGCGGTTGTTGTAAACTATATCGAGCATTTCGGCGTCGTCGCTGGTGTCCATCGCCTGAAGTTGAAGCGTGGTGCGGTAATAAGCGCGGATAACGTCGCTGTTATAAAACCCGAGTGCCTGAATGGCGAAAACAACTTCCGGCACACGGCTCGACGAAACGCTCGAAGGGATCGCCAGCGCCGAGGATTGATAGCGGTTTACAGTATTGCAGTAATGTTCCTGGGCGGATTCGAGTTTGGGGATGGGAAGCACACCGAACTCGAAAGAGCGACTTTTGCTTTTAAGTATCGAGACCGAAGAGCTTGTGGTGTTGTAAAACAGTCCTCTGCCGCCGACAAACATCTGCTCCAGTTCGGCAAAGCCGTAAGTTCCGGGAACGGTTATAAGAAGTTCCGCGCGCTGGGTGTTTTGCTGATCCGACATAAGTTCATAAACCTTGTCGAAAGCTCCGACGGAGCGTTCGGTCATCACGTTGAGGCTAAGATTGTTGCCCTCGTCCTTTACGACGGTGGAAACGTTGCATCCGTTCATCATTACCGTCGCGCCGTAGGCGTGCGAAAGGTTGCCGTAAGTGGCGTCGAAGCCCCATTGTCCCGAAGCGTCCGCGTGCGAGACTTTTTTGCACATCTCGTAATAAAGATCGATGGTGAAATCGCCGTTGCGAACGATATCGTAAATATTGCCGTAAGACGAAAGGTCGCTGTTGGCGGCGTACATATCTTTATTGTAAAGAGTGAGATAAGTGTTGTCGTCGTCGGTAAGTATCGCGGCGCCGGCAAGAAGAAAATGCTTGTCGCTCAGCGCGAGCGATTCGATCGCCTGCCCGTCCCACCAGGGATGAGCAAAGTCCATATAACCGTCGAGCGCGACGTAATAATTCGTTACCGTGCCGACAAGAAGCCTGTCGACCGATTCGCAGATAAGGTCATAGGCGTCGGTGCCGGATTCGAGCATAAGCGCGAGCTTTTCGCCGGGATATTTTTCGGGATAAAGCTCAAAAACTATTCCGTATTTTTCCTCGAGCAGATTGTTGCGTTCCTGGACCGCGCCGTTGATGGCGTTGCCGTCTTTTTCGGAATCATAGCTGAACTGCTGTTCGCCGTAGATGTGGCGGTCGCTGTCGACGCAAAGGAGCCTTATCGGCTGATCCGGGTCGAGTTTAAGGTTTGCATAGGGAAAATCGCCGTAATCGGCGGGGCCGTAGTTATATACCGGCGACGGATCACCGTCAGCGGTTGACGTTACGGTTTTGCCGCCGGAAGACTGTTCGGCGCCGCTGCCGCCGCAAGCGGTCAGCACAAGCGAAAGCACAAGCAGGGCGGCGATAAAAAGCGGTAAGTACGGTCTTTTTTTCATAATTCCCTCCGGGTGCCGGCACAAGATTCGAACCGAACGCCGCACGGAGTTCCGCGCCGCGAAATTCAACAGCCTTCACCTCGGTTCAGTATAACACATCTCACAAATTAAAGCAAGAGGATTAAAGGAATTTTATGAAAAATACAAAGCGCGGGTTTTAAAAAGCGGCTGCCGCAAAAACCGGATTTTAAAGCAAAAAAGGCGTTAAGGACAACGCCTTTTTAAAATTTTTTACGGTTTTACGCCTGCTTTTCGCAGATCGCGATATTGGCGCAGCAGGCGAGCAGTTTCGCCGCAATCTTTACCTCGTCGAGAAGCGGGTAAGTCGGGGCGATACGCAGTTTGGAATCGTCGGGATCGATGCCGTAAGGGAACATCGCTCCGGCGGGAGTGATCACCAGCCCCGCTTCGCGGCAGAGCTCCACCGTGCGCTTCGCGGTGCCGTTCGGCAAAGTGAGCGTGATAAAATACCCGCCGTTCGGTTTTGTCCAGCTTACGCCCTCGATGCCTTCGAACGCCGCGGCGAACGCGTCGTACACCGCCTGGAACTTCGGGCGGATGATGTTCATATGCACCCGCATCTGCTTTGCGACGTCTTCGTAGCAATGAAAGATCTTCGAATGCCTTAACTGATTCATCTTGTCGTGGCCGATAGTCTGGATCTTGAGCGCTTCGAGGATGCGTTTTATGTTACGCTCGCTCGAAGCAATACAGGATATTCCCGACCCGGGATAGGTTATTTTCGAGGTGGACATAAACTCGAAGAACATATCCTCGTTGCCGTATTTTTTCGCCTCGGAGAATATTTCAAGCACCTCGTCGGGGGTGTCGGTAAGATCGTGAAGCACATAGGCGTTATCCCAGAAAACGCGGAAATCCTTCGCCTTCGGGCGGAGCCTTGCAAAACGCCTTACCGTGTTGTCGGAATAAGATATCCCGGTGGGGTTGGCGTATTTCGGAACGCACCAGACGCCCTTGATCGTTTCGTCGGAAGCGACGAGCGATTCGATCATATCCATATCGGGGCCCTGATCGTTTATCGGGATATTTATCATATTTATATCGAAATATTCGCAAATGGCAAAATGGCGGTCGTACCCCGGAACCGGGCACAGGAAGGATATCCTGTCGTATTTCGACCAGGGCTTACAGCCGTCCTCGACGGGGTGAAGCATCGACCTTGCAACGGTATCGTACATCAGGTTAAGGCTGGAGTTGCCGCCGACGATGATCTGTTCCGGCCCGACTCCGAGCAGTTCGCCGAACAGCCGTTTCATCTCGTTTATGCCGTCGAGCCCGCCGTAATTGCGACAGTCACTTCCGGTTTCGGAAAAGCACTGCGCGTTGCTCGTCACCGCGGTGAGGAGCTTTTCGACCGTCGATACCTGTTCCGCCGAAGGTTTCCCGCGCGACATATCGAGTTTTAACCCGAGGGATCTGAAACCTTCATATTCTTTTATAAGTTCGGATTTGTTCATAATAAATCAACTCTTTTTTTGTTTTTTCGGCGGGCGAAAAGCGGTTTGCGTATTTTTAAAACTCGGCGCTGCCCGCCGTTCTCGGGAACAGTTCGACGTCGCGTATGTTCCCTATTCCGGTGATATACATTATAAGTCTTTCAAACCCGAGCCCGTATCCGGCGTGTTTGACTCCGCCATAGCGGCGAAGATCGAGATACCAGCCGTAATCGGCGCTGTTCATACCGAGTTCCGCCATGCGCGATTCGAGCAGTTCAAGCCTTTCTTCCCTTTGCGATCCGCCGATCAGCTCGCCGACGCCGGGAACCAGCATATCCGCCGCGGCTACGGTTTTGCCGTCGTCGTTAAGGCGCATATAGAACGCTTTTATATCCTTGGGATAATCGGTGACGAAAAGCGGTTTTCCGAAAACGCGCTCGGTAAGATATCTTTCGTGTTCGGTCTGAAGATCGCATCCCCACTCCACGGGGTAATCGAACTTCTCGCCCGAATTTTTAAGAATCTCCACCGCTTCGGTATAAGACACGCGCGCGAAATCGCTGTTTACAAGGCTGTTAAGCCGTTCCAGCAAGCCGTTGTCGATAAAGCGATTGAAAAATTCCATCTCGTAGGGGCAGCGGTCGAGGACGTATTTTATAACGTATTTTGTCATTTCCTCGGCAAGCGCCATATCGTCCTCGAGGTCGGCGAAAGCGATCTCCGGTTCGATCATCCAGAACTCCGCCGCGTGGCGCGGGGTGTTGGAGTTTTCTGCGCGGAAAGTC
>CAMZED010000026.1 GCA_947305675.1 uncultured Clostridia bacterium | reverse complement strand
GAGTATCACAACTACGGCTACGGTAAGAATTACGACGGCGCTCTGCTCCTGCTCGAAACCTACGGACGCGCGTGGTATATTTCCACCTGCGGAGAGGGCCAAGAAGCGATCGACGTCGGAGAACTTTCCGAATACTTTATCGATTATCTCCGCATGGACGATTACGCTTCGGCGTTCATCGCTTTCGCAAATTCCGCCGAAAACGCGGTCGAGAGCTACCGGTCTTTTCACATCGGCACAAAACTTGTTATTGCCCTGCTCATCGGCCTTATCGTGGCGCTTGCGGTGACCGGCTCGATGAAGAGAAAACTTCACACCGTGCAGTCTGCCGTCCAGGCGAACGATTACATACGCAGCGGCAGTCTTAACATCACCGCCGGCAACGAACTCTTTCTTTATTCCACCGTCAGCCGCGTAAGGCGCGAAACGAGCTCCTCGTCGTCCGGCAGATCGCACACCTCGTCGTCCGGCAGATCGCACGGCGGCGGAGGCGGGCATTATTAAAATCATCAAAAGATAAGAAAGGAACAGAGATCATGGGATTATTTGACAGCCTCAAAAACATTGCCAATACGGTAAACGGTCTTGGAAACAAGGCCAACAACCTCACCTCCAAGGCGAACAACGTCGGCAACAAAGCCTCCAACATCGCAAGCCAGTTTGGCGCGGCGGCAAAAAAAGCAAGCCTCAAATCCGAAACTTTCACGTTCAACAAACTGCCGACCTCGGTCGAAGAACTTATGTCGCTTCCCGAAGCGGCTATGTCCACACCGTTTATGACCGCGGCTCTCACCGTGGCGGTTCTTGCTAATTACGAGAACAATAAAGAAGCCACTTTTGCAATGCTCAACGTTCTTCACGGTCCGTCGCCTATATCAGTATCTACAAAGCAGTTCCTGCTCGACCGTCTCGGCGGCAAGATGTACGTCGTCCGTTCCTACTTCGGCGGAACTTCTCCCGCAAACGATTACACCCCCGCGGAACCTTTCACGGTGACCGTAAAAGACAATCCCTATTCCTATGATAACGAAGGATACGTAAAACTCTTTATGCATTCTTCCGGCGCCGATTCCGACCGCGAAATAGTCCTTCGCCGCAAAGGCGAACAATGGATGCTTTGGGACGAGAAGTTCCTTTTGGGCGATATCCGCATTCCCAAATCGGCGGATCCCTGGGCATAAAACAGCGCCTTTCAAAACGGCTACCCGCATAAAAACGGCGAGTAGCCGTTTTTATAATCATTGCAAAAAATAAATGATAACAATTTGTTAACATTTTACAAAATCGTTGTCGATCTTTCGGATAAAATGACACTTGAGAAAAAACACGCCAAATGATATCATATCCTTATAACGTAGGAGGTTATATTATGAAAAAGATTTTAGCTGCTGTTTTGGTACTCGCAATGCTCGTTTCGGCATTTGCGGTAGTTGCCGCCGCCGATTATGAATATGACAACGGCTCTACTCAGTACAACATTATCACCGCAAAATCGGTCGAATTCACCAACAACGGCGAAGCCGTTACCACCGACCGCAAGAACCCCGCCCACAGCGCCGAGACCCGTCCGCAGGGCAACGGAACCATCGACGTACTTGTCGACGGCGATCCGCTCGCATCCGCTACCGCGTTCAGCACCAAGGGCATCGTTCTTATAATGAACGGCTACACCAAACCCGCATATGAAAATATCAACGCCAACGCACAGGAAAAATACGCCGACGCGGCAACTTACACCTTCACCATCGATTTTGGCGAAAAAGTAAAATTCGATACCGCTTATTTCGCACTTTACCATCAGATGGGCGCCTGCGTTTCCACCCCCGGCAACAACGAAGTTTACATTGAATATTCGGTTTCCGGCAGCGACATCTGGAACAAAGTCGGAAAGACCGGCACGTTCTATTATACCACTTCTCTCGCCGATTACAACGATTCCGCTGATCCCGGCGCCGTCGACCAGATCACCGTTCCGCTCGGCACCACCATCGAGGCTACCAAAGTCCGCTATACCTTCAGCTTCCTCGATTACGCGCTTGTAAACGCCAACCGCGAAGATCCCAACAAAGGCTATTGGTACTGGTATTGCGACGTTCTTGAGTGGACCGGCTTTACCGAACTCGCTGTTGCGCTCCGCACCGGCGGCGACAAACCCAAGGCTGTCACAAAAGATCAGGCGATAAAAGCGCTTGACCATACTCCTTCTCTCCCCGAGGGAAAAGTTCCTTCCGAAGCGGATCTCAAACTTACCATCGGCGGCGTTAACAAAACCATCACCACCGAGGCTTCGGTTCTTATAACCACTCCTTCCAAACACACCGATTACAACACCAAATACAGCGGACTGCTGCTTCTTGCTCCCGTCGAGGACGAAAAGAACACCTATTACATACTCGAAAGTTACGATTGCAAGGGTACCGAAATTGTATTCCAGAACGAGATAACCAAAGGTATGCTTGCAGTCGGCTTCCACAGCGACGGCGGCGACGGACTCGAACGCAAACAGGCGGCTCTTGCTCTTGAACTCGGCACAAAACTCCACCTTATGGGCGTAAACACCAAGACTGCCGAACTCACTTACACCAACGCAATGCTTTACACCGTTGCCGGTGAAGATAAAGTCGAGATCAAGGGCGAAGAATCCGAAGACCCGGTCGAATCTTCCGAACCTGTCGGATCCGAAGACCCGGTCGAATCTTCCGAACCCGAACCCGTCGAATCTTCAGAACCCGAACCCGTCGAGTCCGAAGGATCGGCTGAATCCGAAGACCCGGCTGAATCTTCCGAACCCGCTCCCGCTGAATCTTCCGAACCCGCTTCTTCCGACGGATTCCCGGTCGGCGCGATCATCGGCATAATCGCCGGCGTCATCGTCGTATGCGCGGTAGTGTTCATTATCATCAAAAAGAAAAAATAAGCTGAAAACATAACAAAAAATTCCGCTTTGCGGAATTTCAGCCCGAAAACTTTGTCTTCAAGCAAAAATCCCCTATTTAAGGGGATTTTTGCTTTAAACTATTGTTTTTTCGGAAATATGATGATAAAATAAGACGAAAACAGAATTATTGTTTCGGAGGTATATTTATGTACGCAAAAAACATCTGGAAAGAAATTTCCGAAGAAAAGAAAGAAAACATATTCGCTTTTAACAAAGGATATATAGATTTTCTTTCGAAAAGCAAGACCGAACGCCTCGCCGCGCAGGAAAGCATTCGTCTGGCGGAAGAAAAAGGATTTAAACCCGCCGGCGAGTTCAAAACATTAAAACCCGGCGACAAAGTATATTTCAACAACCGCGGCAAAAACCTCGCGCTTTACGTGATGGGCGAAAAGCCGGTGTCTCAGGGGCTCCGCATACTCGGCGCGCATATCGATTCCCCGCGTCTGGACCTTCAACAGAATCCGCTTTACTAATCAAACGGATTCGCTCTGTTCGACACCCATTATTACGGCGGCGTGAAAAAATACCAGTACGTCACCATTCCGCTTGCGCTGCACGGCGTCGTCTGTAAGACCGACGGCTCGGTCATCGACGTCAACATAGGCGATGATCCCGGCGATCCGGTAGTCGGTATTTCCGATCTGCTCATCCACCTTTCCGCCGACCAGCTGCAAAAAACCGCCGCAAAAGTCATCGGGGGCGAAAAACTTGACGTCACGGTCGGGTCGATACCCCTTGAAGGCGAGGAAAAAGACGCCGTCAAAGCGAATATAGCCAAACTCCTTAACGAAAAATACGGAATCGGCGAAGAGGATCTGCTCTCTGCCGAGATCGAAGTGGTCCCCGCCGGTCCCGCGCGTGATTACGGCCTGGACAGGAGTATGGTCGCCGGTTACGGCCACGACGACAGAGTCTGCGCTTATACCTCGCTTATGGCTATACTCGACGCCGAGCCGGGCGAATATACCTATTGCTGCATCCTTGTCGATAAAGAAGAGATCGGTTCCGTCGGCGCGACGGGCGCCGCAAGCGCGTTTTTCGAGAACACCGTCGCCGAACTGCTTTATCTCACCGGCGATAAAGAATATATCTCGCTCCGCCGCGCAATGGAAAACTCCCGTATGCTTTCAAGCGACGTCAGTGCCGGCTTTGATCCGCTGTTCCCCGAGGTCAACGATCCCAAAAACGCCGCTTACCTCAACAACGGCATAGTTTTCAACAAATATACCGGTGCGCGCGGGAAATCCGGCTCTAACGACGCCAATCCCGAATACGTCGCGTGGGTGCGCGGAGCAATGGACAACGCCGGGATCTATTTCCAGACAGCCGAGCTCGGCAAAGTCGACCAGGGCGGCGGCGGGACCATCGCCTATATACTCGGCAATATGAATATGAACGTTATCGACGCCGGGGTGGCTGTGCTGAATATGCACGCTCCGATGGAGATAGTCGCCAAAGCTGACGTCTACGAGGCTTATCTCGCCTATAAAGCGTTCCTTAAAGCGTAAAAAAACCCGTTCCGCAGTATGATAATATCACATACGGCGGAACGGGTTTTAGCATTCTTGTCAGTTCCTGCAATCGACAAGCGAAACGTTCAATACGTCGGGCAGATTGCTGAGCGCCGAAACGAGTTTGTGATGCGCGCCGGGGAGAGCGATCTCATAGATCACCTCGATATATTCACCGGTGTTCACAAGCGACGAAAGGCGCTTTTTTATGTTGTTTTCGCTAAGCAGTCTGGCTGTGTAATCGATCGCCTTTTCGCTGTTGGCGCGGACTACAAGCAGATAGGGACGTGATGCGTTTGCCGATATCTTCGAAGAGGAGAACGCCAGCAGACCGATAAACAGACATCCTATTACGGTGATGATATAGAAATGCGCGCCCGCGGTTATACCCGCCGCCACCGCCCAGAACATAAAAGCGGTGTCGGAAGCATCTTTTATCGCCGTACGGAACCTTATAATGCTCAACGCGCCGACCATACCGAGCGAAAGCGCAAGGTTGGAAGTGATGGTAAGCACTATCATCGCGCTGACGGGAGTCACCAGCAAAAGGGTTATTTCGAAGGTGCGCGAACGCGAAACTCCGCGCATCGTAAGCCGGTAGATAAGCAAAATGAACAACGCCGCGGCAAACGCGATCACCAGCGAAAGGATAATGTCGACCACCGTGATCTCGGAGGAAAAGCCCTGAAGTACGCTTTTTTTCAATGCATCGATAACACTCATTTTTTCACCTTTTTCACATCGGGCGCTGTGCCGTCCGGCAAAGCGCGTATTTTGATACCGAGGTCTGCATCCCGAACCCGCCGCAGATCTTGCGGACCAGCGCGGGACAGCGCTCGGCGTATTTTATTTCCATAACCACTTTATCTTTTCCCATAGCCGGAACAGCCCTTGAAAGGTCGCCGAACAACGCGCTTTTATCCGCCGGGAGGTATTCGATATTGAAATCGAAAGTCACCCTTACGCCCAACGTTGGGAGATGGTAGGCTTCGCGGTCGTAACGCACGTTTATCTTCGGCGCAACTCCTTTTGCCCGCATCTCGCTCACCAAGCCGAAGCAATCGGCGTTTTCGCTTACGCTTTTGCCGGAAATAATCGCGTCGAGCTCGGACCCGGTTATCACCGACGAATGTTTTTCGGTAATAACGCCGCGCTTGGTTTTACGTTCGAGACGAATGAATTTCCCGTTGCCGTCATAGGTTCGGACGCGGAATTTTATGTGTACCGCGTTGCCGTCCTCTTTGTCGTCAAACGCGGTATCGTAGGCGTCGTCGAAATAAAGCGAACAGATCGAGTAACGCCCCCGGTCGCCGTTTGCGTCGGGAGTCATAACTCCCCGTACCCGGTTTGCTATCACCGCGTATTCGGCGTAAGAGATCAGATATTTTTCTTCTCTGCGTTCAGCCATTCAAAAGCCTCCTGCTAAGAGTTGAAACCGTATTTGTTCATTTCGCTGTCCGAAAGTGAAAAATACGCCTTCACCTGCTGTATCATATTTTCGCGCCGCGAAAGGATAAAGTTCCTGAGCGATTGAACGTGCGATTCCCAACCCGAATAGCTTTGTCCGTATTTAAGGCAGTCGCGCACCATATCTTTAGCAATAGCCGAAGAATACTGCTCGATATAAGGTAAAACGTTTTCAGCTGTCCAGATATTGTTGAGCTGCCAGGCAAACCTTTTCAAAAACTTTTCTTTGAACCCGCTGTTTTTAAGAAGCGCGTTGATAAGCGTGGTGGGGAAGCGGTTGCCCGACCCGGTCCCTCCGGGATTCAGATGCGCCGCAAGCGTTTTGTTGGCGGCGTCGCGGAACGACTGGTCGACGTCGTAAAGCACCCAGCGCCATTTTCCGCCCTCGGCTTTATAAAACTTTATATTGCCGTTGTCGGTATTCGCCATACATATCTCGGCGATGATATAATCGATATACTCGTCGATATCGACCTGACTCGCCGTATAGCTGTAATATTCGGGGTTCGAAAGATCGTGCGATTTAACATAGTTCATAAGCGCCGTATATTCGGGAGTGCGCGTCCCGCTTGCGTAATCGACTTTTGCCTGGGCGGCGGTGACGTTCTGATGCCCGGCGACATAGTTCTGATTGATCTTTTCACGTATAAAATATACGCCCCAAAATTCGCCGTTCAAATAAAGGACTACCGGGCGCGAATCCTGAATATCGACGTCGGTCTTTTCTGCCACGAGTTTGGTTATCATCGCGTCGCGCATATTTGATTTTGTCGCGTCCTGACCGGTGTTCCTCAACACGAGCGATTCATATGAGTTAAGACCGTCCTGCCCGAATACCTCATAATCGAGCGACCCGGCGCCGTATTTCGCGCGAAAAAAGCAGGAAAACGATTTTTTATCAAGCGCTCTCGAATATCCGCCGAATATCTTTATTCCGCAGGGAATATAAAACCCTTCGCCGCCGTGCGGATAAAACGCCAGGCTCGCTTCCTTTTCCCAATCTTTAAAATAGTTGGCGCCTTCATAGGGGAACACGCTCGAAGCGTTGGGACCTTTTACGTATATCCCGTTATAGGTATCCCAAAGGTTTTCGGGCGTCGTCACCAGCGAAACGACCTCCAGAGCGTCATTTTCGTTTATTATATAACTGTAATCCGCAACTTTGCTGAAAGGTTTGCCGTCTCCTGCGGCGCAGCAACGAATTACAGTCGTCCGCGTAAGCCTTATCGGCGAATCATAAACCTTTCCGTTAACCGTGGGATCGCTGCAATCGAGCGTGTAATAAACCGTACCTTCGCCTTTAAGCTCGACCGAGAGCGCACCTACGTCGTTATAAACGCCCTGGGGAAGCGAAGCGACCGGGGCGGAGGAAGCCGCCGATATCCTGCCGGAGTTGGAAACGCCGGGCGTGGCGTTCTTCAGAAGCGAGAACCCGTCGGATCCTTCGGCGCGGCCGAACGCGGCGTTTTCGCCCAACGCGGGGATCGCCATACTGTCGATTACCTCGTCTCCGTGCGAAAGGCAGACCGTTTCTCCGAACACCGAAAGCGAGAACTTCACCGTGTTATACCCGCGCGGGGTATTTATTCCGTCGGTCGAACAGATAATTACAAGATACCCGCCGGCGGCGATCCTCATTCCTTCAAGGCTCGCTTTCATCGGTTTTTCGGGATCGTCGGAAATATACCATCCCGAAAGATCGACAGCGGAACCGGAATTGTTGTGCAGCTCGATAAAATCGTGGTAGGTGCCGTAAGGCCCCGCAAGGTATTTGGTGTTGACCGAAACCGCCTCGCTTATTTCGACGGTCGAAGGACGCGCGCTTTTTTCATATAACGCCGTGCCGGAAGCGTCGTTGGCGTATCCGATCGAAATATCCCCCTCGGTATAAACCGTTTCGTCGTCGCTCCGTGCCGAAAATGACCTGGATCTTCCGCTGCCGGCAGGGGAGCAGGGGACCGGATCGCCATGCCTGAAGTTCGGCGCGGTGAGATAGACCGATTCGTCGGAAGCGAGCGAAAAAGGTGCCGAAAGATCGCTTTCGCCTTTGTCGGCATAAACCAAAACGCATTCGCCGGGCGCAAGTTCGCGCTCGGGCAGGGCGAAACGGTAGGGTTCGCGCTCAGAATCCGATAAATAATAGCCTTTTGTGCTTACCGCCGAATCCGAAACGTTGCAGATCTCTATAACGTCGCGCAGTTTTCCGCCGTAAGCTATTCCGTCGTCTTTAAGCAGGACCTCGCTGATCACCAGCGGAAGCCCTCTGTCGACGCGGCTTTCAGCCAAAGCCTCAGAGCCCTGTTCATTGTTGGCGTATCCGAGCGAAGGAGCCGATTGCGTATAAGCGCCGTCTTCTCCCCGTGCGAGCGATACGTTCGTCCCGCAGCGTATAACCTCCGCGGAGGTATATTTTCCTCCCGCCGAAAGCACGACGATCTCGCCGGAGGAAATGCGAAAATCGGCGTGGAATTCGCCGTTTTCGGCAACGGTATCCTTGCCCGAAGCAAACACCAGCAGGCATTCGCCGGGCGCAAGCGTTTTTTCGGGAAGCGCACAGCGCATCCTTTCACGCAGTGAATCGGAAATATAATACCCGACTGTCGATACTTCTTCCGGGGAAATATTCATTATCTCTATAATATCGTCAAAATCGCCCTCGAAATCCGGCAGAGCGGATTCGTTGTCGGCGAGTATTTCGTTAATTACAAGTTTAGGATCCGGGTCGATCTCACCTTTGCGGAACGCTTCCGCCCCAGCGGCGGTGTTGGGGAACCCGGGCGAGGGCTCGTCCGAACGGTAATACCCGGCGTCCGACCAAAGAATCACCTCGTCGCTCGCTGTGGCGACTGTATTCACCGAGGAAATCACCGTGCCGTCGTATGCGACCAGCGCGATATATTCGTTGCCGCTCGCCGCAAGGCGGAAGGGTATTCTTGTCCCGTCGAGGAACACGACAAGGTATTCACCCGATTTTATCACAACGTCGCCGAAAGTATATTCCGCACCGCCGCCGTTCTTGTTCGCAAGTCCGAACCCGGCGAGCGATATATCCGCGCCGTAATTATACAGCTCGATATAATCGCTGTAATCGCCGTTTTCGTCGGCGATTATCGATTTGTTCCTGGCGCATATTTCGTTTATCCTGACGCAGACGTTCTGCATATCCCCGTCGTAAAAAACCGGGGTGCCGACTTTGTTCTGAACAAGAACAAAAACCGCCACGCTTATCACCAGCAAAACCGCCAGACCGACAGCGATATAAACGTCGCGCATTTTTTTATTTACCGCATTCTTTGCCAAATCAACTCTCCAAAAGCGTTCGCTTTATTATACGGTCATTGCATCAAAAAACGCCAAAAACCTTATATTTGACGTTCCTTGACATATGATATCATATTTTGACCGAAAATTCAACCGTTAATGATCATTTAACGCTTTTTTTGCGTTTTATGAAATATATTGCCGCCGCAGCCGCCGCGATCGCCGCCGCGATCAAAACGTAAACCGAAGCGGAAACGCCGTCGTTTTCGCTTTCGCTCTCTTCGCCGGAACCGGAATTCTCGTTCGAAGATACTTCCGGCGCGCTGTCGCGCAGGACTTTTATTTTGTATCTCAGCGTTTCGCCGTCCTCGGCGATGACAGTAACGTTAACGACCGTTTCGTCGCCGGTGACCAAAGTATCCCCGGTTATGATCCGCGCCTTTTTGCTTTGCGCCACGCTGTAAACGTTTATCTTTTCGGTACCGAACGGAACTCTTATAACGTATTCGGTCACCTTCGGATCGAACCCCGGATCGAGCCGGAACCCTTCAACTTCCAGCCGCGAGAGCAGACAGTTGCTGTCGAAGCTCGGAAAATCCTCGCGCCTTACGCGGACGCTGTAATATTTGCTCGATCCGTCGGGGAAGTTGACCGAAATATTCACCGTTCCGCTGCCGCCGTCGCTTATGACCGTACCGTCGACCGTCACGGTGCAGCCTTCAGGGCGTATCACTTTTACGTCCGCTATTGAACTGTTGTAAGGTATCAGCGCGAAAAAGTCGTTTTTATCGGCGCTGAACTCAAAACGTTTTCCGTTCGAAATAATGATCTCGGTCTCTCCGTATTCGGCGACGCGAATTTCGCGCTCGGCGCTTACAAAAGGCAGTACGGCGCTCTCATCGTGCGAGTTCATCGTCAGTCCGTCGGACGTGAACGAGATCTTTCCGCCGGCTTTGCCCGTCACACGGAACCTCATCGATGCTATTGTGCGGAACGAACGTCCGGCTTTCTCGTCGCTTTCGGAAAAGGCGTAAAAACCCAGACTTCCGCCAAAATCGTAAAGTCCGAATTCCCATTCGAGCGATTCGGCGGAAACGAACTCCAATCCCTCGTATTTTATTGTGCCCGAAACCGCGCGTGCGTATTTGCTTCCCGAAATATAAATTGCCGCGTCGATATATCCGCCTTCTTCAACAAAAGTCACCGTCTGTATCCCGCATTCGCCGGTCAAAGCTTGCTCCGGAGTTCCTGTCGTGCCTTCGATCCTGCCGGTAAGCAGCCCGCGCAGCCGGTAAAAATCGCCGTTAGTGATAATACCGTTGCCGTCAGCGTCGGCGGCGGCGACGAATCTGTCGGCATATCCGTACCCTTTAAGAATACGTTCGAGCTCGCGCAGGTCGCGGGCGGTGAGATATCCGTCCCCGTCGGTGTCGCCGTAGATTATCACGGTGAGGCTGTCGCTTATCCCGCCTTCGCCGTTATAAAGCGTAAGCAGGTCGCCGGTGTGCAGAACCCCTTCGCGTAATGACCCTTCTTGTGTGGTGACTTCCGCGCGCCTCCCGGTTTGCAAAAGTTCTTTCAATGTTTCGGCGTCGGTCCCCGGTGATATTCCGAATATATAATTTCCGTTGCGGTCAACTCTTATGCCGCTGTCGGCGGAAAAAACAATAAGATCGTCGCGCACGTTAACGCGGCACTGCGCGCTGTATCGGCTGCCGTCGACTTCGACTTCCGCTGTGATCAGATAAGATCCGACCGCCTCTGCTTTCAATACTCCCGATCCGTCGACGCTGACTCCCTCTTTATCGGCGGTGAACGAGGCGCGCTGCGAATTTGCGCCGTCGGGAAGATATTTCAGACGCAAAGTAATGCTTTCGCCGACGTTCATATTGCGTACCGCGTCCGGGAATTCTATACCCGAAAGCTTCGGTACGACCGTAAAATCCAATATTTTTCCGACCCCGCAGGGAAGTGAAAGAATAAATCTGTGCTTGCCGTGCGCGGTCACTTCGGCGCCGCTTTCGACTTGAACTCCGTCGATAAATCCCATTCCTCCGCCGAATTCGATCTTTGCGGATTCCTGGTAAGATCCGCCGTCTCCGATCCCCGAAACTTCCGGCAGAAGGAAGAAGGGGGTGCCGTCGCCGTAAGAAACCGCGGCGATGCAATCATCTCCCGCGGCGAACAGCGTTCCGCTTTCGCATATTGCGGCAAAATCCGCTTCGCTTACGGGAAGATCTCCGATCTTTTCGCCGGAAGCGATCAAAAATACGCCCGAGTCGGTAACCGCAGCCCCGTCCGAAACGGCAAGCACTGTCCCGCGCAGCGTGCCGATACGCGTTACGTCGAGCGGCGAATAAACCTGCCCGCCGACGGAAAAAACCTCGCCGCCGGTAAGCGTTCCGCCGCCTGTAAAGACGGAGGCGAGTTTTGCAAGATCAAGCGTATAAAGCGACAGTTCACGGCCTTTCAGCGCGCCGATATGTCCGCCCGCGGCGGCGATAGATTGGCATTCGATTCCGCTTGCGTGCAAAGTTCCTGAGGATGTATCGTAAACGACGATCTTTCTGTCCGCAACGGCAAAAATTTTCCCTTCGGTATAAACGGCGCAGCCGCATTTTTCGCCGACGGGGATATATACCCCTTCGCCGATCGCGTTTTCCGGCGCAAAATAGACATAAGGAGCCGAATCGAATGTCACGCAGACAAACCCTTCGGATACGATAACGCCGTCCGGGATAAATCTTAAAGCATAAGATCCGGCGTTTTTCCCGCCGTCTTCAAGCGTATAAAGGTATTTTTCGTCTTCCGCGGTAAAACATATCCCCGTCGAATAAGCGCTCAGAGCCGAGATCTTCAGTCCGCTTGAATGGCGGAACACGGTGCGGTATCCGTCGGATCGTTCTCCGGGCGAAAGAACCGTACTTATGAATTCGCCGGCGCAGAACGCACCCGGCACGTCCGACGTATTATCAACTTCGGCGGAATCGCCGTCCGAAAAGAACACCAGATTCTTTTCGACCCCGAAATATATTCCGCAGACGTCTTTTTGGAACAGCCCGACCGTTTCGCCGGATGCGATATCAAATATTCCGACGTCCGAGAACACCATTCCGCCGTTCAAAGCGACCGCTTGCCAGCCGTAAAATTCGGCAAGCGGTTCCGCGTCGGCGGCGCTGAATACACGGTTGCCGACGCAAATATACCGTCCGTCGAACAAAAGGTCCGCGCGGGATATTTCCCGATCAGTATATAACGTCGATACTTCTCCGGTCGCAAGATCAAGCAAATGAACGGTTCCTTCCCGCAGGGCGTCGATGGCGCAGACCGTGCCTGAAACGCATACCGCGTCGGAAATCAAGGCGTTCAGCGCCCCGGCTTGAGTCGGCGTTCCGGTTTCCGGATCGACAAGAAATACCCTGCCGTCGGCGGTGATGAATCCCGCGTTTTCGCTGTCGGCGAAACAGCAGACCGACCCTTCGAATTTATATTCGTTTATCAAAGCGTCCTCGCCGGAAAGTATTTTGCCGCGGTCATAAACGCCTATTCCTTCGCCCAAAAGCAAAAGATTGCCCTTCGTCACCGCCGCGGAACCGACGCCGCTCGATTCGATTATGCGGAAAACCTCGTTTGGCGAATCCAAAAGGCTTATCCTCGCGCCGGAAAGATTATCGCCGGTATAAACTATAAAGCCCTTTTCTCCGTCGACGGTAATATTCGGCTCCGAAAGATCGCCCTTGAATGTTTTTATGTTGTCTCCGGTCACGGTAAAATGAACCGTCTTTGCGCGCTTTCCGTTGCCGCTGCGGACAGTGACCGTGTGTTCGCCCGGTTCGTGTACGGCAAAAACATCTCCGGCGAGGTTCCCGTCGAGATACCCTTCGCCTCCGGTGATCCTTATTCCCACCGCGCGGTCATATACTCCTCCGTCTTCAACGCCGGTTATCTCCGGAAGCGCAAACCTCGTTTCAATCACGCGCATATATTCTTCGTCGTCGCCTATCAACCTGAAACGGTGCGTTCCCGAATCGGTTATCGGCGTTCCGGATACATAGGGAAACCCGTCGAGCAGCGCAAAACCGCGGTCGAATTCGAAAACCGCCCTGTCGGAATATTCGCGGTATTTGGCGCTCAGCGGCGAATAGTTCAGCCTGAACGTCGCCGAAACCGTGTTTTCGCCGTCGGTGACGACCACAGTGTGTTTTCCGTTGGTCACCACCGTTTCGCCGCTGTAAATACGTTCGCCGTCAAGATAGCCTTCGCCGTAGTTGAATCCCACGGTGACCGTTTCGGAATAGGTCCCGCCGTGGGTAACCCCGGTGATCACCGGCTTGCGAGCGCGTTTGATAACGTCCGGCGCGTTGATCATACCGTATCCGAGCCTGTCTGTCCGCTCGGGACCTAAGGTATCGGTTATCACCGCAAGAAATTCCTTGCCGCCGAACTTTACGTCCTTGCCGATATCGCTTATGACCATTGCGGCGATGCCGCTTACGATGGCCGCGGAATAGCTCGTTCCCGAGTCGTTCTTGTATCCCGATATACCGTCGCTCCAAACCGGAACGGTCATGTTTTCGCCGGGAGCGCTGACGTCGACGCATTCGTTATATTGCGAAAAATCGCTGTGTCTCCCCTCGTCCGAGCAGGACGCGACCGAAATCACCCCGTCGTAAGAGGCGGGATAGCATTTTTGCCCGGCGTAACTGCGGTTGCCCTCGTTTCCCGCGGCGGCAATAAGTATGCAGCCCTTTCCGAGCGCGTAATTCACCGCTTCTTGTTCGGCATAGGAATATGAGTACCCGCCGACAGACATATTGATTATTTTTGCTCCGGCGTCGGCGGCAAATCTTATTCCGCTGATCAGGTCGGATGAATATATCGTCGATCTTGTCGAAGATATCTTAACCGGAAGCACCGTTGCGCCGTGCGCAACTCCGGAAATGCCGGTTTTGTTGCCGGATACGGCGGCGATGATTCCGGTGACCGCCGTGCCGTGGCCCGAACTGTCCTCATAAACTCCGGCGGTACGCCCGACGGCGTTGTACCCCGGAAGAATATTCGCTCCGGCGAGATCTTCGTGCCCGCGCGATATACCGGTGTCGAGTACCGCGATGATCAGCCCGGGATCGATCTCCGTCAGATCAAAAGCTTCATAAATGCCGACCGATTCATAAGCCGCCGTGCGAACCGGATCGTCCGGGTAAGAAAGCGCCGCGCGTTGAACGTCTTCTTCGCAATATTCGATCATTCCGGCGTATTTTTCACAAAAACCGCGGTCCGCGTCCGCCGCAAACAGTTTTCGGTCGCTCCCGGCGAGCGGATAAGCGTCGATCCCTTCGGCGGAGAACGCCTTTTCGATTTCTTTCAAAGGCACGCTGTCTTTAAATGCGATTATATACCTTTCGCCCCGGAGGATTTCCTGAACCGGGCAAACCGCGGGCTCCTCTTTTCCGAGCGACTGCGCGACAGCGTGTTCGCGCAGGGAATAGAACAGCGAAAAAATCCCGCGATCCGAAAAACGCGCGGCAAAACCCGCGGCGGCGAACAGCGCCGTCGGGATAAGCAAAAGCAAAGCTATTGTCAAAGCCGCGATCCTTTTTTTCATTCTTTCCCCTTATTTTTCAAAACAGGCGTAGATTTCTTTCATCTGCGAACTGTAATTTTTGTGTTCTCCGCCGTCGTAGATATAGAGGTTTTCTTCGAAAACCAGCCCTTCTCCGGCGTCTTTTATCCCTTCGACAAGCAAAAGCGACGGCTTTTTGAAAGCCGAGGGGAAAACAAGCTTTATGCGTTTGGGTTCGATGCGGTTTTCGCGCATGGCGCAAAACAGGTTGACCGCCCGGTCGGGACGGTAGACCGCAAAGAATTTCCCGCCGCTTTTCAGGCATTTTCCCGCCGCTCGGCAAAATGTTTCGGCTCCGCCGGATATTTCGCGGCGGGCGACCGACATTTTTGCGTTTTCGTTGTCTTTGCCCTGGTCGGCGCGCATATAGGGCGGGTTGGTCACTACCGCCGAAGCGGTTCCCGCAGGGCAATAAAGCGCGGTTTCTTCGGCGCTCGCGCAGACAACCCTGAACCTTTCGCCGAACCCGTTCGAAACCGCGTTTTCAAACGCGGCTTCGGCGTATTCCTTCTGTATTTCGACCCCGACGAAATCGGCTCCTCCGCCGGCGGCAAGACACAAGAGCGGGATAACTCCCGAGCCGGTGCCGATATCGACGCAAAGCCCTCTTTTTAAATGCGGCAGCGCAAAATGGGCTAACAGGAGCGCGTCGGTGCCGAAGCGTATTCCGCCTTTCGGCTCTTTAATTATCACTTCGGCGTTTATTTTGGTCGTGACGGAGCCGTTCATCAAAATCTCCTCAAAAAGGGTATATTACCCCATATTATGATTTTTTTATCATCTATATAATATATACCTTATTCGAAGGCGTTTTGTAACGCTTTTTTTGCACGTTTACAAATTATTTACAATTGTCGTCCGCCCGGTTGACGTTGACTTATTTATCGCAGGGTGATATGATGTAAAAAACGGCAAAACGGAGAGAAATAATGCAATATACGGAAC
>CAMZED010000025.1 GCA_947305675.1 uncultured Clostridia bacterium | reverse complement strand
AATATGTTTCGGACTCCGGGTTTATTCCTCAGGACCAGACCTATTTTACGCTTATGAACGCCGGGTATTATCCCAAAGACCGAATCTCGGTATTCGAGTTCAACCCCGATTACTACCCGATGGCGCCATATTTCGTACCGTCTTATCTCGATATGGACGGCGACGGAAGCGGGGATGTTTATTCTTCGGTCGGCTGCGAAAGGATAGCCGTTCCCGACGTTAACAAAATAATCCGACTGCATCAGGGAACATCCGATTTCGAGGATTACGGATATACCGATTTTGTTTATGAAAACTATCTTTCCGTACCGAACGAAATAAAAGATTCACTTTCGGATATAATCAAAGAAGCCGGGTTCAACCCCGATTCCGAAACCCTGATCACCGACGTGCGCGATTATCTGCAATCGGAATTTTATTACAATCTTTCCTTCCCCACAACCCCGGCAGGCGAGGATGCGGTTCTGTATTTTCTTGTTGTAAGCAAGCAGGGGGTTTGTTCGCACTTTGCTTCGGCGGCAGTGCTTATCTACCGTGCGCTCGGGATCCCGGCGAGATATACCGAGGGATTTGCGGTAAACGCGGAGCCCAACCGCGAGGAGACCGCTCTCCGCGGGAACGACGCGCACGCCTGGGCGGAAGTTTACGTTAAAGGCATAGGCTGGTTCCCGGTAGAAGTCACTTCGCCGCGGCTTTCTCCCGACGCCGCCGACAGTTTTCTCCCCGGCGCGATAGAAAACCCCAACGACAGAGTTATAGAGTATATGCTGAGCGATCAGATAAAAGATTACGACGGCGAACCTCTTTACGCCGATCCGGGCGATTATATTATCGTAAACGGCAAGTTAAGGGAAGGCCACAGACTGGTCCTTGCCACCGACGGCGCAAACATAACCTTCTGCGGCAGCGTTTATTCCGGAACAAACGGAAACGCGAAAGTTTTTGACGAATACGGCAAAGACGTTACCGACCTGTATGAATTGCACGAACTGCAAGGCTGCCGTCTTACGGTACGGACCAGGACCATAAATGCCGACCCGCGTGAGATATACGTCGGCCAATCGCTGAAGCTGTCGGATATCGTAAGCGGGCTCGGAGAAGGTTTCGAAAAGCTTTCAAAAGGCGCCGCCCCCGCGAATATAATAACCGATAAATACGCTTACGGCAGTGTGGAAAGCAGCAGCAAATACAGCAGCAAATACAGCGGTGCGGAATACGCGGATGGGGTTTTCCGCGGAGTCACCGCGAAAAGAGGGACGATAGCGATCGAATACAATACGGGCGATAGCGGAGCGAATGATTACGATTCGCCCGAAATAAGCGTCGAGTTCGAGCTGAAAATAAAGGGCACCGACGATATCATTGTGAACGATTGCGATGTTTCAAAGGATTCGGAACTGATACCCGGAGAAGCGTTGACGCAGGAGCTTGCGGACGGAACCGTCAAAAACAAGTTGGTGGTCCGTTCGGAAAGCGCCGAAAAACCTTTCGACGGCGAATATCTGCAAGTGAACGGGTTTGAACTTGTCGGCGGAAAACTGCGCCCGGGCGAGAAACTGTTCGTGGAGTTGTCCGGAGCGCAGCTGTTTGTCGGCGATTCAAAAAACACGTTCGCCACGGTTTCGGTCACCGATAAGGACGGCAACGACGTCACGGGAGATTACTTCATCGAATTCCGTCCGGGGATTCTTAAAGTGACGGCGGGAGATTACAAGATAACCGACAGGACGGTGGAACTGTTCACCGACCGTGAACTTGATATTTCGCGATTGGAGTGGACCGAAAACGTCAAAGGCACAGTCGCGGATTATTCGGTTTCTTCCGGCGGTGACAAAGTCCGCCTTGAAGGCACGCGGCTGATCGGCATTTCGGCGGGCGAATCGGTCCTTACGGCGCATATACCGGGATGCGATCTTAACGGCGACGGAACGGATGAGTACCGCGCCGGGACTTTTGAAGCGAAAGTGACCGTAACAAACAGCGCGGCGGAGATCCCGACGGGCGCGATCGCAATAATTGCCGCGATCGCTTTGCTGCTCGCTTCGGCGGTGGCGGTCGCCCGGAAGATGACGAGCGGGAACAAAAAGAAGTAACTTAAAAAGACGGGACTGTGAAGCACACGCTTTGCGTCCCGCCGTTTTTTTGCTTTTTGCGCGGAAACGTGTTGAAAACAACAAAAATCGGGAATTTTTTACAAAAAACTTGCTTTTCATGAAAAATAGTTTATAATAGATTTTATGAAATATTTTATAGATTTTGAAGCAACTCAATATTCCAACGAAATAATATCGGTCGGTTGCGTCGATGAAAACGGGCGGCAATTCTATTCACTGGTGAAGCCACACAGTCCCGGTCAGTTGACTTCGTTCATAACCGAACTTACCGGTATAAAGCGAAGAGACCTTGAGGCGGCGCCCACCGCGGACGAGGCTTTTTCGGCGTTTTTCGAATGGATCGACAAGAGCGTCACGGCGGAATTTTTCTGCTATGGTAATTGCGACAGGCATTTTGTCGAGAAAACGATGCTTTACATATCGTCGTTTACGGCGCAGAGCGCTTTGGCTCTCGTGCATTGCACCCTGCGCGATTATTCGCTCGATCTTGCAAGGCATTACGGTATATGGCAGCCGGTGGGGCTGAGCAAAGTTTACGATCATTACGTCGGGGAGCACGTGGAGCAGACTCATAACTCGCTCGACGACGCGATGTGTCTTAAGTTCGTATATGAAAACTCGATAAACGAAATTATCCGGGAATGCCCATTCCCGGAATACCGGATCGATCAGCTTAAAGAAAGATCCGCCAAAGGAAACCTCGGATATACCGAACTGAAACGCGGCAAGGTCCACGCGATAAGGGTGAGCAGCGGGCGCGAATTCGCTTTTTCGTCCTTCGGCAGAGCGGCGGATTGGATACTTGCGGGGAAAAAGCAGGATCCCGGCGATGAAAAGACAAAAAGCAACGTCTGCAACCGCATAATCCGCGCCGCGAAGAGCGACAAACCCTATTACGGCTGCATATGGTTCACCGATAGTTCCGACACATCGCCGAACGTCACCGAGCCCGAAACCGTGCAGGCATAAAGCCGCGCCGGAATTAATAATAAATTAATAATAAAAGGAACGAGAGAAAATGAAAAACGCCGATCATCCCGTGAAAGCCATGACAAAAACCGAAAAATTAATAAATATCGTCATTCCGCTTATCGTTTGCGCCGTCGGCGTAATGTTTATCATCCTGCCCGAAACGCTGCTTATTATCGCGCTGCGCGTGTTTGGGATAACGGCGGCACTGCTTGGAACGTTTATCGTACTGCGCTTCCTTTACGGCAGCCCGGTAACAAGCAAGCTCCCTTACGAAGCGGTAGCGGGCGCCGCACTTATGGTGGTCGGCATATTCACCGCAATCAATCCCGAGGGCGTTTCGAACATCGTTTATACCCTTGTCGGGGCGATACTGTTTCTCGATTCGTTCACAAAGATCATCTTTGCTGTAAAATCGCGCAGGATCGGCATAAAAAGTTGGATTTTTACCCTGGTTTTAGCCGTTATCAACGCGGCGGTCGCTTTGCTTCTTATAATAAAACCCTGGGACAGCGCCAAGATCGTCGCCGTGATTCTCGGTGCGTCGCTCGTTGTCGAGGGGTTGACCAACCGGCTTTCGGGTCGTTCGCCTGGGAAAAATTGCCGGACGATGAAGCGATAGAGGCTGAATTTACCGAGAAAGACGAAGAATAATATGAAATATTTGGGCATTTGTCTGCTTGCGCTGTTTTTGCTGTTTGTCGCCTATTGCGTTTTGATCGTGGTCAGCACGCTGTTTGTCGACGAAAGTCGCGAGTGCGAAAAAAGCAGCCGCTATTTCAGATTTCTTTTAAACAGCTCCACCGCGATAGCGATGGTGCTGATAAGGGTGAAACTGCATGTTTCGGGGATGGAAAACGTTCCTACGGACAGCAGGTTTTTGCTTGTGGGAAATCATATTTCCAACTATGATCCGATAGTTACCTGGCTGGTGCTTAAAGACCGCGACCTGGCTTTTATTTCGAAGCCGGAAAACTTTAAAGTTCCGTTTTGGGGCAAGATAATCCGCAAATGCGCTTTTATGGGCATAGACCGTTCTAACGCGATCAACGCCGCGCGAACGCTTAACGCAGCGGCTGAAAAGATCAAAAAAGATTACGTTTCGGTGGGGGTTTATCCCGAGGGGACGCGCAACAAAAGTGAATCGCTCCTGCTCCCCTTCCACACCGGAATTTTCAGAATAGCGCAGAAAGCCGACGTTCCGATTGTCGTCTGCGCGGTGCGCGGCACCGAAAACATCCACAAAAACTATATAAGGCGCCGCACGCACGTTTACGTCGACTTTTTAGAACTTATCCCCAAAGAACAGGTGCACGCCTGCTCCACCAACGAACTGAGCACGCACGTAAGAGAATCGCTTGAGAGTTTTTTGGATCCGAAATCTAAAACCGAGGAGATAAATGACAATGAAAAAGTATTGCATTCTGTTTAATCCTAAATCGGGCAACGGATCCGGCAAGAATTCGGTGGAATCGCTGATCGAATCGCTTAACGGAGCCGAGGTCTCAAAGCACGACATTACTTCGATCAAAGATTACAGGGCGTTTTTTGCCGGGCTTTCGAAAGACGTGGCGATCGTCGTCTGCGGCGGCGACGGAACCTTGAGCCGCTTCGCCAACGACGCTTACGAATCGATTCCCGAAAACGACATACTGTTTTACGCCACCGGCACCGGGAACGATTTTCTTAACGATCTCGGAATAAGCGTGGATGATCAGAAGGAGCCGATCGACGTGAAAAAATATATCGTCGATCTGCCGACCGTGGTTATTAACGGCGAAGAGCATAAGTTTGTAAACGGGATCGGCTACGGTATAGACGGATATTGCTGTGAAGTCGGCGACAAGCTCCGCGCAAAAGGCGACGGAAAATCCATAAACTACACCTCTATCGCGATAAAAGGGCTTTTGTTCCACTATAAGCCCACCAACGCTACAGTCACCATCGACGGAGTCAAGCGCGAATTCAAAAAAGTTTGGCTGACCCCGACGATGAACGGCAGGATGTACGGCGGCGGAATGATCGCAACGCCGGATCAGAACCGGCTTAAAAACGACACGGTTTCGACGCTTGTGTTCAACGGAGCGGGAAGACTGAGAACGCTTATGGCGTTTCCCGCGATATTCAAAGGCGAACACGTCAAGAACCCGATGTGCAAGGTTTTCACCGGAAAACACGTTGTGGTCGAGTTCGACCGTCCCGTTGCGCTGCAGATCGACGGCGAGACTTATCTGAACATATCTAAATACGAAGTTTTCGCAAAAGTTCCCGCAAAGAATTCTTTAAAGGAACCGGCGGCGGTTTGAATCGGTAAAATTCCCGCTTTCGGCGATCAACTTTGAAATACGGTTTATAAAAGCCGGCTGAAGTTAGGAAAACTCCTTTTTTCAGCCGGCATTTTTTTAAAATCAACACGTTTTGGCGCGAATTTTAAATATCGGGGTCTATTTTAAGATTTTTGAAATAATACTCCTTATCGCGGTCGGATATCTCACCGCAGTGCTCCCGGCGGTTATTACGAACTTGACCGAGATCATTCGAATTCCACGGTTGCGGGAGGTTTTGAAGTTATATCGTAAAGCACGCGCGACACGCCTTTTACCTCGTTGGTGATGCGGTTACTGGCGCGTTCGAGCAGATCGTAAGGAAGGCGCGTCCATTCCGCGGTCATAAAGTCGTCGGTAGTTACGCTGCGCAGGACCACCGTCTTGCCGTAAGTGCGCGCGTCACCCATAACTCCGACCGAGCGCGTATCGGTAAGCACGGCGAAATATTGGCTTGCGATCCCGCGCGCGTCGGAAGATTCGACTTCTTCGCGGAAAATCGCGTCGGCTTCGCGCAGGATATCGAGTTTTTCCTTTGTGATATCTCCGATCACCCTTACGGCAAGCCCGGGGCCGGGGAACGGCTGGCGCCAGACCAGCTCGCGCGGGATACCGAGTTTTTCGCCAACGGCGCGGACTTCATCTTTAAACAGATCGCGCAGGGGCTCGACTATCTTTTCGAAATCCATCACCGACGGCAATCCGCCTACGTTGTGGTGGCTTTTTATCACCGCGGAATCGCCGCGTCCGCTTTCGACCACGTCGGGGTATATCGTCCCTTGAGCGAGCACGGTGATATTGCCGAGTTTGCGGGCTTCCTGCTCGAACACGCGAATGAATTCCTCGCCGATGATCTTGCGCTTCTTTTCGGGCTCGGTAACACCCGAGAGGCGGGCGAGGAATCTATCGCTTGCGTCGACGCGGATAAGGTTGAGACCGAACCGGTCTTTGAAGGTTTTTTCGACAAGATCGCCCTCGCCTTTACGCAGCAGGCCGTGATCGACAAAAACGCAAACGAGATCGCGCCCGACGGCTTTATGAAGCAGTACGGCGGCAACGGATGAATCGACTCCGCCGGAAAGCCCGAGCAGGACCTTTTTCCCGCACAGCATAGCGTGGTATTTCTCGATCGAGCGAGTGACAAAATCGTCCATAGTCCATTCGCCCTTGCAGCGGCAGATCCCGAACAAAAAGTTACGCAAGATCTTGCCGCCATAGACGGTATGGGTGACTTCGGGGTGGAACTGGACCCCGTAAAGCCGGCGGCTTTCATCACTCATTGCGGCGACGGGGCATTTTTCGGTATGAGCGACCGTTCTGAACCCGGATGGCAGTTCGCTTACAAAATCAGTATGGCTCATCCAGCAGACGCTTTCGGAAGGAACTCCTTCGAACAGCGGGCAGTGTTCGGTAAAGACTTCGGTCTTGCCGTATTCACTGCCGTTTTCGGCGCTTTTTATACTGCCGCCCGCCATATAAGCCATAAGCTGATGCCCGTAGCAAATACCCAGCACCGGGATCCCGCAGTTAAGGATCTCTTTATCAAAATGGGGCGAAGATTCTTCGTAAACGCTGTTCGGTCCGCCGGTAAAAATAATTCCGCGGCAGCCGGAAGCTTTTATTTCTTCTACGGTAATTTTGTTATAAGGGACGATCTCGGCGTAGACCTGCTGTTCACGCACGCGCCGCGCGATAAGCTGATTGTATTGCCCGCCGAAATCGAGCACGATTATCTTTTCCTGCATTTTTTCACCTTCAAACGTTTATATCCGCGCCGCCGCTTTCGACACCGTCCAGCAGTGCGGAGATTTTTTTGCAGTAATCATCGACCTGACGTCCGCATCTTCCGATATACAGCGCGGGATCGAGCAGGTTTTTTAACTCTTCCCCGCTCAGCCCGAATCGCGGATCTTTCGCAAGGCGTTCGACCAGGTCGCATTCTCCTCCGGAATTCATCTGTTTCGCGGCTTCCATCGAGCAAACCCTTATTACTTCGTGAAGTTCCTGACGGTCGCCCCCGCGTTTTACAGCCTCCATAAGCAGATTTTCGGTGGCGATAAACGGAAGGTATTTATTAAGATCGCGTTCGATTACAAATTCGTTTACCTGCAATCCCGCGGTAACGTTCTGTGCAAGACGGATTATCGCGTCGGCGCAAAGGAACCCTTCGGGGATCGAAATGCGGCGGTTGGCGGAATCGTCAAGAGTGCGTTCGAACCACTGTACCGAGGCGGTAAACGAGGCGTTTGCGGCGTCGCTGATAAGATATCTTGCAAGCGAGCAGATGCGTTCGCAGCGCATCGGATTGCGTTTATAAGCCATTGCCGACGAACCGATCTGGTCTTTGCCGAACGGTTCCTCGATCTGTTTGTCGTGCTGGAGCAGCCTTACGTCGTTTGCGAAGCGGTAAAGGCTTTGGGCTATCGACGAAAGCGCGTTGAGTATGCGCGAATCGAGTTTGCGCGGATAAGTCTGACCGCAGACGTCGAACAGTTTGTCGAACCCGAAATCTTCCGCTATTTTTCGGTTCATAAGATCGATCTTGGATTCGTCGCCGTTGAAAAGATCCATAAAGCTCGCCTCGGTTCCCGTGGTGCCGCGGCAGCCGAGAAATTTAAGGTTCTCAAGGACAAAATCCACTTCGTTTATATCCGAAACGATATCCTGAAGCCAAAGAGCCGCGCGCTTGCCGACGGTGACCAGCTGCGCCGGCTGATAGTGTGTATATCCCAATGTAGGCAGAGTTTTGTATTCAAGCGCAAAATCGCGCAGATTCGCGGCGGTTTTAAGCAGTTCTTTCCTCAGATATACCAAAGCGTCGCGGTAGATTATAAGATCGGCGTTATCGGTGACAAAACAGCTTGTCGCGCCGAGATGGATTATTCCCGCCGCCTTCGGCGCGGCGACGCCGAAAGCGTAGATGTGCGCCATAACGTCGTGACGTACTTCCTTTTCACGCGCGGAGACGACAGAATAATCGATAAAACCGACCTGCTCCTCAAGCGCGGCGACTTGTTCGGGCGTAATGGGCAATCCAAGCTCCATCTGTGCTTTTGCGAGCGAGACCCAAAGCCGCCGCCAGGTGCGGTAACGGTTATCCGGCGAGAAAAGTTTTTGCATATACTCCGAGGAATAACGCGAAGACAAAGGCGATTCGTATTTGTCCGTCATATCGGTTGCTCCTTTATCTTATGATAACGCTGTCGCGCTCCGGTCCGACCGAGACGTATTTTATGCGGCAGCCGATCGCTGATTCGACAAGCTCGACGTATTCGCGCGCTTCGACGGGAAGATCTTCATAACGGCGAACGCCGGAAATATCGCAATTCCAACCTTTTACGTATTCTATCACGGGTTTTGCTTTGGAAAGCAGGACCGGGAACGGGAATTCCTCGGTGATCCTGCCGTCGATCTCGTAAGCGCGGCAAACCGGGATATCGCTCATATATCCGAGGATATCGAGCTTTGTAAGCGCGACGCAGGTCGCCGCCTGGACCTTTACCCCGTATCTTGTGGCGACAAGATCGATCGGTCCCACACGGCGCGGACGCCCGGTTTTGGCGCCGAATTCGCCGCCGGCAATGCGAAGTTTTTCGGCTTCATCGCCGAACATCTCGCAAACGAAAGGCCCTTCGCCGACGCAGGTGGAATAGGCTTTTACAACGCCGATCGTCTCGTCGATAACGGCGGAAAACAGCCCGGAACCCACCGGCGCAAACGCCGCGGTAGTGTTCGAGGAAGTGGTGTAGGGATATATCCCGTAATCGAGATCGCGCAAGGAACCGAGCTGCGCTTCAAAAAGTATGTTTTTGCCGTCGGCATAAGCCGATTCCAGCAAAGAAGAGGCGTCGGTTATATATGGCTTTAACGGTTCGGCGTATTCGGCGATCCAGGATTCAAGCATTTCAAACGTATAAGGTTTTGCGCCGTAAACGTTTACAAGCGTAAGGTTCTTCCATTCCATAATGCTTAAAAGATGTTCGCGCAGTTCATCGGGATAAAACAGTTCGCCGGCGAGTACCGTCTTTTTCTGATATTTATCGGAATAAAAAGGCGCGATCCCCTGCTTGGTGGATCCGTATTTCTTATCTGCCAGACGGGCTTCCTCCAACGCGTCAAGATCGCGGTGCCACGGCAAAAGGAGCGACGCGCGTTCGCTTATTTTAAGGTTATCCGGACCGACGGTAACGCCTTTTGAAGTGACTTCACGGATCTCCTTAAGCAGATTTTCGGGATCCAGCGCGACGCCGTTGCCGATCACGTTAACGACACCGCCGCGAAAGATTCCGGACGGCAAAAGATGCAAAGCGAATTTTCCGTATTCGTTTATGACGGTATGCCCGGCGTTTCCGCCGCCCTGATACCTTACGACGTAATCGAAATCGGACGTGAGCAGATCGACCATACGGCCTTTGCCCTCGTCGCCCCAGTTGATACCGACTATTGCAGAAACAGACATACTGATTTTACCCCTTCCAACTAAAAAAGCAGACAGTGCCGCCATTGATGCTTCGCGTCAAGGCGACAAAGTCTGTTTAATTGACAGTCCGCGGTATTCACCCGGACACGAGCATTTCGATTGATCAAAAATATTTTACACCCGCAAAAACGCTTTGTCAATCGGGTTTTCGGGCATTTTTACATTTTTAGAAAATCGCACAAATGTTGACAAAATATTGCGTATGCTTATTGACAAATGCCGAAAGGAATGATATTATATAGGCGTCTTATCAAGAGTGGCGGAGGGAACTGCCCTGTGAAACCACGACAACCTGCGTTCTTTACCGTCTGTAAGAAGCGGCAAGGTGTCAATTCAGCGATAAAATTTATCGGATTTATCGGAAGATGAGATGTATAAAAAAGCGGTAATGCGCCCTTTGTACATCGCAAGGGCGCGTTTTTTGTGTTATTAAGAGAATCGACATAAAGGAGTTAAAAATCATGAGAAAGTTTTTCACAAGTGAATCGGTCACCGAGGGGCATCCCGACAAGATCTGCGACCAGATATCCGACGCGGTCCTCGACGCGATAATCGCCAAAGACCCGAACGCGCGCGTCGCCTGCGAAACCGCCTGCACGACCGGGCTTATACTTGTTATGGGCGAGATAACCACCGAAGCTTACGCCGATATCCAGACCATAGTCCGCGATACTGTCCGTGAGATAGGCTATGATTCCAGCGAAAAGTATTTCGACGCCGATACCTGCGCCGTCATTTCTTCGATACACGAACAGTCGCCCGATATCGCCATGGGCGTAAACAAGGCTTTGGAAGCAAAGCAGGGCGAAATGGCTGACAAATATGACACCGGCGCCGGCGACCAGGGTATGGTTTTCGGGTTCGCCTGCAACGAGACAAAAGAGCTTATGCCCATGCCCATTTCGCTCGCACAGCATATGGCAAAACGCCTTACCGAAGTTCGCAAGAACGGCACACTTCCCTATTTGCGCGCTGACGGCAAGACCCAGGTCACCGTTGAATACGTTGACGGAAAACCCGTAAGAGTCGACGCGATCGTCGTTTCTTCCCAGCATTCCGCCGACGTCAGCCTTGAAAAGATCCGCGAAGACGTTATCCGCGAGGTCATACTTCCCACAGTTCCGGCTGAATACATCGATAACAACACCAAAATATACGTCAACCCGACCGGGCGCTTTGTGGTCGGCGGCCCTCACGGCGACAGCGGGCTCACCGGCAGAAAGATCATTGTCGATACTTACGGCGGATACGCTTCCCACGGCGGCGGCGCTTTTTCGGGCAAGGACCCGACAAAAGTCGACAGATCCGCGGCTTATATGGCTCGCTACGTTGCGAAGAACATCGTCGCTTCCGGCGCTGCCGACAGGTGCGAAGTTCAGATCGCCTATGCGATCGGCGTGGCGCGTCCCCTTTCGGTGCTTATAAACACCAACGGCACCGGCGTTGTAAGCGATGAACGCCTTGCCGAGATCGTAAATGAGGTGTTCGATCTTCGTCCCGCCGCAATAATCGAAACGCTCGACCTGCGTAAACCGATCTATAAGAATCTCGCGGCTTACGGTCACTTTGGCCGTGAAGAGCTTGGAGTAAAATGGGAGATCACCGACAAGTCCGACGCCATAAAAGCGCTGCTCAAATAAAAACGCGGTAAACGCCGCTCACGAAAAGGCCGGACGTGATGAGTAAGTATTTTCACTTCCCTTCGGTGCGGTGACAAAGCGCGCCCTGAAAAACAAAAGCAGACTGAAAATAAAATCAGTCTGCTTTTTCATATTCAGCCGGTATAATACGGACCGGCTTTTGCGCCGTGAATTGAATTGCGCCCCGCCCGAATAAGCGGTTTTTGTTTGTCAAAATAAGATAATACGGACGAATGGGCGGAAAAACTTACTGTTTTTCAAGCACCCAGAGAATACTGTGGAATTCGAGCGTGGTGGGAGCGTGAAGCCCGAAATTCATCAACTGGTCGCCGCGATAGACGGCGCCGGTGAATTTTTCTTTATAGATCGCGTCAGGATCGAGCCCGCGCAGCGCAACGCGTTCGTTATTGCCGTAAAGCCGGACGTGAGTGAGCACGTATCCCGCCACGCAGACGTTTTTATCCTGCGAGACAAAGCACCACGCCGAGCAGTTTTCGCTGTGAGGATCGCGCAGGCGGTGATAATCGCCGCGGGCGAAAACTTCGCCGTACTGCTTGTAAAACGCGGCGGTTTCGCGCACTTTGTTCTTGTCTTCATCCGACAGTTTGGTGGGATCGAGTTCGTAGCCGAACGAGCCTGTAAGCGCAACGGTGAACCTTGTATCGAAAGGCGTGACGTGGCCGGTTTGGTGGTTGGGCGAAGCCGAAACGTGCGCGCTCATCGCCGACATCGGATATACGAGCGAGGTGCCGTATTGAATTTTAAGGCGCTCGATGGCGTCGGAATCGTCGCTCGTCCAGACCTGAGGCATATAATAAAGCATTCCTGCGTCGAACCTTCCGCCGCCGCCGGAACAGGATTCGAAAAGGACGTCGGGAAAATCGGTAACGAGCCGCTCAAGTACGGAATACAGCCCGAGATAATAGCGGAAATCCACCTCGCGCAAGCGGTCGGCAGGAAGCAGAGGGCTTCCCGCCTCGGACATATTGCGGTTGAAATCCCATTTAACGTAACTGATTCCGCCCTCGCGCAGGATCGCTGCGACCGAATCATAGATATAATCGCAGACGTCTTTGCGGGTGAGATCGAGAATAAGCTGATATCTTCCCTCCGAACGCGGACGGTTATTATAATGGAGGCACCAATTGGGATGTTGTTTATAAAGTTCGCTGTCGGGAGATATCATCTCCGGTTCGAACCAGATGCCGAGCTTAACGCCTTTTTTTGCCAGATGGTCGGAAATGCGTTTTATTCCGCCGGGCAGTTTTTTCTCGTTGACGAACCAGTCGCCGAGCGAACAGCGGTCATTATCCCTCTTGCCGAACCATCCGTCGTCTATGACCATAAGTTCAATGCCGAGTTCGGCGCAGGAATCGCCGATAAGCATAAGCCGTTCGGAATCGAATCCGAAATAGCAAGCCTCCCAACTGTTAAGCAGGACCGGGCGGCGGATATCGCGGTATTTGCCGCGGCAGAGCCTTTCGCGGAAGAGCGAGGCAAAATTCGAAGAAAGGCGGTCCAGCCCGTCGCCGGAATAGCTCATTACGCATTCGGGGGAAGTGAAAACTTCGCCGGGTTCGAGCTTCCAGCGGAACGATTCGCGGTTGAGCCCGATCACCGCACGCGCGGTATCGAACTGATTGGCGGCGATCTCGGCGCTGAACGAGCCGGAATAGACCAACACGAACCCGTATGCGTCGCCCGAGACTTCGTCGGTGCCGGGAGAAGTGAGGATAAGGAACGGGTTGTGGACGTGGGACGAGGCGCCGCGGCGGGATGACATTATGAACCTGCCGTGTTTGAGCGGCGCGCGCTCGATATTCCTTTCGCGGCAATGCGTGCCGAAATTTATGCTGTCGAAATCGACCGAAGCCGAGGCGATAGAATCGATAAAAACCGGTTCTTCCCCGCGGTTTGTGACAGAAGCATAGCGGGTGATCACGTCGCGCTGAGCGAACACGCAATAATACAGTTCGACTTTTATGCCGCCGACGGGATCGAAAAGTTCAATGACCAGCGTTTCGCATTCGTCGTCAGATTCGGCATAAGTCGCCGGTAAACCTTTTATGGCGGGTTTACCCTTGATTATACGGTGGGATACAACGCGCGGATCGACGATAACAGAGCCGTCGTGATTGGTGATCTCCAAAGCCGGGGTGCGCATATCCGCCCTGCCCCAGCAGGGATATTCAAGCGGGATATCGTCAAGTATGAACCCTTCGCAGTTTTCCATGCGCGGCGAAAAAGCCGCCCTTCCCTGCTCGCGAAACATATAAGAGCAATCGCCGCCGAGCTTTTTGCCCCAATAAAGGTGAACAAGAAAGCCCTCGCGTTCCTGCATTATATAGCTTGTATTCGCCGTATGAAGCGAATATTGCCGGGTTTCGTAATCGTAAAATACAGCCATAAATTTATCTCCGGGTATTATTAAAGCATATTGAGCGCCGGGAGGATCGCGGTGGCGATCGCAAAATAGACCACAAGCGATATAGCGTCGACGATGGTGGTAATGAAGGGACTTGCGACCACTGCCGGGTCGAACCCGAGTTTTTTAATAAGCAGCGGCATACAACAGCCGACGGCTTTTGCAACGACGACCGTCGCCGCAAGAGTTATTGCGACCGTCAGCGCGACAAGCAAAGCCTCCGGTTCGCCGCGAGCGTCGAAAATAAATGCCTTGAGGAATCCGACAGCCGCCAGCGAAACGCCGCAGAGGAATGCCACGCGGAATTCTTTCCACAGCACGCGAAGAATATCCTTCGGTTCCACCTCGCCGAGCGATATCGCACGGATAATGGTTACCGAAGCCTGTCCGCCGGCATTACCGGCGGTATCCATAAGCATCGGGATAAACGAGGTGAGTATTATCACTTTGCTGAGCGCGTCCTCGTAATGCGATATGATCGCGCCGGTGAAAGTTGCCGAAAGCATAAGCAGCAGAAGCCAGGGTATGCGCGACAGCCAGGTCGAGAACACGCCGACCTTGAAATAAGGCTTGTCGTTCGGCGTGATAGCCGCCATTTTCGTAATATCTTCGGTCGCCTCGTCCTGAATGACGTCGATGGCGTCGTCGACGGTGACGATACCGACCAGCCTGTTGTCGGCGTCGACCACCGGGATGGCGAGGAAGTCGTATTTGCTCATCGTAGCCGCGACGGCTTCTTTATCCTCGTCGGTAGTGACGCAGATAACGTTGGTATCCATTATTTCGGATATGAGTTTATCGGTATCGTTAAGCATAAGATCCATTGCCGATACCACGCCGACAAGCGTTTTATCCGATTCGGTGACATAGCAGGTATAGATCGTCTCTTTATCGGTGCCGACGCGCCTTATCCGCGCGAATGCGTCGGCAATGCTCATATTCTTTTCAAGACGGACGTATTCGACAGTCATTATACTGCCGGCTGAATCTTTGGGGTATTTTAAGATCTGGTTGATCTGCGCGCGGGATTCGCTGTCGCAGTTGGCGAGTATCCTTTTAACTACGTTCGCCGGCATCTCCTCGATCATGTCGACGGTATCGTCGATATAAAGTTCATCGAGAATGAATTTAAGTTCGCTGTCCGAAAAGCCTTTTATAAGTATCTCCTGCGCGTCGGCTGACATTTCGGAAAAGCAATCCGCCGCCATCGTCTTCGGCAAAAGGCGGAATACCACGGGAACGAGATCGAAAGGAATATCTTCGAGAATTATCGCAACGTCCTGCGGTTCAAGCTCGCGGAGCAGTTCTTTCACTTTTTGAAAATCCCGTGATTCAATAAGTTCAGGGATAAGATCTGTCAACTTGTCGTTGATCTCCTCGATATCCTCGATATCGTTGACGTCGTTAATATCTTCCACGTCGATATCTTCAGATTCGGGGGTTTTTTCGTTTTCTTCCATAGCCGTTTTCTCCTTTACTTTTTAAATTTTATTACCGCAGCGCGGTGAAAGAAGCACGGCAAAAACCTTTTTATAACGCGAACGAGGCGAAAAATCCCAAAAATGCCGCGTCCGCGCATATACTTTTGGGTTTTATGCCGCAACTTCGCCCGGATTCCATGGATTTCTCACCTCTTCGTAAAAAAATTCTTGATTTATCTTAAACCAAAACCGGCGTTTTGTCAATTCGTATTTTCATGTTTTTCTTGATTTTCGGCAAAACCGTTATATAATTAATAAAAAAACGTGAAAGCGGGGGGTTTGATGTTTCACTTCGGAAACGGATGGGACGATCTTATGCGGCCGGAAGCCGAAAAGGATTATTATAAAGAGCTGAGGCGTTTCCTGGCGTATGAATACCGGCAGTCGGGTCACAGGATATTTCCCGAAATGGA